>CAZLYF010000100.1:0-12924 GCA_964563725.1 uncultured Oscillospiraceae bacterium
GTTCTGCTGTTCTGGGCGAAGTTCGTCATCGTGTCAGCCTTTCCTGGTCAGTTTCTTCGCGATCAAGGAAGACAGCGCGTTCATGAGCGCCACGATGACCAGCAGCACCACGGCTGTCGCGAACGCCTCGTTCACATGCCGCCCTTCCTGCTGCAGCTGGAAGAGGTGCACCGCCAGCGTGCGGCCCGAATCGGAAAGCCCCGCGATGCGGGCCACGGTGCCTGAGGTATAGATGAGGGCTGCCGTTTCCCCCGAGATCCGCCCGATGGACAGCAGCACCGCTGCCAGGATGCCCGGCATCGCCACCGGCAGCACGATGCGCATGGTGGTGCGCAGCTTGCCCGCCCCCAGGCCGAAGCTGCCCTCCCGGTAGCTCAGGGGCACGGACAGAAGGGATTCCTCCGTCTGGCGCAGGATGAGCGGCAGGGTCATGATCCCAAGCGTCAGGGCGCCGGCAAGGAGGGAGTTGCCCATGCCCAGGGTAACGACAAAGGCCAGCATGCCAAACAGGGCGTAAACGATGGAGGGGATGCCCGCCAGGGTCTCCGCCGTGACGCGGATCAGCTTGACCAGGCGGCTGCCCGGTTTCGCGTATTCCGCGAGATAGATGCCGCCGAACACCCCAAGCGGCACCGAGAACAGGAGCGAAAGCGCGGTCATGGACAGCGTGTTCACGATGGCGTGGAACATGGACACGTTTTTGGACGTGTACTTGATCTCAAACAGGGAAGGCGTCAGATAGGGGATGCCGCGTACGCAGATGTACGCCACGATCAGCAGGAGCACCCCGACCGTGATCGCCCCCGCAAGCCAGCACAGCCCCTTGAGGGCCAAAGAGCCCCAGTGCCGCCGCCTGGCGGGGACCGGGATGTTGGCCGTATAAGGCTTCGGGATCACATGCGCGCTCACTGGACGACCCTCCTGCGGTTGATGAAGGAAAAGATGAAATTGATGGCCATGACGATGCTGAACAGCACCACGCCTGTCGCGATGAGGGATTCCCGGTGCAGGTCGGCCGCGTAGCCCATCTCCATGAGCACATTGACCGTCAGGGTGCGCACGCCCTTGAGGATATCCCCCGGCAAACGGGGATTGTTGCCCGCGACCATGATGATGGCCGTCGTCTCCCCGATGGCGCGGCCGATGCCCAGCACCAGGCCCGAGATGATGCCGGGTTTTGCCGCCGGCACAATGGCGCGGAACACGCTGCTTTCATGGCTAGCGCCCAGCGCCAGGCTGCCCTCATAGTAGGAATTGGGCACGGCGTTGATGGCCGCCTCCGCGGTCTGGATAATGGTGGGCAGGATCATGATGCCAAGCAGCAGGCTGGCGACCAGCACGCTCTTGCCCGTGCCGCCGACATGCTCGCGCACGAAGGGCACCAGCAGCATCATGCCGAAGAAGCCGTAGACCACCGAGGGAATGCCGGCCAGGAGCGCGACGGCCGGTTTCATGACCTTCACCGCCGTTTCCCCGGCAAAGCGCGCCATGAGGATGGCGGTGAGAATGCCCACCGGCGCGCCAAACAGCAGCGCGCCCAGGGTCACATAGAAGGACCCGACGATCATCGGCAGGATGCCGAACACGCCCCGCAGCGGCGCCCATTCCGTCCCGGTGACAAAGTCCAGAGCTGAATACTGGCTGAAGAATGGCAGCCCGTTGAGGAACAGGAAGGCGCAGATCAAAAGGACCGCCAGAACGCAGACGCACGCGGAGGCCAGGAACAGCCCCCGCATGAGCCTTTCGGAAATATTTTTCCTTTGCCGCATGGATCAGTGCGCCAGTTCGGCCCAGACAGTGATTTCGCCGACGAAGATCTGGCGGACCTCTTCTATGCTGAGGTCTTCCAGCGGATTTTCAGGGTGGACGATCACGGCGATGCCATCGATGCCGATGGCGGTGCCCAGCGCGCCGGCTTCCTTTTCGCTGCTTTTCAGCGCACGGGAGGCCATGCCGATGCCATAGGCGCCGTCCAGGGCCCCGGTCACGCCGGCGGTGGAACCTGTGGCCTGCACGTCGATCTGAACGTCCGGATTCAGCGCCGTATACGCCTCGGCCAGCAGTTCCATGACCGGGGCCACGGAGGTGGAGCCGCCCACGGAGAGCTTGCCCGAACGATTGGAAGGAGCGTAGGCGGCGGTTTCATCCGTCGCGACAGAAACCAGGCCGTCTTCAGTCACGACCGCCTGTCCGTCCCGGCTCAAGATGAAAGCGAGGAAGTCCAGCGCGAGGGGGTCGCTCAGTTCGCCCTTCGTGACCACGTTGAAGGGACGGGCGATGGGGTAGCTCCCGTTCAGGATGTTCCCCGTCGTAGCTTCCACGCCGCTGACCCTGACGGCCTTCACGGACTCGTCGTGGATCACGGAGGACAGTGACGCGTAGCCGATGGCGTACTCGTTGCCAGCGACCGTGGTCATCACCAGGGACGTGCCGTTGACGAAGTCGGCCTCAATGTAGGTATGATCCACTTCCTGACCGGCGTCGTTCCTTTTCATCACGCCGGTCAGCTCGATGAAGGCGCCGCGGGTGCCGCTGCCTTCCTCGCGGGACACGACCGCGATGGTCTTTGAGGCGTCAAACTCAGCCAGGGCAAGCGCGCTCACCGCGGTCAGGGTCAGGATCAGGGCTAGGGCCAGGATTTTTCGAAGGGTCATTGATTTCTCCTCCTTGATTTTCGTGCGGTGATCCGCACGCCATCAGGATAAGGCATCCATGTAAAATCCACAGCCGTGTTTGTGTAAAGCCTGCGTAAAACTGCTCCCACCTTTCATCTCATCGCGGCGTCCAGAGCCACAGGGGCCCGCTCCGCGACATGCGCCGGACATTTTGCACCTCAAATCAAATTGTGCTATGATGCTCCAAAGGGCATATGTCCAGGACCGACCTTCCGCGCGTCACGCAGCCAATCAGACCGACAAACGTCTCCATCAATCCTTGCCCGCGCCGCTTGATCCGCCGCCAGAAACGCCGTACGGGCATCCCATAGAAAGCCGCCCATGCAGGCGGCCCCCAAGCTGATCGCCCCGGCGTTCTTGCCTCATGTTACCCCTCCGCCCTCAATCATCACGCCGGCGCCGGTCACCCCGACGCCAACCATGCCAATCATTGTCGTGACGATGTTCATAATTGTTCCAAAGCCCACCTGGGTCATCAAGCCGTAGACGTGATCCTGCCTGCGGCAAACAGCGTTCAGGATGAATATGATGAACGTACAACCCTGAAGACAATAGAAATACGCGCTTCCCTGATCTGACGGCGCCCCCTTCCCTGTCGCTTGTTTCACGTGAAAGGAGTGTATCTGCCATGTCAGCATATCTGAAGAAATGGGTCGCCGTGATCCTGTGTGTCCTGCTCGCGGGCGCAGGATGTCTGTCCCTGCGCCCAACGGAAGCAGCGGAGCAGCCTCCTCCGATAGGAGGTCAGCCGCAGCTTCCGCAGTTTCCGTCGCCGATAGGAGGGCAGCCGCAGCCACCGCAGCAACAGCCTCCGCAGCCGATGGCGGAACAGCCCCAGCAACAGATGATGAAACAGCCCTGGTTCCAGCCTGCCGCAGACCTGTACGCCGATCCGGCGCAGACAGAAAACCCTGAATTATTCAGCAGAGCCAGCCTCGAAGCGCTGATGTCCGGCGTCCGTGGCGCCCGGATCGGGCCGAATTGCCCGCTCCTGCTCTGCGCCATGCACCCGCTCGGGCTGGCGCTGATCACCGGCGGGCTGCTGAAACCTGTCGGCGAGGCGGAAAACCTGCGCCTTGCGGAGACGCTGCTGAGGATGCGGGAAAGCTGCGGGAACCGGTACCGCATAGAAGGGCCGCCCGAGCCGCCGGAGCAGTACTATGCTCAGGTGGAAGCGCTGTGCGGCATCCTCGGCATACGCGCCAGCTATCAGGCGGACCCGTCGCAGGGAAACCGGCGGCGGATCGTTCTCCATCTTGAACAGCTTCACAGGGAAGTCCCGCTGTATTCTGAAGTGACCGGCGCCGCTTCCCTGATCGCCGACGTCCAGCGGCAATGCGACTGCGCCCCTCCGCCGCAAAGCGTCGGGGAAACCCCGGCTCCGACCCCTTCGCGGATGCACGCCTCGCTCAGGCCGGACGCGGGGCCTGGCCTCATCGATCTCTTCCCCACGCCGACGCCGACGCCCTCTCCCCTGCATGCCTCGCTCAGGCCGGACGCGGGGCCCGGCCTCATGGACCTCATCACGCCGACGCCGGAACCCGGAACAGTGTATCATGGCGGGCCGGCAGGTCCTCTTCTACCAAATGAAGGGTGGCTGGATCATCCTTAGGCTTCTTCATGCGGCGCATCCCGCCGGCGTTGTTCCGGGGCGCGCGGCCAAACGATCGTTACCGGCAGCACCCTGACAACAGCCTGCCAGCCTGATACTTCAAACCACGACGGGCGGGGCCCCTTCCGCACCGGATCATCGATCACAGCCGATCCGCCTCCGATTTCGTGATTGACTAACATAAGGAGGGAATGACCGTGTCATCCATACGCAGAAAAGGTCTGGCGCTGTTCCTTTGCGCGGCCGTATTTGCAAGCCTGACTGTGAACGCGGGCGCTCCATATCATCCGGAGCCATACGGACCGGCGCGCATCTCAACGGAATTCCAGATGTGGTACCGGCCGCTCGCGGAATTGTTCGCCGACCCCGACGTGATCGACAATCCGGAATTGTTCAATCCGACCGCCCTCGACATACTATGGATGGGCGTTCTGGGCGAACCGATCGGGCCCGACTGTCCGCTGCTTCTGTGTGCGATGCATCCGTTGGGGCTCGCCCTGCTCACCGGCGGGCTTGTGAAAACAACCAATGAAGAGGAATCTATCCGGATGGCCGATTTGCTGATACATATGAGGGAGGTGTTCGGTAACCGGTACCGGAAAGAACTCCCCTTTGATGGGCTCAATCAATATTACGGCCTGACGGAAGAAATGTGCGGGATCCTGGGCATCCGCGTATCGTACGAGTTCTTTGGGCACGAAGAACAAAGCCGTCGGGTCATCCTGCATCATGACCACATCGCGCCGGAGCGGCCGCTGTATGATGATATGCCCGATCCGGATTTCCTGTCGCTGATCGACGAATGCCTGAAGCAGTGCCCTTGCGTTTCAGGGCCCGGAGAAATCCCCGAGCCGCCGCTTGGACCGCCCGTTGAACCGCCGATTGAGCCGCCGCTTGGACCGCCCGTTGAACCGCCGCCTGAACCGCCACCTCAAATACCGCCTAAGCAGCCAACAGACAAGCCACCCATCGTTACCCATATCGTACCGATCACACCGACCCCCAGGCTTGTAACCCCGCCGCCAATCCCGACTCCCTCAATCATCTCACCGGCACCGATTGCCCCGATGCCAACTCTCCCATTCATGACAGTTTTCATTATTACGCCAGCGCCGACCAAGGTGCCCGTGATAGAATGAAAAAAGCTGACGCGCCAACTTCAGAACCAGGCGTGCGCTCATTCAGATGCCGTATACGTCTGAGAAAACAGGATTGACGGATTTCAGCCATTCAAACCTCGCGTATTGGACGACAATCCCCGTTGCCGGGCGGGGCTTGTCGTCCGAATGACCACAGCAACGACCTCTTTCTTTCACGCGCGACCGCTACACACCCCTGCTTCGTCGGATGCCCGTAATCGCCCGAAAGGCGGCACTCCGCCCGGCCGCGGCACAGCGGCGGCCGGGCGCACCAGACGACTGCATATCAGATGGGAGGCGCGTCTCATGAGAAGATTCGCGGTGACCCTGCTCTGCGTGACAATGGTTCTCCTTCTGCCGTTCGCCGCCGGCGCGGCCGCGCCGGAAAGCGCGCCCGTCTCCATCCTGTCCGTCGGGGCGGACAGGTCTTCCGCGCTCGTCGGCGAAACGGTCATCTGGACGCTCCGCGCATCGGGCGGCGACGGCACAGCCGCATACGCCTTCAACCTGTTCCGGGATGAGAAGCTGCTCGTCAAAGGCGTGTACGGCCGCGAAAGCGTCTTCCGCTTCGCCCCGGAAACGGAAGGCATCTATTTCGTGATCGGCCACGCGAAGGACAGCATGTCGTCCGCCTGGGCGAGGAGCGCCGGCGTAACGGTCACTCGGCCGTCCTCCGCCAAGGCGGACAGGCTGACCCCGCAGGAAGAATGGTCACTGTTTTGCAGGGTCGATTCGCTGCTCAAAGGAGACACGGACGCCAGGTTCAGTCCGCTCGCGGAAGGTGGCGCGGGAGCGCAGGTCGCGTTGCTGCAGATGGGGCTGCGCGGGCTGGGGTACTTCCGCGGGGAAATCGACAGCGTCTACAGCGACGCGACCCTCCTTGCCATGGTCGCCTATGAAGGGGCCAACGGGCTTCAAATCGACGGCCTCGCGTCGGAGGAAGACCAGGAACTGCTGTTCAGCGGAAGGGCCGTCGCTGTATCGGTTCTGAGCGCCGCTCCGGCACAGGCGCCGCTGACGATCGTGAACGTCAGCGCGGACAGGTCTTCCGCGAAGACAGGCGAGGAGATCGCCTGGACGCTCCGCGCGGACGGCGCGGCAGGCGGCGCCTTGTACGCCTTCACCCTCTACAGAGGCGGCAAAATGATCCATACGAGCGGATACGGCAGCAGCGCCGCGTTCGTGTACACGCCCGCGGAATCGGGAGAGTATCGCGCGGTCGCATACGCAAAGGACGCGACCCGGTACGCTCGGGCGGAAAGCCAGGCGGTCCGCGTCGAAAGGGCCGTGCTGGCCATTTCCGGGATCGCCGCGGACAAAACCGAGGCCTCCGCAGGCGAGACGATCACCTGGACGATCCGCGCCTCGGGCGGGGAGGGCGTCAGGGAATACGCCTTCATTGTCTACAACGGCAGGAACAAGCTGCATGAAACCGGCTACGGGCCGGACGACACCTGCGCCTTCGTCCCCGCGGAGGCAGGCTCCTACCGGGTGACGGGATTCGCGCGCGACGTATCCGGGACCATCAAGGCATCCAGCGAAAACATCCTTGTCCTGGGGCCCGCGAAGCCGACGCCAACGCTGCCTCCAGCATTCGGCAACGCCATTGCCGCGACGCCCCTGCCCACGCAGGCGGGCAGCGCCCTCACGAAAGCGCCCACGCCCGTCGCCCCGCTCAGCAGCGTTTTCATCCTGGCGCCGACGCCGTCCGCCTCCTCCCCGAAGCTCACCCTGATCGGCCACGCGTCCATCAAGATCAGAACCGTCTCGGGGACCGTCGTGTACATCGACCCCTACCATTCCGGCGATTACAGCGAAAAGGCGGACCTCATCCTGGTCAGCCACGAGCACAGCGACCACAACAAGGTGAACCTGTGCAAGCAGAACCCGGGCTGCGTCACGCTGCGCGTCAAGCAGACCATCAACAGCAACGGGAGCTACAACACTTTCGAGCACTTCGGCGTGAAGATCGAGCCCTTCCCCGCCTACAACAGCAACCACAAGAAGAGCGCCACCAACGGCTATCTGCTCAGCTTCGACGGCATCCTTGTCTACTTCGCGGCCGATACGAGCAAGATCGCCGAAATGGCCGACCTCGCTTCCCGGCATGTCGACTACGCCTTCTTCCCCATCGACGGCCAGTACAATATGAACGCCACAGTGGCGATGGAGTGCGCAGCCCTCGTCGGCGCGCGCCACAACACGCCGATTCACTGGCTGAACGCGAACCCCGCGGCATTCGCGCCCGCAAACCTGCTGTTCATTCCCTACGGCGGAACGGTGGATCTGAAAAAGGAATGAATCCCCCTTGATCGCCAACTTGTCCAACGGAAACAAGTCAGGAGGGACCCCCATGCGAAAACGTTGTGCGCTCATCCTCTGCCTGCTGCTTGCGGCACCCTGCGCCGCGTCCGCGGAAAGCGTTGACGGACATATTGTGTACGGGCCCTTCGTCTATGCGCTCGCCGGGGACGGCACGGCTGCGATCGTCGACTATACCGGAACGGCGTTTGAGCTGACGGTCCCGGACACGCTGGACGGGCATCCGGTCGCTGCCATCGGTGAATTCGCCTTCAACACCCAGGACAACCAAGGCCGCATCGCGGGCGGACTGTGCGAAAACTTAAGCGTCCTCAGGCTCCCTGACAGCGTCAGCCATATCGCGGACTGGGCCTTCTGCTACTGCACGACCCTGAAAACGATCGTCCTGCCTGAAGAAGTCAGTTTCTTCGGGTCAGGCGTGTTCTACGGCTGCGACCAGCTCCTGGAGGTCACGGTGCCGCGGGGGGCCGCCGCCATCGGGGACGAGACCTTCCTTGGCTGCGCGAACCTCCTCAGCGCCGCGCTCCCCGACGGTGTGACAAGCATCGGGAAAAGCGCGTTCACCTTCTGCAGGAAGCTCAAGGAGGTGAACATCCCCGAGGGCGTCGCGTCCATCGGCCAGAGCGCCTTTGCCTTCTGTTCGGCCCTGACCCAGCTCCATATCCCGGAAAGCGTCCTGGACATCGGCCCCCAGGTTTTCTCCTTCTGCGACAATCTGACGCTTAAGGTGCGCGAGGGCTCCCAGGCGCATCAATACGCGCAAAGCAAGGGCATCCCCATCGAGCCGGTCACCGACTGACGGCGCAGAGGGTCTGTTCTCGGGGAGCCAGGCTTTCCCACAGCGGAACACGCGCAGTATTCCCGCTCATCGTTTCATACCTGAATTACGTCGGGATTTTTCCGGACGCTGTCCCGGGCGGGTCCCCCCCTTGACGCTGTCCCCGCGTTCTGCCAAGATGATGAAAACAGGCGCGGCAAAGTCTTTCTTTCGTCCATGGAGAAGCGGTCTTGCGTCAAGGAGGCATTTCGTTCATGAAGCATCTCTTGATGGAACACGACGTGATGGTCGCGGGCGGCGGCCCCGGGGGCGCGCCCGCCGCGATTGCCTCGGCGCGCGAAGGCGCGAAGACCCTGCTGGTGGAGAAGAACGGCTATCTCGGCGGCAACCTCTCCATCGGCCTGCCCCTGCTGGCCTACCTGGACCGATACGGCAACCCGGTCAGCGCCGGGATCGCGCAGGAATACGCAGACCGGCTCGCCCGCCGGGGCGCCAGCCGCGGGCACGCGCGCTGCCCCATGCACAACTCCGTCACGCTCTCGCACCCCGACGTCAGCAAGATCGTGCTGGCGGAGATGTGCCGGGAGGCAGGCGTGGAAGTGCTGCTGCACACCTGCGTGACCGGGGCCAACGTGGAAAACGGGCGTCTGAAGAGCGCGTCGCTGTTTGGGAAAGGCTGGCGCCTGGAGGCCGCGGCGAAGGTCTTCGTCGACGCCACCGGGGACGGGGACCTGGGCTACCTGGCGGGCGCCGCCTTCGAGATGGGCCAGCAGGGTACCGGCGTCCTGCAGCCGCCGACGCTGATGTTCTCCGTTGGCGGGGTCGACGAGGAAGCCTTTCTCAAATACCTGGAGGAAGAGCCGGAGCAGATGCGCCTGGCCGGCACCGTCGAAGTCGATCCCGGCTTTGACGCCGCCCACTTCCGTTCCACCGAAAGCTACGTGGTGGTCGGCCTGCGCAAGCTGTTCTCCGAACTGAAGGCCAGGGGGGAACTCCCGGTGGACCGGGACACCTTCATCGCGATCCATTCCCTCCTCCCGGGCGAGTACAACATCAACTGCACGCGGCACCTGGGCATCGACGGCAGCGACCTGTTTGACCTGACGCGCGCCGAAACGGAGGGGCTGTTCCAGGTCGAACGCCTCATCGACACCATGCGCGCGCGCATCCCCGGCTTCGGGCGCTGCTACCTGACGCGCATCTACCCCTCCCTGGGCGTGCGCGAGACGCGCAGGTTCCTGGGGAAGAAGGTCCTCAGGGAAGAGAGCATCCTCGCCGGCGAGGTCCCGGAGGACACGGTCGGCCTGGGTTCCTACATCATCGACATCCACGACGGCCAGGGGGCTGGAACCATCGTCAGGAAGGTGGACCCCTACGGCATCCCCTACGGCTGCCTGGTCGCCCGCGACGTCGACGGCCTGCTGTTCTCCGGCCGCTGCGTCTCCTTCGACGCGGTCGTGATGAGCTCGTCCCGGATCATGCCCACCTGCATGGTGATCGGCCAGGCCGCGGGCGCCGCGGCGGCGATGGCCGCGTCGCGCGGCATTTCCCCGGCGGACGTGGACGTGGGCGAGCTGCGCGGCCGTCTCAAGGCCGCGGGCGTGATCCTCGTTAGCCCGGTCAAACGCTGATGCGCGGCAGAATGCGGGACGCGGGCGCCTTTGACGTAGCGGTCTGCGGGGGCGGCCCCGCGGGCCTCTGCGCGGCAACCGCCGCCGCCCGCCTCGGCGCGAAGACCGCCCTTATCGAACGCTGCGCCTTTCTTGGCGGCATGGCCACGGCGGGCATGGTGACGCCGATCAGCGAATACAACAAGGCCGGACAACGCGTCATCGGGGGCATCCCCTGGGAGTTCGCCCTCCGTCTGGCGGACCTGGGCGGCGCGGAACTCGGTTACCACAACGGAAACGTTCCGTTCGACCAGGAAATCTATAAGCTGGCCGCCCAGCGGATGCTGCTGGAGGCGGGCGTCCGTCTCTTTCTCGACAGCCTCGTCGACGGCGCGCAGGTTGATGGCGGCCGCGTCACGCGTGTCCGGGCGGCTGCGAAGACCGGGCCCTTCAGTCTGTCCGCGAAGGTGTTCCTGGACTGCACCGGGGACGCAGACCTCGCCGTGTATGCAGACGCGCCTTGAGCAGGGCGCGTACCTCGGCGGGTAGCGCACGGATGAATACGCTGCGGTATCAGAAAGAGATCCCCGTGCGTGCGCGCTACGACGTCGTCGTCGCGGGCGCGGGGCCGGCGGGCGTCTGCGCGGCGGCGGCCGCAGCGCGGCAGGGCGCGCGTACGGCGCTCATCGAGCGCTACGGCGTGCTGGGCGGCAACCTGACCGCGGGCTATGTGGGCCCCATCCTTGGCGCGGTCGGCAGGGGGACGATGCGCGATGAGCTCCTCGCGCTCCTGGGGGTCCCCGGCAACGACATGATCGGGCGTACGGGGCTCGTGCATGATTTTGAGCGCGCCAAGCGGGTACTGGCCGAGTTTGTGGCCAAAGAGGGCGTCGACGTTTTCCTGCAGGCGGCGGTCTGCGACGCCCTGCCGGGCGGCGGGGCGGTGGAAGGGCTGCTCGTCGCCTCCAAGGAAGGCTTGTTCGCGCTGCGCTGCGGGGTGGCGGTCGACGCGACCGGCGACGGCGACCTGGCCTGCTTCGCGGGCGCGGAATTTGAGAAGGGGCGGGAAGACGGCCTGATGCAGCCGATGACGCTGGAGTTCACCATCGCCAATGTGGACGAGCGCCGCGCCCTCGCCTGCATCGGGGACGTGGACGACGTGCAACTCGGCGGCGAGCGTTTTCTGGACTTCTGCGCCCGCTGCGCCGCGGATGGGCGGCTGCCCTCAAACCTCGCGGCGGTGCGCCTGCACCGCACCGTCAGGCCGGGCGAGCGCCAGGTAAACACCACGCAACACAACGGCGCGGACGGCACGCAGGCAACCGATCTCTTCGCGGCGGAGCTGGCGCTTCGGCGGCAGATCAGCCTGCTGGTACGCTTCTTCCGGGAAAACCTGCCGGGATACGAGCGCTGCGTGTGTGTCGCCAGCGGGACCACCGTTGGGGTCCGCGAGACGCGCCGCGTGATGGGCGAATACGTGCTCACGGCGGAAGACCTGGCCGCGGGACGGCGCTTCCCGGACGCCGTGGTGCATGGGGCGGAGTTCATCGTCGACATCCACAACCCGGCGGGCCCCGGGCAGGCGGAGAAGGAGATCCAGTACGTCAAGCCCTACGACATCCCCTACCGCTGCCTCGTGCCCAGAAATGTCAACGGGCTGCTCACGGCGGGCCGCTGCATCTCGGGCACGCACCGCGCGCACGCTTCCTACCGCGTGATGTCCATCTGCATGGCGATCGGCCAGGCGGCCGGGGCCGCGGCGGCGCTCTGCGCAGACAAGGGGCTGTCGCCCCGGGACCTCCCGGCCTCCCGTGTGCAGGACGCCACCAGGGCGCAGGGCGTGGAACTTTCCGGCTGACGCTGGCTGCCCGCTCCAGTCCGGGGCAGGGGGCGCTAAGCCGGGCATCAAGGGCACCGACGCGGTCCCGCAGGAAGTCCGTCACCGCATCGACGCCAACTCGATCCGCGGAAACGGGAGAATGACATGAAGGAAATCGACGCCAACCGGAAGGCCTGGGGGCTCATCGCCAGAGAGCATTATGAAACCTTCAGCCTTGCGCTCAGGGAAGGCCGGCACAGGCTCAACGCGCACATCCTTCGCGAGCTGGGGGACATCCGGGGCAGAAAGCTCATCCATCTGCAGTGCAACACGGGGGCGGACTCCATCCTGCTGGCCGGCATGGGCGCGGAGGTCACCGGCGTGGACCTGGTGCCGGAAAACATCCGCTGCGCGCGCAGGATGGCGAAAGAGCTCGGGGTGGAAAACGTCCGCTTCATCGCCTCCGACGTGCTGAAGCTGAGGGAGCGCCACGGCGAACGGTACGACATCGTATTCACCTCCGAGGGCGTGCTGGGCTGGATACCGGACCTTCGGGCCTGGGGCGCGGTCGCGCGCTCGCTGCTGAAGGACGATGGCTTTCTGTACGTATTCGATTCGCACCCTTTCTTCATGATGTTCGACGAGACCCGTCTGGGCAGGGAGGAGTACGTGATCAAGTACCCCTACTTCCGCCGCGAGCCGGACCTCGAGGAAAGCATCGGCGGCTACGCGGCGAAGGTGCATCATGGCGTGGAGGCCTGGTTCTGGACGCACAGGGTCTCGGACATCGTGGACACCGTCGCGGGCAACGGGATGCACCTGGAGTTCTTCCATGAATTCCCGGAAAACTTTTGGAACGCCGGCGGGGACATGACCTGCCTCCCAGCCGAAAGTCTGTACGTGTACCCCCACAACAGGGACAGCTATCCCATGAGCTACAGCCTGAAGGCGACGGCGTACCGGGGTTAG
>CAZLYF010000101.1:0-12774 GCA_964563725.1 uncultured Oscillospiraceae bacterium
ATCCTCTGTTGTCAGATGGTTTCCGGAGGTACCCCGTTCATGCGTAAGCCGTGCCGAATTCATCGCAGGAGGACAGGTCTGATGCGCGCAGCGCTCACAGAGCTTTTGTCCAAAGCCGGCAGCATCATTGAAAGGACGGGTCCTTCGGCTTTCCGCGCAAAGGAAGGCCGCTCCAACTATGTTTCGGACACGGACCTGAAGGTGCAGGAATACCTGCGCCAGGGCCTGTCCGCCCTGCTCCCGGGAAGCCTCTTTTTCTCGGAGGAACAGCTGAACGCCCCCCTGACGGGCGAGCCCACCTGGGTCGTCGATCCGCTGGACGGTACGATGAACTACCTGCGGCAAAGGCATTGCTCCTCCATATCGGTCGCCCTTCTGGAAGGCAGGAAGCCCGTCACCGCCGCCGTGTTCAACCCGTATTCGGGGGAGATGTTTTTCGCCCAGGCCGGCTGCGGCAGCTGCCTGAACGGCCAGCCTGTGCGCGTATCGGAGCTGCCTATCGAAAACGCCCTGGTCAGCTTCGGCACCTCCCCCTATCGCGAGGACCTGGCCGCAGCCGGGATGGCGCTGGCCGGGCGTTTCCTCCTGCGTGCCTCGGATCTGCGCAGGACCGGTTCGGCGGCGATCGACCTGACGGACGTCGCCTGCGGCCGCAGCGAGGTGTTTTTTGAGCTGCTGCTCTCGCCCTGGGACTATGCCGCCGGCGCCCTGCTGGTCACCGAGGCGGGGGGCTGCTTTGAAATGCCCTTTGAGCCGCAGGCCGATTTCGGCAAACCCGCCTGCGTGCTGGCCTGCAACGGGGCCTGCCGCGAAGAGGCGCTCCGGATCATGAAAACCGCCCCAGGGCTGTCGTCTCCGCACGGATGCTGTCCGTGATCCCCCTGTCGTCGCCCCACGTGCACACGACGTACTGCGACGGCCTGTCCACCGCCGAGGAGATGGTCCGCTCTGCGCTCGGCCACGGATTTGTCAGTATCGGACTGTCCTCCCACGGGAGGCAGGATTTCGATCCGCTTTCTTCCATGGACGCCGGGCGCGAAGCCCTCTACATCCGGGACGCAGCTCATCTCAGGTCCGCCTACGCCGGCAGGATCCGCGTATGGCTCGGCGTGGAAAGGGATTTCTATTCCGTTTCGGACAGGTCCCTTTTCGATTACGTGATCGCTTCCGTCCATTACCTGTTCATCAACGGGCGCCGGATGGACGTCGACGGGGACCCTCTGCTGCTGGAGCGGGACCTCCGCCATTGCCTTGACGGGGACGGCCTCCGGTTTGCGCGGGAGTATTACGCGCTCCTGGGCCGTTATGTCTGCGGTTACAAGCCGGACATCATCGGGCATTTCGACGTGGTGACCAAAAACAACCCGGGCGGGCGCTGGTTTGATCCGCTGGGCGGGGAATACCTCGCCATCGCAAAGGAAGCCCTGGACAGGGCGCGCCGGGGCTGCGACCTTCTTGAAGTCAACACGGGCGGGATGGCGCGCTACGGCGAGTCCCTTCCCCGTCCTTCACTGCCCTTGCTTGATCACTGGCGCCGGCTGGGCGGCAGGGTGATCCTGTCTTCCGACTGCCATGACGCCAAGGACATCGCGTACGGCTACGAGACCGCCCTGACCCTGGTCAGGGAGGCCGGCTACACGGAAATCACAAGCCTCGGGACCGGCGACAGGCTTTTTGAGACCTCAGCGCTGTAAGGATGGCTGAGGGAGGGTCTGGACGGCGCCGGCCGTCTTCCCGTCCCGCAGAGGCTCCGCCCCGCGCAGCGCGCGCAGCCTCTGGATGCGAAGCTGCACGCGGTAGCCCGTCAGGGCCTTGCTGCGGTACCTGTCAAGAAGGACCCTGACGCCCATGGCGACGGGGATGGCGGGCAGGAACCCGCCCCCGACGGCGGCGGCCGCGGCTCCCGCGCCCATGGAAGCGCCGGTCCTCAGCGCCCTGAAAGCGGCGTCCTGCGCGCCCGCGGCGGCTGTCTTCCGTTTCAGGAGCACTTTGCCGCCCTCGCTCAGGGCGATCACGGCGAAAGGCAGCCCCGCGCTCGCGGTCTGCAGGATGCCGCCAAGGAGCCCGCTGTCCTCCAGAAGACCCAGGTCGGCGGCCACCTCGTCTGTGAACGAGAGGCCCGCGGCGATGCTGTCTGCCAGCTTCGCCCGCTGGCGGCTCCTGTATCTTTGGACCAGTTCCTCAAAGCTTGCCATTCATTGCCCTCCGATCATGCTGAGCAGGGCGGTGATCACCCAGGCGGCCGCGATGATGCCGGCAAGCCAGGTCGCCTGCCGAAGGACGGACGCCAGGCCGCGCTTTCCGCGGCCCTCCGCGCCCGCTTTCTTTTCAAGCGCGTCCAGGCGCTTTTCAAGGGCTTTGAACTGCTCGGCGGCTCTCTGTTCCTGCCGCCTGAGGCCTTCCTCAAAAACCGTTTGCCGCGCGGACAGCTGCGCAAGCTCCCCGGCGGCACGCTCCTGTTCCTCGCTGACTCCTTCCGCCACAAGGGTCATTTCGGAAGTAAATTCCTCAACCAGCTGATGGAGGTCCCTCCCCTTGAGGGAAAGGACGGCGCCGTCGATGAAATGTTTCGACTTCATGACGATCCCGTCCTTTTTCTCCCCTGCGTCCGTCTGCCCGGGAAGGGGCCGGTTCCCGTTTCCCATACGCTGTCCCCTCCCGACTATACGAGGCGGATCCCGCTTGCCGCCTGTTCCGCGCTGTAGCGCCCAAGCAGCGCCTGGATGCGGTTGTAGGGGTTGAGAAGGGCATGCAGGCTCCGGTCATGGTTCAGCGTCGCGATCAGATAGGACACATACTTGCTCATGTCCGCCTCGGCAAACCATTTCGCGTCCTTCAGTTCCGGCCTTCTGTAGCTGAGGTTCGTCGCGAACACTTTGGTGATGATCCCCTTCTCATACGCTTCCTGGAATGCGTCGATGCCGGCGGTAAAAAAGGCGAAGGTCACGACGGCAAAGATCCTGTTCGCCTTTCGCTTCTTGAGCTCATGGGCAAGGTCGATGATGGATTCGCCCGAGGAGAGGATATCGTCCGCCACGATGATGTCCTTGCCTTCCACGGAACTGCCGATGTATTCGTGGGAAATGATGGGATTGCGCCCGTTGACGACCGTCGTATAGTCCCTGCGTTTGTAGAACATCCCCAGCTCAAGCGCGAGAACGGAGGAGTAATAGATGTTGCGCGGCACGGCGCCTTCGTCCGGGCTGACGATCATCATGTGGTCCTTGTTGATGTGCAGGTCCTTGACTTCGCGGCACAGCGCCTTGAGCATCTGGTAGGTGGGCATGACGTTTTCAAAACCGATGAGCGGCACTGCGTTCTGGACGCGGGGATCGTGGGCGTCGAAGGTGATAATGTTCGTGACGCCCATGTTCTGCAGTTCCTGCAGGGCGATCGCGCAGTCCAGGCTCTCGCGGGAGGAGCGCCGGTGCTGGCGGCTTTCATACAGGAAAGGCATGATCACGCTGACCCTTTTCGCCTTGCCCCCAATGGCGGCGATGATCCTTTTGAGGTCCTGGTAGTGGTCGTCTGGAGACATCGGCACATCCATATCGTACATACGGTAGCGGATGTTGAAGGCGCAGACGTCCACAATGATGTAGATGTCATACCCCCTGACGCTTTCCTTCAGGACGCCCTTGCTCTCGCCGGTCCCGAAACGCGGGCAGTAGGCCTTGATGAGGAAGCTGTTCCTGTTTTCGCCGGGGACAGTATAATACTCGTGGTCCTGTATCTCCTGCAGATCGTGCCATTTCAGGAGCCAGGCATTGATCTTTTCCCCGAACTCCTCGCACCCGGGCATCGCGATGACGCCCAGGGGTCCGAAAGGAACGTCGCACAGGTCCGTGTTCCAGTCCGCAAGCGTACTTTCCAAGAAATCTCCTCCATTCCAGAAAAACGGTCGCGCGGCATCTGCGTTGCTGTGATTTCCTGGCAAAGGGGAGGCCAGGGCAGCGACGAGGGCCTAGAGGGGTTCCATGAGCTCCAGCCGCAGCTTGGGGTAGACAGCCTCTGTTCCGCCGTCGGCAGCGGCGCTGTTTGCGCCGATCAGCTCTCCAAAGGCTCGCACCGCCTCTCCCGTGACAAAACCCGGATCAAAGGCTGCGCTGAGGACGGCGTACTCTTCCACCCCGCTTCCGGCCTTTTCCGAACCGATGACGATCTCCCACTCCTCCTCCTTTGGCTCCTTCGACACGATTATGCCATCAATTGCGACCAGCTTCCCCTCGAAGGCCTCCGGATCCGCGGCAAGTTCCCCGCAGAGCGCGGCGACGGCGTTTTCCCTGACATACTGGAGCCTTTGGCTGTCAGCATCCGTACGTTCGCAGAAGTATTCGAACGCGCGCGCATCGTGGCCTTTTTTCCTGAGCGTCAGCCTGATGCTGTAGCTCCCCTGCGCAGACGTGTCGACGTCAAAGGAAAAAGCGCCGCTCCTGCCCGTCGTTTTCTTCAGGGTCTTCCCGTTGACGGTAAGCTCGGCCTCAACGCCGGAGAGCGTCGTCCCCGCGAGCGTCAGCACGTCTCCTCCGATCCTCTCCGGCGGTTCGCCGAGGATCGACACGGGCAGCAGGCCTTCCTCGTAGTTGATGGAATACTGCTTCTCGACCGGGAGGGCTCCCTCCGCCTCGACGGACAGCGTCATCACGTAAAAGCCTTCCGCCGGCAGTTCCACCTCCAGGACATAGTTTCCGTTTTTTGCCGCAGTCGCCGCGAAAACCTGCGCTTTGTTGGTGCTCAGGGGGATGAGGACCGCGGACAGCCGGGCGCCGGGCGCGGTCTTGCCCTTCAAGGTGAACGACGGCTTGTCCGTTTCCCGGGGCGCGGTGGCGGTCTCGGTGAATGTCACCGGCAAAGGGGGCATCGGAAGGATCGAAGAGAACCTGAAGGTGTCAAACACCCTGTTGAGCGCGGTGTTGTCCCCCGCGGTCAGTCGCCTGCCGTACACCTGAAGGTCCAGCGTGATGGTCAGCCCGTTGCGGATCGTCCTGCGCTGGAAGCCTCGGCAGACCAGGTTCCCCGACTGGCGCAGGGAGTACCTGAGCATCAGGAAGCGTCCGGCGTTGGCGAAGTTTTTCCAGGCGATGCTGTCGTAATCGTAGCCGAGAACCGCATAGGCCCCGTCGTCGCCGTGCGACGCGCGGTACTTTGCCCGCGTCGCCGGTGTATGCCCGTTGATGTCAAAGTAGAGTCCCGCGTCCACGTCTGCAAGCGCCGAAATCACCAGGATGCGGTCTTCCTCCCTGTCGTAGGCCTTGAGCAGGATCCCTTTCGCGTTGAATTCCGCCAGGTACTCCGCCGCTGTCCTCCCTTCCGCCTTGATGAAGGATTCCATCCCGGACAGGTTGTCCGGCGTCAGCACCGTTTCATAGACGCCGGCGGGAAGCGCCGCGGATGCGGGGATGGACGGAAACTGGTATTCGTCTGCGCGCGCCGGCGCCGCCTGCAGCAGGAGCAGGGCGGCGAGGATGAAGGGGACGTGTTTGTGCATGACCAATCCTCCGGTGTTTTCTCCCGCAGGGTGATTTTACCACAGGCGGCCCCGCCGGACAACAGCGCCGCGGTCCCGCCGGTGCGCTGCGCAGCCGGCTGACAGGCGCATCCGGCCTCATACGCGAACATTTTCTCCGCTTTTCAATGGCATGATTCGGCAGTTTATGGTATGATCTGGCTCCGCCCGGACTTCAGGAGGTGCTGACGCGCATGGAAAAAGCGAGACGCAGCGAGCGCATCGCGGCGATGGTGAGGATCCTTTCTTCCCTCCCGAACAGGGTCATGACGCTTTCCCGATTCTGCGAAATGTTCGGCGCGGCGAAATCGACGGTCAGCGAAGACGTGGCGCTCGCCGACGCGGCACTGCGCAGCCGGGGGCTGGGCCGGCTCGAGACCATGGCGGGGGCTGCCGGCGGCGTGCGTTTCAGGCCCTGCGGCGCACCCGGCTCCGATCTCTCCTTTGTCCGGCATGTCTGCGACATGCTGTGCGATCCCGGCCGTTCGCTCCCCGGCGGCTATCTGTATCTTTCAGATATCCTCTCCGATCCCGGGATCGTCCGGCGCATGGGGTGCGTCCTCGCCTGCGGGTTCTACGACCAGGGCATCGATTTTGTCCTGACCATGGAAACCAAGGGGATCCCCATCGCCCTCATGACGGCCGACGCCATGGGCGTCCCCCTGGTCATCGCCAGAAGGGCAAACAAGGTGTACGAGGGGAGCGCGGTCAACATCAGCTTTCTGACCGGGAAGGGCGCGATCGAAAACATGTCCCTGGCGCGGCGCGCCGTGCGCGAAGGGCAGCGGGCGCTGATCGTGGACGATTTCATCCGCGAAGGAGGCACCGCCAGGGGCATGGCCGCGCTGATGAAAGAGTTTTCCGTGGAAGTGGCCGGGATGGCTTTCATGCTCGCGCAGGAAGACCCGGCCCGGCGTCTGGTCCGCGGCGAGAGGTCCCTGATGCTCTTCAGCGGCGACGGGGAAACGAAGCCTCTGTCTGTGCGGCCCGCCGACTGGCTTTTGGAGACAAGCGCTTGAGCGCCGGAACAGTGCGCGCCGTCGTGGGGCTCGGGAATCCAGGCAGGGAGTACGAGGGCACCCGGCACAACGCGGGCTTTGAAGTGATCGCCCTGCTGTCGGGCTTTCTGCGCATTCCCGTATGCAGGAGGCGCTGCGGCGCCCTTGTGGGCGAGGGCAGCCTCGCGGGGCAGCCGATCGCGCTCGTCATGCCGCTGACCTTCATGAACGAAAGCGGGGCCAGCGTAGCCGGCGTCCTGAGGCACTATCGCCTGGCGCCTCAGGAACTGCTCGTCATTTCCGACGATGTGGACCTCCCCGTCGGCGCCGTCAGGATCCGTTCCAAAGGCGGAGCGGGAACGCACAACGGATGGAAGAGCATCCTTGAGCAAACGGGCACGGACCTGTTCCCGAGGATCCGCATCGGCACCGGCGCGCCGCCGCCGGGCCGGGACCTGGCGGACTGGGTGCTCTCCCGCTGTGATCCGCAAGAGGAAGCTGCCATGCGCCTGGCCTTCGGGCGCGCGGCGGACGCCGCGGTCTGCGTCGTCACCCGCGGGATCGATACGGCCATGAACAGGTACAACGTAAGGAATCATGAAGAGCCGTCTGTTCAGCAGACTCCTTGAATATGAGGCCTGGCGCCAGGCCTTGCAGGGCGCCGGGCAGGGCGGCGTCACGGCGCTGTACGATGTGCCGGAGACCCAGCGCGCTTTTCTCGCCTCCGCGCTCGCCCTGCACACGGGGCGTCAGGTGCTGTATGTGGCCCCGGGCGAGCAAAGCGCCATGCGCGCAGCGGCCGACTGCGCCCAGCTGCTTGGCGGCCGCGCGGCGATGCTGCCGGCGCCTGAACACCAGTTCATCAGGTCGGTGTCAGGAAAAGAGCCCGTCTGGAAGAGGCTGGCCATTCTCGACAAGGCCCTTTCCGGGGAGCTCCTGGTGCTTTGCGTTTCAGCCGACTCGCTCCTGACGCGCTTCCTCCCCTCCAGCCAGTACAGGAACTGCGTCTTTACGCTCAGGCAGGGCGAGACTTTTCCCCTCGCCGCCATTGCCGGCCGCCTGGTCGGGATGGGCTACGAGCGTGTGGACATGGTGGAGGGACGGGGCCAGTGGGCCCTGAGGGGGGATATCCTCGACGTGTATCCCCCCTGCTATGACTATGCCGTCCGGATCGAGTTTTTCGATACGGCTGTCGATTCGATCCGCGCCTTTGATTGGGTGACACAGCGGAGCCTGCACGCGATGGAAGCGGCGGTGGTCGCCCCGGCGAACGAATACTTCGTTGGAGAAGGACAGCGCCGCGAGGCCGCGGCGCGCATGCGCGCCGCGCTGCAGCCTTCCTCCGGCGTCCGCCCCGAAGAGGAGCAGCGCTATACCCTGGCTTCGCGCTTCTTCGGGGAAGACGACGCGCCGTCGGACGCGGAACCGCTCCGCGCGGCCGCCGCCGCTTCCTCCGCGGGCCTCGGCCGTCTGCTGCAGGATGCCGGGGAACTCGGGGAAAGGGGATACTTCCGCGGCATCCACCTTTGGGCGCATATCGCCCTGCCGTCGACGGCGATGCTGACGGACTGGCTGCGCGAACCCGTTGTGCTGGTCGATTCACCCGACCGCGCGGTGACGCGCATGCAGGACCGCGCCCTGGGCTTTGCCGGCGACCTGGCCCTGGCGATATCGCGCCAGGAGGCGGTCCCCGCCCAGGAGACCCTGCTTCGCCCGCCCGATGAAGCCGTCGCGGAACTGCTGCGCCATCCCGTCGTGACCGTACAGGATCTGCTCCGGGGCATGGGTGGTTTTTCGCCCGACAGGGTCCTTCAGCTCCATGGCGCCGGCATGGGCAGGTACCGGGGACGCCTTGCCGAGCTGGCTGCCGATATCGGCTCCTGGTCGTCCAGGGGCTTCACGGTGCGCATTTTCGCCGGCGGAGGGGCGCGCGCCGAAAGGATCAGGGATGCGCTCAGGCAGCATGGGCGCGTTCTGCCGCTGGCGGAGGAGGCCGCGCCCGGGGAAGAGGAGCGGGACTCCCTGATCCTCCCGCTTTCCTTCTCCGGCGGTTTCTTGATGGAAGCGGTGAAAATCGCCGTGGTCTCCGATGCCGACCTGTTTGCCGGCGGTCACAGGAAAGCGCGCCGCGTCGGGACCGCGGGCGAGCGCATCGAGGCCTTCACAGACCTGAGCGAAGGCGACTACGTCGTGCATGAGCACCACGGCATCGGGATATACCGCGGGACCATCCGCCTGCAGAGCGAGGGGACCTACAGGGACTACCTGCACATCCAGTACCGGGGCAACGACAGGCTCTATGTTCCCGTCGACCAGTTCGACCGCGTCCAGAAATACATCGGCTCGCAGAGCGCCCCGCCCTCGCTGAACGACCTTGGAGGCGGAGAATGGGAGAAGCAGAAGAAGCGGATCAGCGCAGGCCTCAAAAAGCTCGCGATCGACCTCGTGCGCCTGTACGCGGAGAGGCAGTCTTCTGAAGGCTTCGCTTTCGCGCCCCAGCCTGCCTGGGAGTCTGAATTTGCCGACAACTTCGAGTACGAGCTGACGCGTGACCAGCAGCAGGCCGTCGGTGACGTCCTGGGCGACATGGTCAAACCCGTCAACATGGACCGTCTGCTGTGCGGGGACGTGGGATACGGGAAAACGGAGGTCGCCGTGCGGGCCGCCTTCCGGGCGGTCATCAACAACAGGCAGACGGCCTTCCTGGCTCCGACGACCATCCTGGTACAACAGCATTACCGCACGATGAAACGGCGCTTCGAAGGCTTTCCCGTCCGCATTGACTATGTCAGCCGCTTCCGCACGTCTGCAGAAAACCGCAGGACGATCAGCAGGGCGAAGGAGGGAAACGTCGATATCCTTATCGGCACCCACCGCCTGCTGTCCAAAGACGTCGCCTTCGCCAATCTCGGCCTGCTCATCGTCGACGAGGAGCAGCGCTTCGGCGTCGCCCACAAGGAAACGATCAAAAACATCAAGAAAAACCTGGATGTGCTCACCCTTTCCGCGACCCCCATCCCCCGGACGCTCCACATGAGCATGGTGGGCGTGCGCGACATGAGCCTCCTGGAAACGCCGCCGGAAGAGCGCTACCCCGTGCAGACCCACGTGGCCGACTACAGCGACAGCCTGGTCCGCGACGCCGTCATGCGGGAGATGCAGCGGGACGGCCAGGTATTCTTCCTGTACAACCGCGTGGAGGACATCGACCGTTTCGCGCTGAGGCTCAGGGCCCTTGTGCCCGAGGCGCGCGTCGCGGTCGCCCACGGCCAGATGCCCGAAACCGAACTGGAAGACATCATGGCGGACTTTTACGAAGGAAAGCACCAGGTTCTCCTTTGCACGACGATCATCGAAAACGGGATCGACGTGCCCCGCGCCAACACCCTGATCGTGTTTGACGCGGACCGTTTCGGCCTTTCGCAGCTCTACCAGCTCAGGGGCAGGGTGGGCAGGAGCAACCGGTTGGCCTACGCCTATTTCCTGGTCCGCCCGGAGAAGATGATCACGGAATCGGCAGAAAAGAGGCTCTCCGCCATCCGGGAATTCACCGAGTTCGGCAGCGGCTTCCGCGTCGCGATGCGCGACCTGGAGATCCGCGGGTCTGGCAATATCTTCGGCCCGGAACAGTCCGGCCTGGTGAACAGCATCGGTTACGACATGTACTGCAAGCTCATCGAGGAGGCCGTCCGGGAAGCCCGGGGGGATTTTGCCGCCAGGCGCGAGAGCGGGATGGAAACGCGCGTGGATCTCCACGTCAACGCGTATCTGCCCGATTCCTACATCAGGGACGCGACCCAGCGGATGGAGATCTACAAGAGGATCTCTCTGGTCAAAAGCGAAGATGACCGCGAGGAACTGATCGCGGAGCTGATCGACCGCTTCGGCGAGCCGGGCGAACCGGTGATGAACCTCATCGACATCGCCCTGCTGCGCTCCTTGTCAAGGCGCATCGGAGCCGATTATGTGACCGCTTCGAGGGGCTCGCTGACGCTGAGGCTGAGCCCGGCCTTCGTGGAAGACCCCCAGCTCCTGGTGTCCGCGATGCCGCGCAGCGACCCGCGCCTGTCGGTTTCCCCCGGCAAAAAGCCCGCGGTCCACTTCCGGGCAGGCGGCATGGGCGAAGCCGACCTCCTGCGCGAGGGCATCAAGGTGCTTGGAAAGCTCCTCGCCGCGATGGAAGCGGGAAGGGCGCGGTCTTGCGGGCCCGCCCCCGGCGGCTGAACCCGGCTGGCCGGGCGCTTGTCCGCGCCTGACGGAGACCCTGATTCTTTCGAATCCCCGGGAGGCTGTCATGCATGAATCGCTTGTCGTCAAGGGCGCGCGGGTCCACAACCTCAAGAGCATCGATCTCACTCTCCCGCGCAACAAACTGATCGTTTTCACAGGCCTGTCGGGTTCCGGCAAGTCTTCCCTGGCGTTTGACACCATCTATGCGGAAGGCCAGCGGAGGTATGTCGAAAGCATGTCCGCATACGCCCGCCAGTTCCTGGGGCAAATGGACAAGCCGGATGTGGACTCCATCGAAGGGTTGTCCCCCGCGATCTCCATCGACCAGAAAAGCACCGGGCACAACCCTCGCTCCACCGTGGGCACCGTCACGGAGATCCACGATTATCTGCGTCTCCTCTACGCCCGCATCGGCGTCCCCCATTGCCCGCGCTGCGGGAAGGAGATCCGCCAGCAGACCGTGGACCAGATGGTCGACGCCCTCTGCGCCTTTCCCGAAAACACGCGGCTGCAGATCCTCGCCCCCGTCGTCAGGATGCGCAAGGGCGAACACCAGAAACTGCTCGACGACGCGCGCAGGAACGGTTTCGTCCGCGTCCGCATCGACGGCGAGCAATACGAGCTGGAGGAGCTCCCCCAGCTTGACAAGAACAGGAAGCACGAGATCGACATCGTCGTCGACCGCGTCGTCATCCGCGAGGGCGTCAGGCAGCGGCTGAGCGATTCCGTGGAAACGGCGCTGAAGCAATCCGGGGGCCTCATGTCCGCCCAGGTCTTCCCCGAAGGCGAAAAGCTCCTGTTTTCGCAGAATTACGCCTGCGCGGACTGCGGGATCAGCATCGAGGAGCTTGCCCCGCGCATGTTCTCCTTCAACAATCCCTACGGCGCCTGCCCCGAGTGTTCGGGCCTGGGGTCCCTGAAGGTGATCAGCCCGGACATGGTGATGCCTGACAGGTCCAGGTCCCTCAACCAGGGGGTCGTTTCGGCAATGGGCTGGAACAGCAGCGGAGACGAAAAGAGCACTGCCCACATGATGTTCGTGGGCTTGAGCGAACGCTACGGTTTCAGCATGGACACGTCGGTGGAGGAGCTTCCGGACGAAATCGTCCGCATCCTCCTGTATGGCACGGGGGAGGAGAAGATCCCCGTGCGCTTCTCGTCAGTCAATGGCGAAGGCGTCTACAAGGTCGCCTACGAAGGCATCATCCCCTCGCTCACCCGCCGCTACAGGGAAACCGCCAGCGAGGCGTCGAAGGCAGCCTATGAAGAATACATGATGGACGAGCCCTGCCCCGTCTGTCTTGGCAGGCGCCTGAAACCCGAGTCCCTCGCGGTCACCGTCAACGAAAGGAACATCGCGGAAGTCAGCGACATGAACCTCCTGGCCTGCCGTGATTTCCTCTCGGCGCTGACGCTTGGCAAAACGCACAGGATGATTTCCGACCAGATCCTCAAGGAGATCCATGCGCGCATCACGTTCCTGTGCGACGTGGGCCTCGATTACCTGACCCTGTCAAGGCCTGCCGCAACGCTTTCCGGGGGCGAGTCGCAGCGCATCCGCCTGGCGACGCAGATCGGCTCCGGCCTCGTGGGCGTGCTGTATATCCTTGACGAGCCTTCCATCGGCCTTCACCAGAAGGACAACGCCCGCCTCCTCAAAACCCTCGGCAGCCTGCGGGATCTGGGCAATACGCTGATCGTCGTCGAGCATGACGAAGAAACGCTCAGGGCGGCCGATCACATCGTTGACATCGGCCCCGGCGCCGGGGAGCAGGGCGGGAGGGTCGTTGCCCAGGGGACCATCGAGGAAATCATGGCTTCCCCGGAGTCTGTAACCGGGCAGTATCTGTCCGGCCGCAAACGCATCGGCATCCCCGCCTCAAGGCGCTCGCCCAGCGGCTGGCTGACCGTTCGCGGCGCAAGGGAGAACAATCTGCGCAACATCGACGTTCCCGTCCCGCTGGGGCTTTTCTGCTGCGTCACCGGGGTGTCCGGGAGCGGGAAAAGCAGCCTGGTCAACGAGATCCTCTACAAGGCACT
>CAZLYF010000102.1:0-12758 GCA_964563725.1 uncultured Oscillospiraceae bacterium
GACGTGCTGGTCATCTGCGACGCGGGCTTTCCCATCCCCACCGACGAGCAGCGCATCGACCTGGCGCTGGAGAAGGACGTCCCCACCGTCGGCCAGCTGCTTGAGCTGATCCTGAGCGACTTTTGCTACGAGCGGGTCGTGGTGTCCGACGGCATGAAGGCCTACAATCGACCGCTGTTCGACCTGGTGGAGAAAACCTGCTCCCGCTGCCCGGTGGAACTTCTGCCCTACGCCGAATTCATGGAGCTGTACCCGCGCAGGGCGAAATACATCGTTCGTTCCGGATCGTTTGACCCGCACGGGAACATCGCGCTGTATTCGGCGGTCGACGCGGCGCGTTGGTTTGACAAGCCGGGCGTCCTGGTGCCGGACGTGTACAAGGACAGGGTGAAAGGGAAATGAGATCCGTCTATGTCAAAAAACCTTTTCAGTTCGATGTCCGCGACATCCCCGTCCCGCCGCTGGGCCCCCGGGACGCGCTGGTCAGGGTCAGGGCCTGCGGGCTGTGCGGGACCGACCTGAGGACGGCGGCGCTGGCCGAGGAATATGAGCCCATCGGGCATGAGGTGGCGGGCGTCGTCGAGCGGACAGGGGCCTGCGCCGGCAATGTGAAACCGGGGGACGCGGTATGCCTGGAAAGCGGCACCTTTGACCGGTTTTCCGCGCTTTCGCGAAACGGGCAGGTGGACCGTGACATGACCGGGCGCTCCATGTTCAATTCCGGCGTCGGGACCATGGGCTTTGCGGAATACATGGTGGTCCCCTGCGAGAGCTGCGTCCCTTTCTCGGGCCTCACCTTTGCGGAAGCGGCGCTGACGGAACCAATGGGCGTGGCCTACGACCTACTGAAAGTGACCGGGGTCGGCTTGGGCGATGACGTCCTGGTATACGGCATCGGTCCCATCGGCCTTTTTGCGCTGCGCCTGGCGAGGCTGTACGGAGCGAGGAAGATTTATGCGGCCAACCGGTCCGGGCACGACGCCCGCGACAGACTGGCGCGCGAATGGGGCGCGGACGAGGTGCTGCATACGGATACGACCGACCTGTCCCGTTTTCCCTTCGCGAAAGGCGGCGTGGACAGGATCCTCATGACCGCGACGCCAGACGCCATGCCCCCGGCGATGAAGCTGCTGAACATCGGGGGCGTGATGGGCTTCATCGGCATCGGCGTCAACGAGACGCAATTTGCGACCTTCGACATGCGGCAGTTCCACGACCGGAAACTGCAGATCCGCGCGAGCAACGCGGTGCCCGCCCTGTATTTCCCGGCCTGCCTGGACCTGTGCGTTTCCGGGATGGTGGACATGCCGGCAATGATCTCGCACAGGATCAGGCTGGATCATTTCGCCGGCGACACGGCAGCCTACGTCGCCGACCGCGCGGGCGCCCTGAAGGCGGTCATGACGCTTGACTGAGGCGCGGGTGGCCCGCGGGGGCGGCAGCCCCGCTCTAATTGTCAGTTCAGGTCCCTGATCAGGTTTTCCGTGGCCATGCGTCCCATATTGTCCACGGCGCCGTAGGTGGATGCCGCGCAATGCGACCCCAGGATCACGTTGTCCAGCTTGAACCAGGCGTCATCCTCGGGAGGCTCCTTTTGGAAAGCGTCCAGGCCGGCCCCGCCGATCCGCTTGCCTTTCAGCGCGTCAAGCAACGCCTTTTCGTCGATCAGCCCGCCGCGGGCGGTATTGACGATCACGGCGGAGGGCTTCATGGCGGACAGTTCCGCCTTGCCGATGAAGTTGCGCGTCTCGTCCGTCAGCGGCAGGTGCAGGCTGATAAAGTCGGCCTGGCTGAAGATCTCCGCGGGCAGCGCGAAATCGACCCCGCACTGCCGGGCGTATCCGCCATCCCAGAAAAGGTCGTAGGCGAGCACCTTCATGCCAAAGCCCTGCGCGCGCCGGGCCACTGCCTTGCCGATGGCGCCAAAGCCGAAAATGCCCAGCGTCGCGCCGCTGACGTCCGACGACGTGATCTTCTGCCAGCTGCCTTCCCGGCATTTTCGGTCGATGACGAGGAGTTTTCTCGAAAGCGCGAGCATCAGCGCCAGCGCATAATCGGCCACCGCGTCGGTGTTTGCGCCGACGGTCCGGGATACCTTGATCCCGCGGGCTTCGGCCGCTTTCAAATCGATATTGTCGACGCCCACGCCGTACTTTGAGATCGCGCGCAGCCTGGGCGCGGCGGCGATCACGTCCCCGTCCAGGGGGTCCACGCCGATGATGATCCCCGCGCAGGGCGCGATGAGCCGGATCATCTGCTCCTTTGACAGGATGCCGTCCGTTTCGTTCAGGACGATCTCCAGACCGGCGTCCCGGAGCCGGCCGAACAGCTCCGGGTTTGTTTTTCCATAGGATCGCGGCGTGACGAGCACCTTGTCACTCATGGCGGGGTTCCTTTCTTTCTTGTCCGGTCACGAAAAGGCCCGGAGGGGATTGAGGCGCGTGAGCGACGCGACCGTTCCCTCCGGGACGCCCGCGTCGCGCAGGGACGGGAGGAAACTGTCGATCAGATAACGCAGCCCGATCTCGCCGCCGTAGGCCGCCAGGCGTCTGGCGGTGGTGTCCAGCGAAAGGAGAAGCTGCTTTTCGTAGCCTTTGCTGATCATGTGCAGGATGAGACGGCATTCGGACCGGTCGTCATGGTACTTGAAACGGCCGATGGTATCATACTCCAGGAAAGCCCCGGTCTCCGCGATCGATTCATGGACCCCGTAATCGTTTGCCTGGCGGTCCGCGTGGCAGATCAGGACCCTGCGGGCGGGCAGGCCGGCTGACAGACAGAGCCGCGCGGCTTCAGCGCCGCAGAATCCCCCTTCGGTATGCACCAACAGGGGGACGTCGCAGATGGCGGCCGCGCGGGCCGCCGCGCGCAGCTTTGCCAAGGTCTTCCCGTCGAGCCCTTCCCGGCCGACGGCCGCCTTGACCGCGCCGGCGCGGATGTCCAGCCGCCTGCCGCCTTCGATGACGCCTTCGCGCAGTTCCGAGATGAAAAGCGCGCAGAGGGCGTCCTCGTCAGGGGCGTCCGCCCGGCTGGCCGGCGGATAGAAGGCGGGCAGGTGAAAGCCCGTGACGGCGACGATGCGGACGCCGCTCGTCCCGCTCAGGCGCCGCAATGCCGCAGCGCCCCGTCCGGCGCCGCCAGGCTGCGCATCCACGAGGCTCGTCCCGCCGGCCGCGCGGTAGGAGAGGAGTTCGGCCGCGGACAGGGCCTCGTTGTCAATGAGCAGTTCAGGATGCGCCTGCGTGTTGGGCCCCGCGGAAACGTACAGGTGCTCGTGCATCTGGCAGAAACCGAGCCCTTCGGGGGCCATCGGGCCGGTGACCGTCATCACGGCGGGAGGGCCGTCTGCGGCGCCTACTTCCATTTGGGATTGTCAACGACCGCGGGCGCGCCGCCGCGCTCCACCAGGAGTTTGCGGTAGCCTTTGGTTTCAATGGTTCCATAGTCGTGGCCCGCGTCGCCGCGGAAGGTGAAGAAGGTGACCAGCGGCTCCGTTTTGCCTACGCAGATGGAGCGGTGGGCGTAGCGCTTGGGCACATACACCGCCTTGCCCGCGACGAGCTCCAGGGCGAGCCAGTCCCCTTCCGGGTTTTCCATCATCATGTAACCCTGCCCGCTCAGGCACAGGTAGACCTCCGCGGTGTCCATGACAGTGTGGAAGTGCCCCTTGGTCATGAAGTACTCTTCTCCGACCTTGCCCGGATACACGATCGAGCAGCCGAAGGCCAGATCCCCCGCGTGCTCCGGCGCGGGAAGGCCGTGAAACTCGTACACAAGAGGGTTCCCCGCCTTGATCAGGGCCTCGCAGGCCTGCCCGTCAAGATACATCCCCCTCATGTCGGCCAAACGCCGCTTGCCTGTTTCCCGGTCCGGGGACAGGCCGCTTCCGAGGTCGAAAGCCATGGTGAAACCGCGCTGGAAATCCAAGGGTCTGCTGCTCGCGTTGAAGTCCATACTCTCCTCCTTCTTTTCTGCCTCTAGAATACGACGATATGCTTGAGCCCTTTTGCCGCCTTCGCGTTCCCGAATCCGTCCAGGATATCGTCCAGGCGGTAGCGGTCGGTGATGATGCCGCCAAGATCGATCAGGCCCTGTTCCACAAAGGAGAGGACCTTGCGGAACTGGATGATGCTCGAGCGCGTGGAACCTGTCAGATACAGTTCCCTGTAATGCACCAGGTTGGTGTCGATCGGCACCGGTTCCCTGCCGGAGGGGATCCCGCCGAAGAACAGGACGCGCCCCCCATAGTTCATCAGCGCCGGCATGGCGGACTGGACCTGGGGCACAGGGCAGGCAGTGACGGCGATGTCCAGCCCGCGGCCCCCTGTCTGCCGCCTGACAAAATCCGCAAGCCCGTCCCCGCTGAAGGTCCTGATGGAAGGCAGCAGACGCTCGCAAATCGCGAGCCTTTCCGCGGACAGGTCGTTCATCATCACCGTGGCGCCCGCCATCACGAGCAGCTGCGCGTGCATCAGGCCGATGGGCCCGGCGCCGACCACCAGGGCATAGTCTCCAGGCTTGACGAAGCACTTGCTGAAGCCGTTGTAGACGCAGGACAGCGGCTCGGTGACGGAGGCCTCCTCAAAGGAAACGTGTTCGGGCAGGACCATCAGGTTGCCGCGGGCGACCGCGGAAGCCGGGATGCGCACATATTCCGCAAAAGCGCCGTCCATGTTGATGCCGAAGGCCTGGTAATCATCGCACAGATGGGTCGAGCCGCTGACGCAGCGGTCGCACAGCCCGCAGCCGATGTTGGGCTGGACGGCGACGCGCATGCCCTCCCTGTAAAAGGGGACCGTCCGGCCTACCTTTTCGAGCACGCCGGAAAACTCATGCCCAAGCGTCAGCGGGTGGGCTGCGTCGACGCCCTTGTGGCCGTTTTGCCACATCCGCACGTCCGTGCCGCAGATGGACGCGGCTTTGGTTTTCAGCAGGATCTCGTCCTGGCCGATTTCTGGGACCGGAACCTCCTCAAGCCGGAGTTCCCCCGGCCCCAACAGCTTCAGTGCGCGCATCGCTCATTCCTCCTTCGCCAGGGCAACGATCCCGCCTGACGCAATGGAACGGTTGCCGGCTTCGACGATGCTCACGGCCATCAGGCCGTCCCTGCCTGTCACCACGGGTTCCCGTCCGCCCAGCACCGCTTCCGCAAAGGAAACGTCTTCCTTCAGGTAGGCGTCCATGAAAAGGGTCATCCAGCTGTTGACGAAGGAGGCGGTCGTCCCTTTTTCCGGGGTGGTCAGCTCCACCGAATCGTTCCTTGTCCGCCCGACGCGCAGCAGGCCCCTGGTCCCCACCAGCTCGACGCCCGAATCATAGCCGTACTGCACGTAGGCCGCGCCGTCGATCACAAACTGCACGCCGTTTTCAAACACGCCGGTGACAACGACGTTGTCGTAGTAATCCGGGTATTCCCCGCGCACTTCGGGGTTTCGGAAGTTGCCCCCGACCGCGTACAGGGATTTGACCTCGCTGCCGGCAAACCATCGGACGGCGTCGATATCGTGGGAATTGACTTCGGCCAGGATGCCGTTGGATTTTTTGAGGTCGTACATCCACGGGCGGGGTTTGCTCGGCCCCCGCGTATGGCTTTTGACAAGCACGAGCCCGCCGATCTCCCCCTGGTCAAGAAGGCGCTTGGCCTCCGCAAAGCCCGCGTCGTGCCTGCGCATAAAGCCGATCTGCAGCCTGACGCCGCGCTCGGCGCAGGCGGCGATCATCTGCCGGCATTCCCGCGTGTTCATGGCCATGGGCTTTTCGCACAGGACGTGCTTCCCCTTGCGCGCGCATTCCAGCACGATGGGGCAGTGAAGATCGGTCGGCGAAACGACGACGGCCGCTCCGATTTCGGGATCGTCCAGCAGCCGGCGGTAATCCGTTTCCCAGCGGCCGATGTGCAGCTCCTCAGCGGCGGCCTTCGCTGCCGCTTCCACTACGTCCGCGACGGCCACCATCCTCGCGCCGGGGACCTTGCTGGCAAAATTGCGCGCGTGCACCATCCCGGCCCTTCCGCAGCCGATCAGGCAGATCCCGAGTTCTTTTCCACCCATTCCCTTCATCTCCCAAATCCTTTTATTTCTGTTGGCTTCATTGCGCCCGAGGGGTCCCGGACGCCTGTCGGCGTCCTAACCCGGGGCGAGCTGGACGGTCACGCCCAGGTTCCTGATCTCCTCCAGCAGGGCCGGGTCCGCGTCGGGATCGGTGATCAGCACATCGATGCTGTTGAGAGGCGCGAAACTGACGAACGCGTCGTGCCCGAGCTTGCTGGAATCGCACAGCAGGATCACCTGCTCCGCGCAGGCCACCAGCGCCGACTTGATGTTGGCCATGTCCACGTTGGGCGTGGAGAGGCCATGCGCGGCGCTGAGGCCGTTGGCCGCGGTAAAGGTCTTGTCCACGTGCAGCCTTGAGATCGTTTCGATCACGGACTGGCCTGCTGTGCAATGAAAATTCCGCCTGACCTGGCCTCCCGCGAGGATCACGGTAGCGTCCGTATTGCTTTCCAGCCACGCCGCGATCTGCAGGTCATAGGTGACGACCGTCAGGCCGCCGATGCCGGGCATCAGCTTGGCCAGCTCAAACGTGGTCGTCCCCGTATCCAGGGCAAGGGTATCGCCGGTGCGGATGCGCGCGAGGGCAGCGCGCGCGATCGCCTCCTTCTGGCGCCTGTTGCGGATCTCCTTCTGGTAGGTGTTGGGCTCATAGATCGCCTTGTCCGGGCTGATCGCCCCTCCGTGCATGCGCTCCAGCTTTCCCGTCAGGTCAAGCTGCCGCAGGTCCTGCCGGATGGTGGCCGGCGATACGCCGAACTGGTCGCAAAGCTCCCGGACCGTAATGAAGCCCCGCTGGGCCACGAGGTCCAGGATCGCCTTGCGGCGGGTCTTGACAAACATGGTTTCGGACTTCGCCTTCATGCCCTCCCGGGCCTCCGCGTGGAGGCCTTTTCGCCGTACAGGCCGGAGACGGTTTCGAGCGCCTTCAGGTAGGCGCCGGCCCGTGGCTGGTAGCCCTGGTGCCTTTGGTTGTCCGGCAGGAAGGTTTCGCCCGGCCGGACCGCCCTGAGGATCGGCGCCGCGTAGTCCTCGAGCAGCCCGACGCCGACACCCGCGATCACGGCGCTCCCCATCAGCGCGGTTTCCCCGGTGCCAAGCGTGGACAGCTTCAGCCCCAGCACATCGGCTTTGATGCGGTTGAAAATCGGTGACTTCGCCCCTCCCCCGACCGAAAGCATCGCGCTGAACCCGGCCTCCGGGTACAGTTTCCGGGTGATCTCCAGATAATGGCGGTACTCGTACGCGATCGATTCCAGGACGGCGCGGTACAGATGGGCCCGGGTGTGCCGGAAATCGAGGCCAAGAAAGCTTCCCTTCATCTGCGGGTCGCTCGGGAGGACCCGCCCGGAAAAATGGGGGATGAACAGGAGGCCTTCGCTGCCGCAGGCGACCTCTTCCGCTTCGGCATCCAGACGGGCATAGCTCTCCGCCGGCGACCCTGTCAGCTGATCGCGGAACCAGCGGACGCACAGGCCTCCGCCGTTGATGTAGGCGAGCGGCAGGTAAAGCCCGTCGACGGGACTGCGCATCAGGGTCAGCGTGGCGTGCTGGGCGTCGGGCACGAAGCGGTCGACGACGCTGCACAGCACCGAGGCGGTGCCGGCGATATCCAGCACCATGCCGGGCTCAAACATCCCGGTGCCGAAGGTGCTGGCCGCCGTGTCCCCGCAGCCGGCGACCACGGGGATGCCCGGCACCAGGCCGCAGCTTCGCGCGTACCCGGCCGTGAGGCTGCCGACCACTTCAAAGGGGGATACGATCCGGGCCATTTTTTCCGGCGCGATGCCGAAGGTCTCCAGGAGTTCCCCGGACCACCGCTTGCCGGCGCTGTCCGCAAGGCAGGAGAAGTGCAGGTGCGTATAGTCGAAGTAGGCCTGGTCCGCGCCGAGCCCGCAGAGCCGTCCGACAACGTAGGCGTGGGGGAGGACGAACTTTGCCGTTTTTTCATAGGCTTCCGGGCGCTCTTGCTTCCACCAGAGGATCTTGGGAGCGTGCACGTAGGTCACCGGCCCGCCCGAGAGTTCGATGACGCGCTTTCCGGCGCGGCCGTTCATCAGGTCCATGTAGGGGCCGCAGCGCGTGTCCAGCCATGAATCGTAACAGGTGGACGCCTCGCCCGACCGGTCGATGCCCATGATCCCGGCCATCTGGCCGTCAAAGCCGATCCCCGCCACCCCGCGGGGGTCCGCGCCTGTCCGCTCCATCAGCTCACGGATCGCCTCCAGGCAGGAGTGGAGCATTTCCGCAGGCTCCTGCCAGACCACGCCGGGACCGGGCGAAATCAGGTTCGACGCCCTGAAGGATTCCGCAATCGCGCGCAGGCCGGAATCGAACAGCGCGGCCTTGGTGCCCTGCGTCCCGATGTCGACGCCGATGAGATAGCTTTCCATGTGTCCTCCGGCCGATCGTTTACTTTCGTTTTCCGCTGATTGCTGTCAGCATAAGCCCCCGGATCCCTGCTGTCAAGTGGGCCATGACCGCTGCGAGGGCCGGCTGATGCCCGCAACCGGCCCATCCGCGGCGTTTTTCGAAAAGTTTGCGCGGCCCTGTTGCGGGAGGCCGCCAAACGTGATACAATTCGATCATAATCCGCCAGCGATCCATCGGTGCCAGGCAAGCCAGACATTTTTTACGCGTGGAGACGAAGGCATGAACATCCGGCTCGCACCACTGTACTTCACGGAAGCGAACGAACGGGAAAGAAAGGAATTCCGCGAACAGCTCCAGAGGCTCCGCGGGTTCTACGGCGACATCGCGGAATTCCTCCCTGAAACGGTGCTCGGGGACCCCCTCCCCCCGGACGCAGACGCGGTCGTCTTTCCCCAGCTGATCTTCGCGGCTTTTCGGCATGACGCCGAGCTGTCCGCCTGCCCCCTGCCCGCTGTCGTGCTCACCTCGAAATACGGCACGGTCGAGATGTGGGACTGGGAGATCGTGACCTACCTGAGGGACCTTGGGATGACGGTCTTTTCACCCTACAGCGAGGACATGGCGAGGACCGTCCTTCGCGCGCTTGGGGTGAAGCGCTCCCTGAAAGCCGGCGCCAGGTTCCTTCTGTTCCAGGACTCGCCCGGGGAAGGCATGCAGGCGAACATCTTCAAACGCTTCTACTGGTGGGAAAAGTCCAGCACGGAAGCCATGGAGAAGACCTTCGGCTGCCGGCTCGTTTACCGCAGCTGGAAGGATGTCTGCGCCAGGGCGCGGGAGATCCCGGACAGGGACGCCCGGTTCGCCTGCGCCGGCTGGAACGTGCGCAGCGAGGGGGTCGCTGACGGGGCCTTCCTCCGCGCTGTCAAGCTGTATATGGCAGTCAAGCGGGAAATCGAAGAAATCGGGGACGTGGAAGGCGTCGGCGCCAACTGCCTCAACGAGTCCTTCCATTGCGACACGACCCCCTGCCTGGCCTGGAACATGCTGTTTGAAAAAGATCATCTCATCTTCGCCTGCGAGGGCGACACGCTGACGCTGCTGTCCACCTACATCCTCCACCGCGCACTCAGCAAGCCGGTCATGATGACCAACCTGTACCCCTTCCTTGTGGGCATGGCGGCGCTGGCGCACGAAAAGATCGACCGGTTCCCGGACATCGACGATCCCGACAACCACGCCCTCGGGGTCCATTGCGGATACTTCGGCCTGGCGCCCAGGGAGTTCTGCACGCAATGGACCCTCCGGCCCAAGGTCCTCGCGATCGTCGGCGACGATGCCCTGGCCGTCGACTGCAGGATGCCGGAAGGCCCCGTGACCCTTGCCAAGATCTTTCCCGGTTTCCGCAAACTGAGCGTGATCCGGGCGGAAATCGAGCAATACGTGCAATATCCGGGGTCGGACTGCCGCAACGGGGCCCTGATCCGCTACGCGGACGGGCACCGGGTGATGGACGAACTGTGCTCCCACCATTCCCTCATCGTTGCCGGGGATGTCCGCCCGCAGCTAAGGCAGCTGGCGAAGGTGTTTGGCTGGGAGGTCTCGGAGCTGTAGAGGGAACCCGCGGGCCACGGAGCGGCGCACAGCCCGCAAGCTTGACGGGCCCTCTTGCGGCGGGTACAATCGTGGCAGGAAGGCGGAGCGGCTCCGGGTACCGACGTTCGCTGCCGCGCGACGAGGCGTTCCCTGTCGAGGCGACATGGAATATATTCTTAAAGGAGGAACCAACCCATGAAAAGGATCCTGTCCCTGTTCCTGGTGCTGGCACTCATGCTCAGCCTGATGGCGTTCGCCGCCGCCGAAGCGAAAAAACCGCTGGTCGGTATTTCCATGCCCGTCAACCCGACCGGTTGGCCGGCAGCCGTTGAATGGGCTGCCATTGCTACGGTAAAAAGACTGGACCTCAACGCAATCATTAAAACAGATGAAAACGAAGCGGCGCAGAGCGATACCCTCGACCTGTTCATCCAGCAAGGCTGCGACTATGTCGTCCTCTTCCCCCACAATGACACGCTCGCCACGGCTGCCAAGCGCGTCATTGATGCCGGCATCCCCCTGATCAACTTCGACCGCACCCTGACGGGCCTGGATCCTGAAAGCTACTACTACGTCGCAGGCAACAACCGCGAAATGGGCATCTTGGGCGCCAACTACATCGCCGAAAAGCTCGGGGGCAAGGGCAAAGTCGTCATCGTGTCCATCCCCGGCTACGGCGCCATCTTCGCCGAACGCGTCACTGGCTTTCGCGACACCGTTGCCGAAAAGTATCCCGAAATCGAGATCATTGAGCCCGAGTATGGCGCGCCCAACGGCTCACCCGAAGAGGGCCTCAAGCTGATGGCCGACATCCTCACGGCCAACCCGCAAATCGATGGTGTTTACTCCACGGACGACGAAATGTCCATCGGACTCATCCAGGCCATCGTCGAGAGCGGCCGCATGGGTGAGATCAAGGTCATCACCGGCGGCGGCGGCGCTCAGAAGTACTTCCCGCTCATGGATCAGTACAAGGACAAGATGTGGATTTCCTCCCAGACCTACGCGCCCTACATGATGATTGACTGCCTGGAAATCACTAACAAGCTCATCAAGGGCGAAGAAGTCCCGCGGCGTACCATCATCCCGCCATCCAACCTGGATTATTCCAACTACCAGGCCTGGCTGGATGAGAAGGGCATTACCCCGGAAGCGCCATACTGAGTCATCGCCACGTTCATTGAGAGGAGGAGTTGTCTCCTCCTCTCAATTTCGATGCGTCTAGAGGAAAGAAGCGTACATGGCTGAATACGCGCTGAACATGCGCAAAATCTTCAAGGCATACGGCGGCGTCCCCGTCCTCAAGGAGGTGGACTTCTCTGTCAGGGCCGGAGAGATTCACGCGCTTGTCGGGGAGAACGGAGCCGGAAAAACCACCTTGATGAACATCCTAGGAGGTGTCGCGCAGCTGGACGGCGGCGAGGTGGAGGTTTTCGGCGAATGCCTGCACACCCTCACTCCCGGCATCATGCAGCAAAAGGGCGTCGCCTTTATCCACCAGGAACTCAACGTGGTCAATGACTTGGCCGTATATGAGAACCTGTTCCTGGGAAGGGAACTTCGCACGAAGGTCGGCACCGTGGACGTCCGGGCGATGTGCAGGGAGGCGGAGCGGATTTTCTCCCTCATGCAGGTCAGCGTTGACCCCAGGGCGTTGGTGGGCAGTCTGGAGATGTCGACCAAGCAAATCGTGGAAATCGCGCGGTCCCTGCTGCTCAACGCGAAAATCATCATCATGGATGAGCCGACAACCTCTCTCACCCAGAACGAGATTGACCAGGTTTTCCGCCTGATGACCAACCTGGCCCGCCAGCACGGCGTTTCCATTATTTTTATTTCCCACAAACTGGGCGAAGTGGTACAGTTCTGCGACTCCTACACCGTACTAAGAAATGGTGAAAAGGTCGCCGAGGGGACGCTTCACAAAGAGGACGGAGCACTGGTGAATCAGGCGGACATTGCGCGCATGATGGTTGGCCAGGACGTGCTGTCGGTTGAAGTATATGTCGACCGTGACCTGGGCGAGGTTGTCCTTGAGGTTGATAACCTCTCAATAAACGGCCATATCCGGGACGTCAGTTTCTCCTTGCGCAAAGGCGAGGTGCTGGGTATTACAGGCCTTCTGGGCGATGGGAAGGAACACTTGGTCCGCAGCTTGTTTGGCGATTTGCCCGTCGACGCTGGCAACATCACGCTCAACGGTCGGCGTTGCCAGCCAAGGCACCCCGCCCAGGGCAAGGCCTCGGGAATTGGCTTCCTGCCGACCAACCGCAAGGAGAACGCCATCATCAAGGACCTGTCCATCAAGAGCAACATCACGATTGTATCACTGGATCAGTGCACCAAAGGTCCTGTGATCTCCAAACGCAAGGAACTCAGCATGGCGGAAAAGGCGAAGTTGGATTTTTCCATTAAAATCGCTGATTTTGATAACCCCATCACCAGCCTTTCAGGCGGCAACCAGCAGAAGGCGGTGCTGTCCAAATGGATGGGCATGAACCCGTCGCTGCTGCTGCTGTCCAACCCGACCCAAGGTGTCGATGTGGGCGCAAAAAATGAAATCTACAATCAGATCATGAAACTGGCTGAACAGGGCGTCGGAATCATCATCACCAGCGGCGAGGCCAAAGAAATCCTGAAAATATGCGATCGCGTCCTGGTAATGTATCACGGCAGCGTCTGCGGGGTGCTGGAGCGGCAGGAGATGTTTGCGGAGATTACGCCGGATGGCGTGCGCTGGGC
>CAZLYF010000103.1:0-12730 GCA_964563725.1 uncultured Oscillospiraceae bacterium
GTCACCATGGCCGCCGGCATGGCCCGCGCAGGCCTGAGGCCTTTTGTCGCCATCTACGACACCTTCCTGCAGCGCGCCTACGACCAGATCGTCGTGGACGTCTGCAGCCAGAACCTGCCGGTCTGCTTCCTGGTCGACCGCGGCCAGATGGGCGAGGACGGCCCGACGCACCACGGGGTCTTCGGCGTCGCCTTCCTCAGGCACATCCCGAACCTGACGCTGCTCTCTCCGCGCTGCGTGGACGAACTCAGGGCGATGATCCGCTTCGCCCACTACCACAGGGGGCCCGTCGCCATCCGCTATCCCAAGGCCGAGACGCTGTCGCAGGCGAAGTACCCCTTCGGCGGCTTCAGGGCGGGCCGCTGGGAAAAGCTCACGGAGGGGACGGACCTGGCGCTCCTCGCCGTGGGCGGCATGGTGTCCGAAGCCCTCGTCGCCGCCAGGATCCTCGCGCGCCGGGGGATCGGCGCCGCGGTGGTCAACGCGTCCTCGGTCAAGCCCCTGGACGGCGCCTTCCTGCTGTCGCTGTCGTCGCGCGGGATCCCCTTTTATACCCTCGAGGAACATGTGCTCCCGGGCGGCCTGGGCAGCGCGGTCGCGGAACACTGCGCGCAGTACGGGCTTGCCGCGCCCGCCCGCATGTTCGCCCTGCCGGACGCCTTCATGCCCCATGGCTCGAGGGACGCGCTGCTGAGGCACTGCCGCCTCGACGGCGAAAGCGTCGCGCGGCAGATCCTCAGGCTGAGGGAAAAGACGGCGTGAAAGCCCGTGCGGACCTTGCGCTCGCCGCCCGCGGGCTCGCCCCGAGCCGGGAGAAGGCGCGGGCGCTGATCCTCGCCGGCAGGGCCTACGTCGGCGAAAGAAAGCTCATCAAGCCTTCCGAGACCGTCGGCGAAAGCGAGGAGCTCATCGTCCGCGGCGAAACGGAGCCCTTTGCCAGCCGGGGGGGGCTGAAGCTCTCAAAGGCGCTGGACGTCTTCGGCGCGGACCCCGGGGGCCTGGCGGTCCTGGACATCGGGGCGGCCGCGGGCGGCTTCACGGACGTCCTGCTCAGGCGCGGCGCGGCGCTGGTGTACGCCGTCGACGTGGGCTACGGCCAGCTTGACTGGAGGCTGCGCAACGACAGCCGCGTGGTGGTGATGGAGAGGACCAACGCCCGCGCCCTCAGGGCGGACATGTTCCCCGTGCGGCCAGGCCTTGCGGTGATGGACGTTTCCTTCATTTCCCTGCGGCTCATCGTCCCAGCCGCCGCCGCGGTCATGGGAGGGACCGGCCGCTTCATCGTCCTGGTCAAGCCGCAGTTTGAGGCCGGAAGGGCGGACGTGGGGAAAGGCGGCGTGGTCCGGGCCCCGGCCGTGCACGCGCGGGTGCTCAGGGAGCTCAGGGATTTTTGCCCCGCCCAGGGGTTGAGGCTCCGGGGCCTGACCTGGTCGCCGGTCAAGGGACCCAAGGGCAATATCGAGTTCCTTGCCGACATCCTCCCGGGAGAGGGCGGCGCGGTGGACGACGCGCGGATCGAACAGACGGTTCTTGAAGCGCACGGGGAGCTCGACGCGCCGCGCGCGGCGGGACGGGAAAGGGGCGCCGATGGATCTTTCGCGACTGAAGGCTGAGATCTGCTTTGTGAGCCGCAGGCTCTGGCAGCTGGGCTGGGCCGCGGCCAACGCCGGCAATGTGTCCGCGCTGCTTGAGGACGGTACCGTGCTCGTGACGCCCACGGGCGTCTCCAAGGCCCTCGTGTCCCCGCGCATGCTGGTCCGGACCGCCCCCGACGGCTCGGTCCTTGAAGCGCAGGAGGGCTGTGCCCCCTCCAGCGAGCTGAAGATGCACCTGCGCTGCTACAGGGAAAGGCCGGACGTCCGTGCCGTCGTGCATGCGCATCCCCCCGCCGCGACGGGGTTCGCCTGCGCGGGGGTCCCGCTTGACAGGCATTTTCTGACGGAAGCCTCCGCCACCATCGGCACGGTGCCCCTGGCGCCCTACGCCCTGCCTTCCACCGACCAGGTGCCGGATTCCGTAGCGCCGCTCATCCGGGACCATGACGCGCTGCTGCTTGCAAACCACGGCGCCCTCGCGGTGGGGAAGGACCTGACGGCCGCCTTTTTCCATATGGAAACGCTGGAACACCTGGCGAAGGTCAGCCTCGTCGCCCAGGCGCTGGGAGGACCCCGTGAGTTCACGGCGGAACAGGCGCTCTGCCTGCGCGCCCTCTCGGCCGCGCCGGGCGCGCGGCAGGCCGCCGTCCCGCCCAACAGGCCAGATCAATCATGGGAGGAGTGATTCATATGCTGTATCCGAAAATCGGGATCCGACCCACCATCGACGGACGCTGGGGAGGCGTGCGCGAGAGCCTGGAGGAGCAGACGCTGGGCATGGCCAGGGCCGCGAAAGCGCTCATCGAAACGCTGCGCTACCCGGACGGAACGCCGGTCCAGTGCGTCATCAGCGCCACCACCATCGGCGGCGGCGCGGAAGCCGCGGCCTGCCGGGACCAGTTCGCGCTGGAAAACGTGGTGGCCACGCTGACCGTCACCCCCTGCTGGTGCTACGGCACGGAGACCTTCGACATGGACCCCCTGACCGTCAAGGCAGTCTGGGGCTTCAACGGCACGGAACGCCCGGGCGCCGTCTACCTGGCCGCCGTGCTCGCGGCCCACGCGCAGAAGGGGCTGCCCGCCTTTGGCATCTACGGCCGCGACGTGCAGGACGCAGGCGACAGCGGCGTGCCTGCCGACGTGAAGGAGAAGATCCTGCGCTTTGCCAGGGGGGCAGTCGCCGTCGGCTGGATGCGCAACAAGGCCTACGTGAACATCGGCGGCGTGTCCATGGGCATCATGGGCAGTTTCTGCGACACCAACATGTTCCAGAAAACGCTGGGCATCCGCAGCGAATGGGTGGACATGACGGAGGTGCTGCGCCGCATCACGCTGGAGATCTACGACCGGGAGGAATACGAAAGGGCCCTCAACTGGACGAAGGCGCGCTGCCGCGAAGGCGCGGACGTCAACGCGGGCGCCGACCTGCCCGAAATCATCCGGCGCTCCAAGGTCGTCCCCCCGGAAAAGGACTGGGAATTCATGGTGAAGTTCTACCTGGCCGTCCGCGACATCCTCTTTGGCAACCCCAGGCTTGCCCAAATGGGATGGCACGAGGAGGCCCTGGGCAGAAACGCTGTGGCGGGGGGCTTCCAGGGCCAGCGCGCCTGGACGGACTGGCTGCCCAACGGGGACTTCACGGAGGCGATGCTCGCCTCGACCTTTGACTGGAACGGGGCCAGGCAGCCGACCGCCTTCGCGACGGAAAACGATACGCTCAACGGCGTGTCGATGCTGCTTGGCACGCTGACCACCAACACCGCCCCCTGCTTCCACGATGTGCGCACCTTCTGGAGCCCGGAAGCGGTGGAACGCGTGACCGGCGTGAAGCCGGCCGGAAAGGCGAAGGACGGCTTCATCCATCTGCTCAATTCCGGCGCCACGGCGCTGGACGCCACAGGCGCCTCGAAAAACGCCCGGGGCGAGGGCTGCATGAAGCCCTTCTGGGAGATGACGGAGGGCGACATCGGCGCCTGCCTCGCCGCGACCGACTGGTGCCGCGCCAACTACGGCTACTTCCGCGGCGGCGGCTTCTCCAGCCACTTCAGGACGCTGGCGGAAATGCCCGTCACGCTGATCCGGGCAAACATCGTCGACGGCATCGGCCTGGTGCTGCAGGTGGCGGAGGGGACCACGGTGGTGCTGCCCGACGAGGTCCACGCAAAACTGGACGAGCGCACGGACCGCACCTGGCCCACGATGTGGTTCGCGCCCAGGCTCACCGGGAAGGGCGCCTTCCGCGACGTCTATTCCGTGATGAAAAACTGGGGTTCCAACCACGGGGTCACCGTGTACGGCCACGTGGGCGCGGACCTGCTCACCCTGTGCAGCATGCTGCGCGTCCCGGTGTCGCTGCACAACGTCCCGGAAGGGGAGCTGTTCCGCCCGCACGCCTGGAGCGCCTTCGGCACGGACAGCCTCGAAGCCGCCGATTTCGCGGCCTGCAGGAACTACGGCCCCCTGTACGGCTGAAGCTTCGCTCAACCCTTTGTCATATTCCGTGAAGCGCGGCCCCGCCCGGTTGACCGGGCGGGGCCGCGTTCATGCGGACATCCGCAGCCGGGCGAGCTGCGCGGCGCTCACCTGCCCAGCTGTTCGATGCCGCCTTCGGCCAGGCGCAGCACCAGCCGTGCGATGTCCCGGGGCGTCTGCCCGCCGCTCTCCGCCAGCCATCTGCGGACCACGCCGATGCTGCCGGTGGCGATGAAGGTCAGCGCGTACTCCGCGGTCTCCCTGCCGGCCGGATCCCTGGCGCTCAGGACGTCGATGACGATGCCGCGGATCATGTCGATGAGGTCCTGCTGGAAGTTGATGTCGCCGTTTTCTCCCAGCAGCACGGAGCAGAGCCGGTTGTTCCTGAAGATGTACTCAAAGATCTTCTCCGCCATCAGGAGGTTTTTGCCCACCCCGTCCGCCGCGAAGCCGGCCACGTATTCCCGGATGTCCCTGAGGAACTCCTCCTCGACCTGCTGGAGCTGGTCAAACTGGTCGCGAAAGTGCGCGTAGTACGTGGCCCGGTTCACGTCCGCGTCCTCGCACAGCTCCTTGACGGTGATGCGCGAGATGGGCTTCTTGTCAAGGAAGCCGATCAGGCTGTCCCGCAGCACCATCTTCGTGTATTTGACGCGCCTGTCCGTCATCGACCGCCTCCAAAATGTTTACAATTGAGTTTTGTCGGATACGCGACAGCCCCAGCGTCCGGTGTCGGGCATCTGCCATACTCTGCCCAACTGTCTGTTGAAAGGGCGACGCAATGATATTATCATACAATTGCGTTGACAAATCAACACCCTGTCGGGATTTGCCGCCGGCAGGCGGGGGAGCGCTGTCATGAAAACCCTGTATCTCCTCACGGGCGCCGCGGGCTACCTGGGAAGCGCGGTGCTGGATGAACTCCTCAAGCACGGGCGGGATGTCCGGGTCCTGGTGCTCCCGGGCGACCGCTTTGCCGCGGACATCCCCGAAGGGGTCGAGACCCTCTTTGGCGACGTTACCGACCGGGAGGGCCTCCGCCGGTTTTTCCGCTTCCCGGCGGACGCCCAGGCCGTGGTGATCCACGTGGCCGGCATCGTGACGATCTACCCCGGCTTCAACCGCAAGGTGCAGGACGTGAACGTGGAGGGGACAAGGAACGTGGTGGACCTCTGCGTTGAAACGGGGGTCAAAAAGCTCGTCTACGTCAGTTCGGTGCACGCCATCCCCGAGCTGCCCCGGGGCGACGAGATGCGGGAGGTCACGGACTTCTCCCCGGACAGGGTGGAGGGTTTCTACGCCAGGACCAAGGCGATGGCTTCGGCGATCGTGACCGACGCCGTGCGCCGCAGGGGCCTGGACGCCTCCATCGTGTTTCCCAGCGGGCTGTGCGGCCCCGGCGACCGCTGCGTGGGCAGCGTGACCCAGATGCTCATCGACTGCGTGCGCGGAAAGCTCCCGGCCGGGGTGGACGGCGGCTACGACTTCGCCGACGTGCGGGACGTGGCGGCCGGCATCCTCGCTGCGGCGGACAGGGGCGGCCGGGGGGAAAACTACATCCTGGGCAACCGCTACGTCAGCGTCAGGGAGATCCTTAGGACCGTGCACGAGCTCTCGGGCTCCAAACTGGTCCGCCGCATGCTGCCCGTCCCCGTCCTGCTGCCGCTGCTCCCTTTTTTCCGCCTGTACTATAAAATCAGGAAACGCCCGCCCGTGATCACGCGCTATTCGCTCTCCACGCTCAGGAGCAATTCCCGTTTCTCCAGCGCCAAGGCCAGGCTTGACCTGGGCTATACCACGCGACCCTTCAGGATGACGGTCTCCGACACCCTGGAATGGCTCAGGCGCGAAAGGAAGCTCTGAGCCTCCGGCAGCGGGGGCCAATATTTATACCGGCACGTACAATATTTATGCAGGCACACCCCTCGACAGGGGGAAGCCCGCCGTGCTATCATCCCTCCATCGGCGCCGCCGAAATATTTCCATTGGGGGAACCATTATGAAACGTTGGGGCAAGGCCTTGGCCGCCGTGGCGCTGGCCTGTGCGCTCGTCCTGCCGGCGTTTGCCGCCGGGGACGCTTCGCTTGAAAAGGTGCTCGGCAAGGGGGAACTGGTCCTCGGCCTGGATACGAGCTTCCCGCCCATGGGCTTCATCGATCCGGACACGGGCGCGGTCGTGGGCTTTGACATCGACCTGGCGGAGGAAGTGTGCAGCCGCCTTAAGATCAAGCTCGTCTGCCAGCCCATCGACTGGGCGGCCAAGGAGATGGAGCTCAACTCCGGCAACATCGACTGCATCTGGAACGGCATGACCATCACCCCGGAGAGGCTTGAGAGCATGAACATCTCCCTGCCCTATCTGCGCAACGAACAGGTGCTCGTCGTGCGCGCGGACGCGGGCGTCACGGGGCTCAAGGACCTGGCCGGGAAGTCCCTGGGGCTGCAGGCGGGCTCCAGCGCCAACGACGCGCTGGACGCGGCGGCGGAGTTCAAGGCCTCGCTGGGGCAGGTCATCCCCTTTGACGAAAATCTGACGGCCCTGATGGACCTGAACCAGGGCGGCCTCGACGCCGTGCTGGTGGACATCATCGTCGCCAACTACTACACGACGGTCAACGATTATCCTTTCATCGTCCTCGACGAGTCCCTCGCCCCGGAGGAGTACGGCATCGGTTTCAGGAAGGCGGACGACGCGCTGCGGGCGAAGGTGGACGAGCTGCTCCTTGCGATGAACGAAGACGGGACCCTGAAAACCATCAGCGAAAAATGGTTCGGGGAGGATATCACCGTCGTAGGCGAACAGCAATAGCCGCTCTGGTGAAGAGGGGCGCCGCCGCGCGCCCCTCTTCGGCCTGTTCGCGGGCGGGGGTCCGCCCCTGCGTCCCCGGGGGCGCCCCTGACGGGGCCTGCGAATGGAATACCTGAACAACCTCGAGCGTCTCGGGGGGCTCCTTCAGCAGATGCTGGGGGGCCTTGGTGTCACGCTGTCCCTGTTTTTCCAGACCCTCCTGTATTCGCTGCCGCTGGGGCTGGCCTTCGCGCTGATGCGGATGAGCCGGTTTTTTCCCGTGCGCACGCCCGTCCGCCTGCTGATCCTCGTCATGCGCGGGACGCCCCTGATCCTGCAGGTGTTCACGGTCTATTTCCTGCTGCCTCTTTTGTTCGGGCGCGCCCTGGACCGCATGGCCTCGGTGGTCATCGCCTTCTCGGTCAACTATGCGGCGTATTTCGCGGAGATCTACCGCGGCGGCGTGCAGGCGGTCCCGGGCGGCCAAAGGGAGGCGGCGAAGGTGCTCGGGCTGACGAGGGCGCAGGCCTTCCTGCGCATCGTGCTGCCGCAGGCGCTCAAGCAGATCGTCCTCCCCGTGTCCAACGAGGTCATCACCCTTGTCAAGGACACCGCCCTGGTGACCGCGGTGGGCATGGTGGAACTGTACCGCGTCGCCCGCAACGCCACCAGCGCGTCGGGTTCCCTGGAGCCCCTGTTCATCGCGGGGGCCTTCTACCTTGTTTTCAACGCGCTGGTGACGGCCGCCTTCGACCTGGTCAACCGCGGGTTTAGCTACTACAAGGGGTGAAGGCATGCTGAAGGCGGAGGGGGTCAGGAAGCGCTTCGGGTCAAGCGGCGTGCTGCTGGGCGTGTCGCTTGAGGTGAAGAAGGGGGAAGTCGTCGCCGTCATCGGCCCCAGCGGCTCGGGCAAGAGCACGCTGCTGCGATGCCTCAACCACCTGGAGAAGATCGACGAAGGGCGCATCGAGGTCGAGGGCGAGCTGATGGCGGACATGGCCCGGGGCGGCTACGCGCCTGCCGCGAAGCTCAGGCAGATCTGCCTGAAAATGGGCTATGTCTTTCAGAATTTCAACCTGTTCCCGCACCTGTCGGTGCTACGCAACCTGACCGAGGCGCCTCTGCGCGTGCTGAAAATGGGCAGGGCGGAGGCGCGGGAGCGCGCCATGGCGCTGCTTGACAAGGTGGGCCTTTCGGACAAGGCGGAGGAATACCCCTTCACGCTGTCGGGAGGCCAGCAGCAGCGCGTCGCCATCGCCCGGGCGCTGGCGATGGAACCCAGGATCCTGTGCTTTGACGAGCCGACGTCGGCCCTTGATCCCCAGCTGACGCAGGAAGTGCTCCGTGTCATCCGCGACCTGGCGCTGGAGGACCGCACCATGATCGTGGTCACCCATGAAATGGCCTTCGCCCGGGAAGTGGCGGACCGGGTGATCTTCATGAACGAGGGGCTCATCCGCCTGGAGGGCGCGCCCGGGGAGGTCTTCACCGATCCGGCCGTGCAGGAATTCCTTGGAAAGGGACAGCCGGGCGCGAGGGGGGACGCGGAACGCCCTGCGCCGCTCATGGAAGCCGCAGGGAGAGCGGGGGAGGCCCCCGGCTGACAAAGGGATTTGACCCGCGGGGCGGGCAACAGGCTGTGGATGAAAGGCAGGGAAAGAGATGCTGGTCACGATCGGGAACGCTCGGCTGCAGGTGCAGATCAGCCCGCTGGGCGCGGAAATGATGCGGGTGACGGGCTCTGACGGCACGGAATACCTCTGGGACGGGAACCCGGCGTACTGGGGCAACCGGGCGACCAACCTGTTCCCCTATGTGGGCAGGCTGACGGACAAGCGCTACACCGTAGGCGGGCAGAGCTATTCCATGGACATCCACGGCTTCCTGAGGGTGTCGCAGACAAGCCCGAAGGATGCCGGCGCGCAAAGCATCAGCTTTGAGCTCAGGGAGAACCCGGAGACGCTCAAACAGTATCCCTTCCCGTTCCTGATGGGCGTCCATTACCGGCTGGAGGAGAGCAGCCTGTTCATCACCTACAGCGTGGCGAACACGGGCGAAAAACCGATGTACTTCGGCCTGGGGGGACATCCGGGGTTCCGCGTGCCGCTGGAGCCGGGGCTCCGCTTTGAGGACTACGCGCTGGACTTCGGCGGCGCCTGCCGGCGGGTCCCCCTTTCCGCAGACTGCTTCATCCTTGAGGGCCAGCTGCCCTTTGAACTCGACGGCGGGCGCTTTCTCCCCCTCCGCCACGGCCTGTTTGACAACGACGCCCTCATCCTTCACTGCCCTGGCCGCCGCGTGACGCTGGCGTCGCCCAGGGGGAAGCGCTTTGTGACCCTGAGCCATCCGGACATGCCCTGGCTGGGGGTCTGGCACCGCCCGAAGTCGGACGCGCCCTATGTGTGCCTGGAACCCTGGGTCAGCCTCCCTTCCCGCAAGGGCGTCGTGGAGGACCTTTCGACCCATCCGGGCCTGGTCCGGCTCATGCCGGGCAGCCGCTACGAAAACGAGTGGTCGCTCACCTTCGGGTAAAGGCGCGGCGCCCGGGGGCGGGACGGCGGAAACGATCCGCGCGCAGGCGGGGGCATGCGCCATCCCCCCGTTTCGTGCTATGATAAGCCCTGTCGGCCGCTTCCGGCCGGACGCCCGACCCGGACAGGAGGACTGCTGAATGTCTGTTTTCACCAAATGCGAACAATACCATACCCCCGATGAGATCCGCGCGATGGGCCTGTATCCCTATTTTCACGAACTGCAGTCGCGGCAGGACAACGAGGTCGTGATGGAGGGCAGGCGCCGGATCATGCTCGGGTCCAACAATTATCTGGGCCTGACCAACCATGAGGAGGTCAAGCGCGCCGCGGCGGAGGCGGTGGAGAAGTACGGCACGGGCTGTTCGGGCTCCCGCTTCCTCAACGGCACCCTGGACATGCACGTGCGCCTGGAGGAGAAGCTCGCCCGCTTCCTCCATAAGGAAGCCGCGGTGACCTTTTCCACGGGCTTCCAGACGAACCTCGGGATCATCAGCGCGCTGTGCGGGCACTCGGACTACGAGGTCTGCGACAAGGAAAACCACGCCAGCATCTACGACGCCTGCAAGCTCAGCTACAGCCGCATGGTGCGCTACCGCCACTCCGACATGGAAGACCTGGAGGAGAAACTGGCGTCATTGCCCGCCGCCTGCGGCAAGCTGATCATCACCGACGGCGTGTTCAGCATGAGCGGCGACATCTGCAGGCTGCCGGAGATCGTGGCGCTCAAGAAGAAGTACGGCGCGCAGCTGATGGTGGACGACGCCCACGCGCTGGGCGTGATCGGGGAAGGGGGCCGCGGCACCGCGTCCTATTTCGGGCTGGAGGACGAGGTGGACATCATCATGGGCACCTTTTCCAAGTCCCTGGCGAGCCTCGGCGGCTTCATGGCCGCGCCCGCCGTCGTGACGAATTTCGTGCGCCACAATTCCCGGCCCTTCATCTTTTCGGCCTCCATCCCGCCCTCTTCCTGCGCCGCGGCGATGAAGGCGCTGGACGTGATCGAGGCGCATCCGGAGCGGGTGGACCGCCTGAGCGAACTGGCCCGCCAGATGAAAAAACTCCTGATCGAGCGGAAGATCCCCATCGCGGACTCCCCCACGCCCATCATCGCCATTTTTACCCGGGACATGCTGACGACCCTGACCGTGGCCAAGGAGATCTACGAGGGCGGCGTGTACGTCAACACCGTCCTTCCCCCCGCCGCGCCCGAGGATGGCTGCATGCTGCGGGTCAGCCTGATGGCCACCTTCACGGAAGCGCTGATCGGGGAAGCCGTCGGCGTCATCGAGGCGGTCCTCAAAAAACACGGCCTCGCGTAGCCTGCGCGGACGCCGTTCACAGAAAATCAGCGACCATCTGCTCGCTCCTCTGCCACAGCCGGAGGGCGAGCTCCTTGTCTCGCGCCTTCGCGGAAGACTGGGCGGGGCGCCTGTCTTTGTAGTACCCGCCGCTCTGCCAGTCCTTCCCGGGCGCCGAGGTCGCCAGCCAGACCAGCGTGTCCGCGCCCGCTTCCGGGCCGGTCACGCCCAGCAGCCGCCTGAAGGGCGGCCGGTAGAGGAGGCGCACAGGGGATCGCGAGGCGCCGGCGAAGCCGGTCGCCACAACGCCCGGGTGAAAGGCGGCCGCGTGGAGGCCGTGGGGGGAATAACGCCTGTGCAGCTCCCCCGTGAACAGGATGTTCGCCAGTTTCGCGTTACCGTAGGCGATGTGCCGGGACGGGAGCCCGGCCGCGTCCGGATCGTCCGGATCGAAGCAGCTGATCAGCCTGTGCGCCACGCTGGAGGTGCTGATCACCGCGGCCCCGCTTTCGAGCAGGACGTCCATCAGGAGCAGCGTCAGGAGAAAATGGGCCAGGTGGCTGACCTGGAAGGCCATCTCGTGGCCGTCCGGGGTCACCTCGCCCCGGCGGAAGATCCCGCCGGCGTTGTTGGCCAGCACGTCGATGCGGGGAAAATCCCGCTTCAGGCGCCCTGCCAGGTCCCGCACCTGGGCAAGCTCAGCGAAATCCGCCAGGTAGAAGGGGGCGCCCAGCGCGGCCGCGACGGCCCGGGCCTTTTTCTCGCTGCGCCCCACGACGGCCACGCGAAATCCTTCCTCCTTCAGCCTTTTCGCGGCTTCCGCGCCGATGCCGTCGCTGGCGCCCGTGATGACGGCCGTTCTCTGTTCCATACCCCTCCAGACGGCGGACGCTCCGCCGCGCCTTTCACGATTCCACACGGGCACGGGTAGGCGCTGAACCGCCTCCTTGGCCCGGGCCGCAGTGTAGCACGTCCCTGTGAGCGGGGGAAGCGCCGGGCATCCGGGCTGGATCGCAGAAGCTGCGAGCTTACAGGCATATTGCGCCAGGAAGACCGTGGAGCTCCTCAACGCGCATTTCGGCCTGTAGGCCAGCTGGCCCGGGTCTAGGGAAAACCCGGACAAGAGGCCGGCCTCTTTCGGCGCGCGGACAGGGCCTCAGTACCCGAGGGCCCCCGGCAGCCAGGTCGTCAGGGCGGGGACGAGGGTGATGCCGATCAGCACCAGCACGTTGCAGACCAGATAGGGCGAAGCGCCCTTGAAGATATCGATGACGGGCATTTTGTTGATCTTCGTGCAGGCGTTCAGGCACATGCCCACCGGCGGCGTCACCAGCCCGATGGCCATGCCGACGATCAGGATCGCGCCAAACTGCAGGGCGCTCACGCCCAGGCCCTGCATCACGGGCAGCAGGATGGGCGCCAGCAGCAGGATCGCCGGGGAGACGTCGATGAAGGTGCCGATGAAGAGGATCAGCAGGTCCAGGATCAGCAGGACGATCCACCGGGGCAGGTCCAGGGACAGGAAAAACCCGGCCACCGCGCGCGGCACCTGCTGCATCGTCAGGATCCAGGTGAAGATGTTGGTGAAACCGATGATGATCATGATCGTCGCCGAGGCGATCAGGGTCTTTCGCAGCGCCTGCAGGAGATGGGCCCATTTGAGTTCCCGGTACAGGAAGGTCCCCACCAGCAGCGCGTAAAGCACCGCCAGGCCTGCGCTTTCCGTCGCGGTGCAGACGCCGAAGGAGACCGTGACGATGATGAACAGGGGCATCAGCATCGCGGGGAGGCCGGTGAGGAGCGTCCGGACGAAGTCCCTCGCGTCAAAGGGGGTCTTCGGGGGATGGTAGCCCTTCCTGTGGCTGATGACGAACACCAGGGCCGTCTGGGCGACGCCGATGAGCAGCCCCGGGATCGCGCCGGCCATGAAGAGCCCGCCGACGGAGGCCCCGCTGACCATGGCATAGATGATCATGGGGATGCTGGGCGGGATGATCATGCCCATGGTGGAGGAGGCCACGGTGATGCCGGCCGCCACTTTGG
>CAZLYF010000104.1:0-12716 GCA_964563725.1 uncultured Oscillospiraceae bacterium
GTCGGCGGCGCCGCGCTCACCGGCGACAGTGGAGAAACGGGCGAACATCTCGGTCTGCTTGCCGACCTCGGAGAAGATCGCCGCACGGGTGTACTTCGTGATGTCGTTGGTGACGGTGAAGGTGCCGAAGGCGCCCGAGCCCTTGGCGTGCATGCGGCGCTCCGGGATCACCTCGCGGTCGAAATGGGCCAGCTTCTCGATGTACCAGGCGTCCTGAAGCACCAGCGGCCCGCGCGGGCCCGCGGTCATGCTGTCCTGGTTGTTTGGGACCGGTGCGCCCGCCGCCGTCTGAAGCTCCCTGTTTGCGCCGGCTGTCTGGTTCCTGCTGGGCGGGCAGCCGCCCAGGCCGTTCTTGTCCATCGGGTTCCTCTTGTCATCCATCTTCGCTCTCATCCTCCCTGTGTGTCGCGTTTGCCTGGCAGTCCGGGCAGAGCCCCTTGAAATAGACCTCCCTTTCGCTGATCAGGAAGCCGGGGAGGCTTTCCTCCGGGAGGTCGACGGAAAGGACGGGGAAATCGAAGATCCGCGAGCAGCCTCCGCAGCGGAAATGGCCGTGGGGAGCGGTGACCGCGTCGAAACGAAGCCTTTCCCTGTCGATGGCGACTGTCGTGACCAGGCCCTTCTCCGCAAACAGCTTGAGGGTGTTGTACACCGTCGCCTTGGAGATCAGGCCCTGCCCTTCCAGCGCCCGGTAGATCTCCTCCGCGTCCGGGTGGTCCCGGCTGTTCAGGAGGTACCCGAGGACCTCGGTCCGCTGAAAGGTGGGGGAGATGCCTTTTTCCTCAAGCAGGGACAGGATCTTGCGCCCCTCCTGCCCGTTTCTTCCGCGCCCGCTCCAGGTGTTCTCCATGTCTCCTTCTGCCCTCGATTCCGTTAATTGTTAAAATAATTCAAAATTCGGACGCTGTCAAGCGGTGTCTGCTACATCACGACGACGGCGAAGCCTTCCCTCAAAAACGGGAGCATCCCCGCGTGGCCGCCCATGTCGCTCAGCAGCGGGACGTCCAGCGCCTGGTTGTACTCATATACGCCGAGCTGGCGGGAGCAGGCCAGGCAGATGCCGGCAAACCAGTCCCGCTGCTTTGCCTTCAGGTACAGCGGGTTCTTCTCCTCCTCGAGGACCCTGGGCAGGGTCACCGCCTGTCCTTCCAGAACGATTTTGACGTCCCAGCCCTGTCCGGCGAGGTCCTGCGCGTTGAGGAGCGCGTGCAGGAAACAGGCCTTGTCGCCGCGCATGGCGTAAAACAGCATTTTATCCATGGTTCTTCCCCTTTCTTCGCGCCTTCAGGCGCCGCCGCTGGCCACCGTGCAGATCCAGCCCTCCGGCGCCGGGATGCGCCCAAGCTGGATCCCGGTCAGGGTATCGTAGAGCTGCCGGGTCACGGACCCCATCTCCCGCATGCCGCTGGGGAAGTCGATGACCCTGTCGCCGTCGGCGATCCGCCCCACGGGCGAAAGGACCGCGGCCGTCCCGCACAGCCCGCATTCCGCAAAGCTTTCCACTTCCGCGAGCGGGACTTCCCTCTCCTGCGTCTCGAGGCCCAGGTAGTCCCTGGCGACCGTGAGCAGGGATGCGCGCGTGATCGAGGGCAGGATGCTGCCCGACCTCGGCGTGACGACCTTCCGGTCGCGGGTGACGAAAAGGATGTTGGCGCCGCCCGTTTCCTCGACGCAGGTGCGGGTCAGGGGATCCAGGTAGAGGTTTTCGTCATATCCCTTCCGGTGCGCGTCCGCGATGGGGTGGAGTCCCATCCCGTAGTTGAGCCCGGCCTTGACGTGCCCGGTGCCCCTGGGCGCAGCGCGGTCAAACTCGCAGACCCTGAGCGTCAGCGGGCGGACGCCGCCCTTGAAATAGGGCCCGACCGGCGTGACGAAGACCCTGAACTGATATTCCAGCGCCGGTTTGACGCCCAGGACCGCGCCGGAACCGAACAGAAGCGGCCTCACGTAGAGGGAGGCGCCGGTGCCGTAGGGCGGCACCCAGGCCGCGTTGGCAGCCACCGTCTGCCTGACCGCGTCGACGAAGCGGTCCCTGGGGAAGGGGGGGATCTCCATCCTGCGCGCCGTGTCCTCCATCCGGCGGGCGTTCATGTCCGGCCGGAAGGCCACGATGCGCCCGTCCTGGGCCGTGTAGGCCTTCAGGCCCTCAAAACAGGTCTGGGCGTAATGCAGCACGCAGGCGCTTTCGCTGAGCCTGATCTCCGGGTCAGCGCTCAGCTCCCCCCCGTCCCATGCCCCGTCCGCCCAGCGGGCCACGTACCGCCAGTCTGTCGGGGCGTAGCCGAACCCGAGGGATTCCCACCGGATCTCCTTTTTGTCCATACTCTTCCTCCGTCTTCCCGTTTTCCCCGGGAGAGGATGTTTCACGTGAAACAGTCTTCCGGCTGCCCCGCGCTCTTTTCCTGCTTGGTCTTTTTCTCGACGACCCGCCGGCCGGCCAGTTCCGAGAGCACGTCCTCCGGCGCGATCCCGGTCTGGGCCATCAGCACCAGAAGATGGTAGACGAGGTCCGCGATCTCGTAGACCGTCTCCTTCCTGTCCCCGCCCTTTGCGGCGATGATCACCTCGGCCGTTTCCTCGCCGACCTTCTTTAGGATCTTGTCCAGCCCCTTTTCAAACAGGTAGGAGGTGTAGGACCCCTCCTGCCCGCTCTCCTTGCGGTCCTTGATGAGGCGCAGGAGCGAACGGAGGGAAAAGGCCTCCGCCTCCCCGGGCCCCTGCCAGAGCCGGTTGAAAAAACAGCTTTCCGCGCCGGTGTGGCAGGCGGGACCTTCCGGGCTGACCAGGAGCTCGAGGGCGTCCCCGTCGCAGTCGGCGGTGATGCGCACGACGCGCAGGTAGTGCCCGCTGGTCTCGCCCTTCACCCAGAGCTTTCCCCGGGAGCGGCTGAAAAAGCAGGCCAGCCCTTCCTCCGTCGTCCTTTGGAGGCTTTCGCGGTTCATGTAGGCGAGCATGAGGAGCTTCCCGCTCGCGGCGTCGATGGCCACGGCGGGGATCAGCCCTTTTTCGTCGAATTTCAGTTGCTCAATATCCATCCTGCGAGATCCTCACGGGGATGCCGTTTTTCCGGAGGGTTTCCTTCAGCTCGCCGATGCCGACCTGCCCATAGTGGAAGATCGACGCCGCCAGCCCCGCGCTGACCTCCGGGAGCGCGGAAAAGAGTTTGACGAAGTCCTGCGCGCAGCCCGCGCCGCCGGACGCGATCACGGGGACGCGGACAGCCTCGCAGATCCTCCCCGTCATTTCCAGGTCAAAGCCCCCCTTTGCGCCGTCGGTGTCGATGGAGTTGACGACGACCTCGCCGGCCCCCAGCGCCACGCCTTTCCTGACCCAGGCGACCGCCTCCATCCCGGTGTCGTCCCGGCCCCCCCTGGCAAACACGCGGAATTCCGCGCCTACCCTGCGGACGTCCACGGAAAGGACCACGCACTGGCTCCCGTACCGGAGCGCCGCGCGCCGGATGAGGCCGGGGTCCCGGATGGCGCCGGTGTTCACGCTGACCTTGTCGGCCCCGCAGCGGAGCACCCGGTCAAAATCCTCCAGGCTGCCGATGCCCCCGCCGACCGACAGGGGGATGAACACCGTCTCCGCCACGGCCCGCAGGACGTCCGTAAACAGCCTGCGCCCCTCCGCCGAGGCGGTGATGTCGTAGAACACCAGCTCGTCCGCGCCGCCGGCGCTGTAGCCCCCGGCCAGCAAAACCGGCGAGGCGACATCGCTGAGGCGGAGGAAATGCTTCCCCTTCACCACGCGGCCGTCCTTCACGTCCAGACAGGGGATGATGCGCCGGGTGATCACTGGGCCGCCTCCAGCGCTTCCTGAAGCTTCATCGTGCCCTCGTAGAAGGCCTTTCCGATCACGAGCCCCCGCACGCCCGCTTCCCTCAGCGCCCGAACGTCCGCGGGGGAGGAAGCCCCGCCTGACGCGACGATGTCCATAGCATAGGCCCTGGCGAGCTTTCTGTACAGCGGGAGGTCCATGCCCGCCAGCGCCCCATCCCTGGAGATGTCCGTGCAGATCACCGTGCGCGCGCCCCTGTCCGCCAGCCTTCCGAACAGCTCGTCCGCCGGCGCGCAAGCCGCCCGCGTCCATCCGCTCACCATGGCGCGCCCGCCCGCGAGGTCGACGCCCACGGCGATCTTCTCTCCGTACAGCCTCAGGGCCTCCTCAAGGAAGGCCTCGTCCGTGAGCGCCCGCGTGCCCAGGACGACCCTGGCGGCCCCCCGGGACAGACAGGCCTCGATGGCGCCGTGGCTGCGGACGCCGCCGCCCGTCTGCACGAAGAGGCCGGTCGCGGCGATGATCTCCCCGACGAGGGGAAGATTCTTCTGCGTGCCGTCCCGCGCTCCCTCCAGGTCCACGACGTGAAGGCAGGCGGCGCCCTGCCGCTTCATCCGCAGCGCGATCCCTACGGGGTCTTCTCCGTAGACCGTCATCCGGCCGTAGTCGCCCCTCAGGAGGCGGACCGCCTTGCCCTCGAACAGGTCGATCGCCGGATAGATCGTCATGCCTCCTCCTCAAGGAAGGCGCGCAGGATGTTCAGCCCCGTCCTCCCGCTTTTTTCCGGATGGAACTGGCAGCCGCAGACCCGCCCCCTCCTCACCGCGGCCGTGTACGCGCTTCCGTATTCGACGGTCGCGATCACATCCTCCGTGCGGGCCGCGGCGTGGAAGGAATGGACGAAATACACCCATTCGCCTTCCCCGACCTGCCTGAACAGTTCGTCCTTCCTGTCGGGGAAGCGCAGGGCGTTCCAGCCGATATGGGGGAGCCGCAGCCCCCTTCGCAGCGCGTCCGCCATCGGGACGACCTCCCCTTCAAGCAGCCCCAGGCCTTCGTGCGCGCCGTGCTCGAGGCTGCGCTCAAACAGGAGCTGCATGCCCAGGCAAATGCCCATCAGCGCCTTGCCCTGGCCCGCGGCCTCCCTGACCGCGTCCCCCAGGCCGCTTGAAAACAGCTTGTCCGCCGCGTCCCCGAAGGCGCCGACGCCGGGCAGGAGGATCCTCTCCGCCCTTTGGAGGGCCCGCGGGTCGCTGACCAGCTCCGCCTCCCGCCCCAGGGCCTTGACCGACGAGCGCAGCGAGAACAGGTTCCCCACGCCGTAGTCGACGATCGCGATCAACTGAGCGTGCCTTTGGTGGAGGGGATCTCCCCCCCGCGCCCGGGATCGAAAGAGACCGCCTCTCGCAGGGCCCGGGCGAAGGCCTTGAAGGCGCCTTCGATGATATGGTGCGCGTTCGCGCCGCACAGCTGCCTCAGATGCAGGGTGATCCCCGCCTCCCTCGCGAGGGCCGCGAAGAACTCCTCCGCCAGCTCCGTATCAAAGCTTCCCACCCTGGGGGACGGCAGGGAGAGGTCGTACGTCAGCAGCCCCCTGCCCGACAGGTCCACCGCGCAGAGGATCAGCGCCTCGTCCATGGGCAGGACGGCGCTGCCGTAGCGCCTGACGCCCCCCGCGTCCCCGAGCGCGGCCCGGAGCGCCCTGCCCAGGCACAGGCCCGTGTCCTCCACGGTGTGATGGTCGTCCACCTCCCGGTCCCCCTGGCAGCGCAGCGTCAGGTCGAAGCAGCCGTGCGCGGCCAGGAGCCTGAGCATGTGGTCAAGAAACCCGCATCCGGTGAGGATCTCGCCCTTCCCGCTCCCGTCGAGCGAAAGGGAGAGGCGGACCTCCGTCTCCAGGGTTTTCCGGTGCACCTCAGCCCTGCGCAACGCCTTCACCTCCCGTGATCTCTCCGGCGGCCCTGAGGAAGGCCGCCATGTCCCCGCCGTTGCCGACCGTCACGCGGACGTAGCTGCGGATCCTTTCCTGGGGGAAGTGCCGGACCAGGATCCCGCGCCGCTTCAGTTCCGCGTACAGGCGCGCGCCCTCCACGGCGCGGTGCCGGACAAAAAGGAAGTTCGCGCAGGAAGGCAGCGCCTCAAACCCGAGGGCGCGCAGGGCGGAGGCGGTCTCTTCCCTTGTTTTGATGATCTTTTCGCAGTTGGCCCGGTAATAGGACGCCGCGCCGATGGCGGCCTCTCCGGCAACGAGCGTCAGGCGGCTGACATTGTAGGGATTGGTCGAGTACTTGATCGTTTCCAGGTCCCGTATCAGCCCCGCGTCCCCGATGGCGAAGCCGAGGCGGGCGCCCGCGAGGCTGCGGGACTTCGAAAAGGTGTGGACGGCCAGCAGGTTGTCGTATCTTCGCGTGAGCGGGACGCAGGACGCGGCCCCGTAGTCCACATAGGCTTCATCGACAAGGACCACGCGGTCCGGGCCGCTTTCCGCCATCTCGCCAAACCGCCCGGGCGCCAGGGCCATCCCGGTGGGCGCGTTGGGGTTGGCGATCACCGCCATTTCCCGAAGCCCCAGGTAGTCCCCGGGATCGACAGAAAAATCCTCCCTCACCGGGATCTCGCGGAAAGGCACGCCGTGCAGCCGCGCGGCGACCCGGTAGAACCCGTAGCTGACGTCCGGGAACACGGCGCCGCTTCTCCTGCCGAAGGCCATGAACGCGAAGGAGAGGATGTCGTCCGAGCCGCCGGCGACATAGACGTTTTCCCGTCCCACGCCGTACGCCCGGGCGATCCTGTCCTTCAGGCCCGCGCATTCGGGGTCCGGGTAGAGGCGCAGCCGACTGAGTTCCTCCGCGCTGACCGCGCTCAAAACCTCCGGCGCCGGGGGAAAGGGCGACTCGTTGGTGTTGAGCTTGACGAAGCCGCCCGCCGGCTGCTCGCCCGGCACATAGGGGACGAGCCCGTCATACCCGGAAAACAGGAACCTGCTCATCTCCTCTCCCCCCCGAGACGGACCCGGACGCTTGCGGCGTGCGCCTGGAACCCTTCCGTTTCCGCGAAGCGGGCCACGTCCTCCGCCTCCCTGAAGAAGGCTTCCCTCGTGTAGTGGACGAACTGCGTCCGCTTCACGAAATCGTCCACCGAAAGGGGGCTTGAAAACCTTGCCGCGCCGCCGGTGGGCAGCGTATGGTTGGTGCCCGCGAAATAGTCGCCCAGGGCTTCCGGGCTGTGCCCGCCCATGAACACGGCGCCGGCGTTGCGGACGCTCCCGAAATAACTGAAGGGGTCCCGGACGCAGAGCTCCAGGTGTTCGGGCGCGAACCTGTTGGCGACCTCGACGGCATCCGCAAGGCTCTCCACCAGGATGATCCGCCCGTTTGCGTCGATGGAGGCCCGCGCGGTCTCCTGCCGGGGCAGCAGAAGGATCTGCTCCTCGAGCGCCAGCCGCACCTTCTGCGCGAAGGCCGGGCTGTCCGTCACGAGCACCGCGCTGGCCAGGCTGTCATGCTCCGCCTGCGCGAGCAGGTCGGCCGCCGCGTGGCGGGGGTCCGCGGCGCCGTCGGCGATGATGAGGACCTCGCTCGGGCCGGCGATCATATCGACCGCCACGTCTCCGAAGACCTGCCGCTTCGCTTCCGCGACGTAGGCGTTTCCGGGGCCGAAGACCTTGTCGACCCGGGGCACCGTCCGCGTCCCGTAGGCGAGCGCGGCGACCGCCTGGGCGCCGCCTGACTTGAACACCCTGTCTGCCCCGGCCACCTGGGCCGCCGCAAGGACCGACGGGTGGACCCTCCCCCGCCTGTCCGGCGGCGAAATGACGCAGATCTCCCCGCAGCCGGCGATCTTCGCGGGGATCGCGCCCATGAGCACCGTGGATGGGTAGGCCGCCGTGCCGCCGGGGACGTAGAGCCCCACCTTCTCGATGGGCGTCTCCTTCCAGCCCAGCAGGACCCCTTCCCGCTCGGCCGCGATCACGCCGTTCCTTCGCTGCCGCGCATGAAAGGCGGCGATGTTCTCCGCGGCTGCCCGCAGGATCCTCAAAAAATCCGGGTCCGTTTCCCGCAGGGCCTCCTCCTTCTCCCGGTCCGTGACCTCGACCTGCTCGATTTCCGCCAGGTCGAACTTCCGCGCGAAGCGGACCAGGGCCTCGTCCCCGTCTTTCCTGACTTCGCCGATGATCCCCCTGACCGCGGCCTCCAGACCCGCGCTCCGCGCCGGACGGGCGAAGACCTCGCCGTCCCCGTCGGCGGGATACCTGAGCGTCCTGATCATCCCCTGTCCTCCCCCTGCGCGGTCAGGCCCTTCCTGAGCTCTCCGATCAGCCGCGCCTTGAATTTGAACGCCGCCTTGTTGGCGATGAGCCTGAGGCTGACATCCGCCAGCGTCTCGATGGGCTCCAGGCCGTTTTCCCTGAGCGTCGTGCCGGTCTCCACGATGTCCACGATCACGTCGGACAGCCCCAGCAGCGGCGCCAGCTCGATGGAGCCGTTGAGGCGGATGACGTCGATCTCCCTGCTCTTTTTTGCGTAGTGCTCCTCGGCGACGGCGGGATACTTGGTCGCGACCCGAAGCACGCTCCCCGGGTCTTCGCGGAAACCCCGCGCCGCCGCGACCGCCAGGCGGCAGGCGCCGATACGGAGGTCCAGCAGCTCGTAGACGTCGGGCCGGTTTTCGAGCAGCACGTCCTTTCCGGCCACCCCGATGTCCGCGGCGCCCCGCTCCACATAGATGCCCACGTCCGACGGCTTCACCCAGACATAGCGCAGGCCCCGGGCGGCGTCCCCAAACACGAGTCTGCGGCCGCAGTCCTCCACGGGCCCGCAGCCGAAGCCCGCGTCCTCAAAGGCGCGGTACGCCTTCTCGCCCATCCTCCCCTTGGGGAGCGCGACGGTCAGCCCTCCCCTCACCGCCTTCCTCCCCCTCCCGCGAGCCTGACCAGGCGTCCGTAGCGGGTCCCCGCGGGCGCTTCCCTTCCCGCGAACACGGATCCGCGGGCGCTCAGGCGGCGCGCGGCGCGCAGGGTCTCGCGCGCGTCCGTCCCCTCCCCGTACTGCAGCAGGAAGTCGACGTCGCGGGTCTCCCGCCTGTGGTCTTTCTGCCTGAGCTGGTCCAGGTACACGGCGAAACCGATGCCCTTCCCCTTTTTTCCCATCCTTTTCATCAGGTTGTCGTACTGCCCGCCGGACAGGACGCCTTCCGGAAGTCCCTCCAGGTAGCCTTTGAAGACGATGCCGCTGTAGTACTTCGCGTCGTATATGACGGAAAGGTCGATGTTGACCCGGCCGGCGAACCCGCTGTCCTCAAGCGCGGCGCATACCAGCGCCAGCTCGTCGAGCGGCGCCTGCGCCGCTGCTCCCGGGAAGATCCCGCGAAGCCGGGGGAGGAGGCTTTCCGCGCTTCCAAAGAGGGAGGAAAGCTCCTTTACCCTCCCGGCCCAGTTCGCGTCGGCGCCCTGCTCCCCGCAGGCCCTGAGGACCCCGTCGGAGTTTTTCTGCCGCAGGCAGGCCATCACGTCCTCCTTGAACGCTCCGGGCGCCTCGATCTCGTCCATCAGGCTTGATACAAGGCCCATGTGGGAGAGATCCAGCACAAAGTCCCCGCCGAGCAGGGCGAGGCTTTCGCAGGCCAGATGGGCGGATTCGCAGATCTCATATCCCCCGATGTCCCCGATGCATTCCAGGCCTGCCTGCATGATTTCCCTGAACGCTTTTTTTTCCCTTGCGTAGCGGTACACGTTTTCCCCGTACTGGAGCTTGAGGACCCTGTCCCCGCCGGCCGCGGCGTTTTTCAGGATGGAAAGCGTCACATCCGGCCTGAGCGCGAGCATCTTTCCGTTTCCGCCGGAGAACGCGATCACGCTGTCGGTGGGCAGGAAGTCCCTGTTGCGCACGTACAGGTCATATTCCTCAAACCTGCTCATGCGCACGAGGGAGTAGCCGTAGCGCCGAAACAGCGCCCGCAGCTGGTACGCGGCTTCCTCTTCCTTTTTCAGGCACCGCGCGTCTGCCGCCTGCCGGGTCATGACCTGTCCGCTCTCAGGCGGGCGATCGCCTTCATGTAGCCTCCGCTCCCGTAATTCAGGCATCTGTTCACGCGGGAGATGGTCGCCGCGCTCACCCCGGTCTCCTCGTGGATCTCCTGGTAACGTTTCCTGTCCTCGAGCATGCACGCCACGCTGAAGCGCTTCGCCATCTCGTCCAGTTCCCTGATGGTGGCGACGTCGGCAAAAAAGTCCCTGCACTCCCCGGCTGTCCTGAGGGACAGGACCGCCGCGTAGAACCTATCCCGCTCCTTCTCTCCTCCGCTGTCCATCCCCTGGCGCCTCCTCTTCATCGCTCTATCATGCTATTACTCTATTGTGCTAAAGTCAAGCCCTCTCTCCACGTGAAAATTCCCTTCCCGCGGGAAGGGAAAAGGAGGTGGCGCGGGGCGCCTACTCGACGACGCGGACAGGCAGCACCAGGTAGGTGTACTGGTTGCCTGTCACGGGGCAAATCACGCAGGGGCTGACGTTTGTGTTGAAACGCATGCTGATGTCGGGGGTGTCGATGTTCCTGATCACGTCCGTGAGGTATTTCGCGTTGAAGGCGATGTCCATCGGGCTCCCCTCAAAGTCGATCGAAAGGCGTTCAAACGCCGTCCCCCGCTCTGCGTTGGCCGATATGGAGAGGTTTTCTTCCGTCAGGCGGAGCTTGAGCAGGTTGTTTTTTCCCTCCCTGGCCATCAGCGCGGCCCGCTCGATCGCGCCGATGAGCAAATTACGGTCCACCCGGATGGCCGTCGTCCAGGTGTTCGGGAGGATCTGCTTGTAGTTGATGTACTCCCCCACGATCAGGGGACTGTAGACCTTCGTTTGTCCGAAGGCCGCCATCATGTGCGTGTTGCTGCAGATGATGCTGACCGCGTCTTCGCTCTCGGGCATCATGCGCCCGATCTCCCCGATGACGGCGCCGGGAATGATCGCCGACAGCACTTCCTTGTCCGCGGGCAGCTCATGCTTGACATAGACGCGCTGCATGGCGAGGCGGAAGCCGTCCAGGCAGATGAAACGCGTTTCCTCGCGGTAGGTTTCCATCAGGCAGCCCGTGAGGATCTTGCGTGTGTCATCCGTCGAAACGGCGAAGATGATGCGGCCGACGGCATCGCGCAGGCTGCTCTGGGGCATCTGCATGTGAAAATCGCTGACGACTTCGCGGATGTCCGGAAAGTCCTCCGCTTCCATGCACATCATGCTGGTATTGCTGCCCTGCGCGCTGATTGCCGCCCTGGACGTCCCGTCGATGTTAAAATCGATCTCGCCCTCCAGTTTGCGCAGCAGTTCGCCCAGCAGCTTCGCGGGGAGCAGGGCGCAGCCGTCTTCCAGCACGGAGGAGGGCACGATGCTCCGGATGGTGATCTCGCCGTCCGTGCAGGTCAGCTGGACCCCTTCCTCCGTGGTCTCCAGGAACACGCCTTCGTAGATCTGGTGCGTGGGCCGCGCGGGCAGCGCCCTGCTGACCAGTCCCATCCCGTGATTGATGTCGCTCGCGTTTACCCTGAAATGCATCGGATCACTCCTTTTCTGAAAACCGGAAGGAAAGGGTTCCGGCAGATGCGGCGGAAGGAAAGAAGATAGACAGTGGCAGTAGCGCCTGTGGATACGGTGGAAAAGGGCCTTTTTTCCAGAAACAAGGCCGTTTCCCGGGCTGGGAAGCTGTGCAGGAAGCCTCCCCGGCGGTGGAGAAAAACCGTCTTTCACGGCGTGCCGCCCCCGGTCGCCTGCGGCAAAGGAGCAGGGAGGGCCTCCTAAAGGACAGCAGGAGCGGCAAACGCCGGGAGAGGGGACCGGCACGGGAGGCGGGAACCGGACCCGGAGACAAGGGCTGCGAAGCGCTTCCACAGCGTCCACAGGGAGGCCTTCCACATGCTGTGGGAAAAGAGGCGCGCAGGCGGCGGGCCCTTTTTCCGGGGAAGCCCGGAACTTGTCCACAAAGCGGTCTACAGCCGCGACGCAGCCCCCTTGTCGAGCAGGACCGTGACAGAGGGATGGATCCGCAGGACGGAGGCCTGCAGGCGGGGGTCCATTTCCTTTTTGAGCATGCCCCGCACGGCTTCCGCCTTGCTCTCGCCCAAGGCAACGAGCACAATGGACCTGGCGGCCATGATCCCGCCGATGCCAAGGGTGAGGGCCTTGCGCGGCACGTCCTCTTCCCTTAAAAAATAGCGGCGGTTAGCCCGGATGGTGTCTTCCGTGAGAGAGACGGCGTGCGTCCCGAGGGTGAAGCGGTCCGAGGGCTCGTTGAAGCCGATGTGGCCGTTATGCCCGATCCCCAGGAGCTGCAGGTCGATCCCGCCCGCCCTGCGCACCGCGGCGTCGTAGCGCCTGCACTCGGCGGAGAGATTGCCTGCCCTGCCGTCCGGCAGGAAGGACGCCTTCAGGTTGACCCGGCTGAACAGCTGCTCTTCCATGAAGAAACGGTAGCTGCAGGGATGGTCGGCGCCCAGGCCGACGTACTCGTCCAGGTTGAAACTGACGCAGCCGGAAAAATCAAGAAGCCCCTTCGCATGCAGGGCGGCCAGGGCGCGGTAGACGCCCAGCGGCGTCGAACCGGTAGCGAATCCAAGCACGCTGTCCGGCTTCCTGATCACCTGCGCGGCAAAAATCGTTGACGCCGCCTCGCACGCCAGTGCTTCCGTCTCAAGGACACGTATGACCATACGCACGATCCCCCCTTGTTTTTTCGCATTATAGCACAGCAAACGAAATCGGTACACTGGGAAGGGAAAGCGTGGTAAAATCCGGGGGGAAGGGTGCGCCAGTTCGGTGCAAGAAGGACAGCGAGGTGAGAGACCTTGCCCGGCAAAGGAGTAGCGTCCAGCCGGTACACAGCCCATCTTTAACAGCCTAGAAGGACAAAAATCTCCTGAAAGCATGGAAGCCACAGGAGATCAAGCCGATA
>CAZLYF010000105.1:0-12706 GCA_964563725.1 uncultured Oscillospiraceae bacterium
TTGACCATGCGGATGGTCACGTCGTCGGGCACCAGATCGCCCCGGTCGATATAGCTTTTCGCCTCGATCCCCGTGGGCGTGCCCTCGCGCATGGCGCGGCGGAACATATCCCCCGTGGATATCTGCGGAATGCCCAGACGCTTTTCAAGGCGCTGCGCGTGCGTGCCCTTGCCCGCGCCGGGCGCGCCAAGGAATACGATGTTCATGCCTTCACCCCTCTCCGATAGCGCCAGAATATCCCACCCCGCCCAAAGCGGGCGGGAAGTGGGATATTGCGGCCGTTATGCCTTGACGATGGTTTCGCAAGGCTTACAGGAAGCCCTTGTAGTGGCGCATGACAAGCTGTGCCTCGACCTGGCGGACGGTCTCCAGCGCCACGCTGACGGCGATGAGGATGGAGGAAGCCGCGAAGGGGATCTGCATCTGCTGCCAGGTCGACAGCACGGTCGGGAGCGTCGCCAGCACGGCAAGGAAGAGGGCGGCGAAGAGCGTCAGCCTCCCGGATGTTCTCTTCAGGTAATCGACTGTGTTCTTCCCTGAGCGGATGCCCGGGATGTTTCCGCCCTGCTGCTGGATGTTCTTTGAGATATCCTGGGGATTGAAGCTGATGGACGCGTAAAAATACGTGAAAGCCACGATCAGGAGGGCAGTGATCAGCAGGTACAGGGGGGAGGTCTGCGTCATGTTGGCGTTCCACCACTGGTACGCGCTGCTGGAAGTGCCGAACATCGCGATGATCGTGCCGGGAAAAGCCATGAAGGAGTAGGCGAAGATCAGGGGCAGGACACCGACGGAGACGATCTTCATGGGGATATGGGTCGACTGCCCGCCGTACATCTTGCGGCCCACCACGCGTTTGGCGTACTGCACGGGGATGCGGCGTTCGCCCATGTCGATGAAGGTCACGATCGAGATGATGGCCAGAGCCGTGACGATCAGGATGAGGAACTGCACGACGCTCGTCTGGCCCGCGGTGATACCCAGCACGTCCGTGAAGGCGGTGAGCAGACCGTTGAACAGATTGGAGATGATGCCGGCGAAAATCAGGAGCGAGATACCGTTTCCGATGCCTTTCTGGGTCACCCGTTCGCCGATCCACATCGCGAGGGCCGTGCCGCCGGCCATGATCACCCCGATGGAGAGCAGGCCGAAGGGATTGTTGTATGCCGCCATGAGCACCCGGTCGCCGGTGGACGTCGTGGAGGAGTTGAGACCGCTGATGATGCCGACGGACTGGATGGCGGCCAGTCCGACGGTCGCGTACCTCGTGATCCGGTTGATCTTCTCCTTGCCTTCCTCGCCGCCTTCCTTCTGCAGCCGCTCAAGGGCCGGGATGGCGATGGTCAGCAGCTGCATGATGATGCTCGCGTTGATGTAGGGCGTGATGCCCATGGCCATCAGGGTCATCTGGCTGAAGGAGTTGCCGGTCATCATGTTGACCAGGTTCAAAAGGTCGAACTGTTTGGAGACCTCCCTCACAACGCTCGCGTTGATGCCCGGGACGGGGATCACGCTGACCAGGCGGAACAGGAGCAGCATCATGAACGTGTACAGGATCTTTTTCTTCAGTTCGGGGACTTTCCATGCGTTTCTGATCGTTTCCCACATATTACACTACCTCGGCCTTCCCGCCGGCGGCCTCGATCTTTTCCTTGGCGGAAACGGTAAACTTTTCGACCCGGACCGTGAGCTTCCTGGTGATCTCGCCGTTCCCAAGGACCTTCACGCCGTTCTTCACCTGCTTGACAAGGCCCGAGGCCTTCAGGAGTTCCGTCGTGACAACGGCGTTTTCATCGAAGGTCTGGAGGTCGGACACTTTCACGATGGCGTATTCCTTCCGAAAATGGTTGGTGAACCCGCTTTTGGGAATACGCCGCGTCAAAGGCATCTGGCCGCCTTCGAAACCGGGGGCCTTCCCGCCGCCCGACCTCGCCTTGGCGCCCTTGTGCCCCTTGCCGGAGGTTTTTCCAAGACCCGAACCAACGCCGCGGCCGAGACGCCTGCGCGCGGTCGTGGAGCCAGCGGCGGGTTTCAAATCGTGCAACTTCATGAGGAGGCCCTCCTTACTCGCTGATCTCTTCAACTTTGACCATGTGCCGCACCGCAAAGATCTGGCCGCGAACGCAGGGGTTGTCGTCTTTTACGACCGTCTGCCCGATCCTGTGAAGGCCGAGCGCCCTGACCGTGGCGATATGCCTCTGAAGGCTGGAGATGGGTGACTTTGTCAGCGTGACCTTCAGTTTCATGTTGTTCCTCCCTCAGCCCAGGATCTCTTCGACGGTCTTGCCGCGCAGCTTCGCGACCTGTTCGGCCGAACGAAGAAGCCTCAGGCCTTCGACTGTCGCCTTGACGGTATTGATGGGGTTGCTCGTCCCATAGCTTTTCGTGCGGATGTCCTTGATGCCGGCCAGCTCCAGCACGGCGCGGGCCGCGCCGCCGGCGATGACGCCGGTGCCTTCCTCTGCTGGGAGCAGCACGACCTTTCCGGTCCCGAAATAGCCTGTAGCCTGATGCGGTATGGTCGTCCCGACCAGCGGCACCGTGATGAAATGCTTTTTGGCGTTTTCAACGCCCTTGCGGATCGCTTCGGGGATCTCGGCCGCCTTTCCCATGCCGGCCCCTACGCGGCCGCTCCCGTCACCAACGACCACGAGCGCCGAAAAGCGGAAGTTCCTGCCGCCCTTGACGACCTTCACGACGCGGTTGATCGCCACCAGTTTTTCCTTGAACTCGCTTTGCTGTTCGTCTCTGCGCAGCATGCCGCCTAATCCTCCTCTCAAAACTTGAGCCCACCTTCGCGGGCGCCTTCGGCCAGTGAAGCGACGCGGCCGGTGTAGACGTAGCCGCCGCGGTCGAATACGACCTGGCTGATCCCGGCCTGCAGCGCCCGTTCGGCGAGGGTCTTGCCAATCAGCTTCGACGCCGCTGTCTTGTTGAGGCCCGCGAGCTGCTCCTTCAGGGACGGATCCATGGAAGAGGCCGACACGAGGGTCATCCCCCGGGTATCGTCGATGACCTGGGCGTAAATGAACCGATTGCTCCTGAATACGTTCAGGCGCGGCATTTCGGGCGAGCCGCCGATTTTTTTGCGGACACGCGCATGCCTGATCAGCCGTACTTCGTTACGGTCGCGCTTGTTGAACATCCGACGTCACTCCCCTTTCTACTTCTTGCCGGACTTTCCTTCCTTGCGGCGGATATGCTCGTCCCTGTACTTGATCCCCTTGCCCAGGTAGGGTTCGGGTTTGCGGGTGGCGCGGATATCGGCTGCAAGGTTTCCGACGACCTGTTTGTCGACACCCTTGACAATGATCTGCGTCGGCGTCGGCGTCTCAAACCTGACGCCGTCCGGAGCCGTGAAGACGACCGGGTGGGAATACCCGATGTTGAGCGTCAGCGCTCCGCCTTCGGCGGCAGCCCGGTAACCGGTGCCGACCAGGTCGAGCGATTTTTCAAAACCCGTCGTCACGCCCACGACCATGTTGTGGATGAGCGCCCTGTACAGGCCGTGCATCGCCTTGTGGGGCTTCGCGTCGCTCGGCCTGTCCAGGGTGAGCAGGCCCTTTTCCTGCCTGACCGTGATGTCCCGGTGAACAGACTGGGAAAGTACGCCCTTGGGTCCCTTGACGACGACGGTGTTATCGGCGCCGACCGTGACCGTCACGCCCGCCGGCACGTTTATCGGAAGCTTTCCGATTCGAGACATTTCAGCACCTCCAATGCGTGAATCGGTCACCAGATGTAGGCGAGCACCTCGCCGCCCAGGTTGTCCTTGCGGGCCTTCCTGTCGGTCATCAGGCCCCTGGATGTGGATATGATCGCGACGCCGAGCCCGCCGAGGACCTTGGGCAGGTCCTCGCACTGCGCGTACACGCGCAGGCCGGGCTTGCTGATGCGCTTGAGCCCGGCGATGACGGGCTGCTGCTTTCCATTGACGTACTTGAGCGTGATCTTGATCATGCCCTGGACGCCGTCGTCGATTTTCTCGAAACCCTTGATATATCCCTCGTCAAGCAGGATCCGGGCGATGGCCTTTTTCATGTTGCTGGCAGGGATCACGACCGTATCATGCTTGGCGATCTGCGCGTTGCGGATACGGGTCAGCATATCGGCGATGGGATCGTTCACTACCATGATGTTTACCTCCTTCTGCGCGTTTCCGTTTACCAGCTTGCCTTGCGGACGCCGGGGATCTGGCCTTTGTAGGCCAATTCTCTGAAGCAAATACGGCAGATGCCGTAACGGCGCAATACGGAATGAGGCCTTCCGCAAAGGCGGCAGCGTGTGTACGCGCGGGTGGAAAACTTCGCCGGGCGCTTCTGTCTGATGACCTGACTGGTTTTTGCCATGGTTTTGCCTTCCTTTACTGCGCGAACGGCATGCCAAGGAGGCTGAGGAGTTCCTTCGCTTCCTCGTCCGTTTTGGCCGTCGTCACGAAAATCATCTCCATGCCGCGGATCTTTTCCACCTTGTCATAGTTGACTTCAGGGAAAATCAGCTGCTCGCGGACGCCCAGCGCGTAATTGCCGCGCCCGTCGAAGGCCTTGGGCGAAACGCCGCGGAAATCGCGCACGCGCGGGAGAGCGATGCTGACGAGCTTATCCACAAACTCTTCCATCCGGTTGCCCCGGAGGGTCACCTTCGCCCCCACGTTCATGCCTTCGCGCACCTTGAAGTTCGCGATGGATTTTTTGGCTTTGGTGACCAGGGGCTTCTGGCCGGATATCTGGGCCAGCTCATCGACCGCCGACTCGAGCAGTTTCGCGTTGTCCTTGCAGTCGCCCAGGCCCATGTTGATGATCACCTTGACCAGCCGGGGCACTTCCATGGGGTTTTTATAGCCAAACTTCTGCTTCAAGGCAGGCACGGCTTCGCTGTTGTATTTTTGCCTCAAACGGGTGGCCATTTGCCCTCTCCTCCTTGTCAGTCGATCTGCTCTCCGCACTTTTTGCAGATGCGGATCTTTTTTCCGTCCTGAAGGATCTTCACGCCGGCGCGGGACGGTTTGCCGCACTTCTGGCAGATGAGCATGACATTGCTTGGGCTTCTGGTGCCTAGTCACGACGGCTACCCCCTCCACCGTGACGCGCCCGGTCGCGGGATTCACCCCGATCACCTTGCTCTTTTTCCCCTTGTCCTTGCCCGTGAGGACGATGACCTCGTCCTTGGTCTTTACATGCACTTTCATCTGCGTCCTCCTACAGCACTTCGGGCGCGAGCGAGACGATTTTCATGAAGTCCTTCTCGCGCAGCTCGCGGGCGACCGGGCCAAAGATCCGCGTCCCGCGGGGCTGCCTGTCATCTGCCACGATCACCGCGGCGTTGTCGTCAAAACGGATGTAGCTGCCGTCGGGCCTGCGCCTCTGCTTGGCCATCCTGACGATCACCGCTTTGACCACATCGCCCTTCTTGACCTGGCCGCCGGGGGCCGCGGTCTTCACGCTGGCCACGATGATATCGCCGATGGAGCCGCTGCGGCGGAACGAGCCGCCCAGGACGCGGATGCACATGATTTCCTTTGCGCCGGAATTGTCGGCCACCTTAAGTCGCGTTTGCGGCTGGATCATTTCCCGGGTCCTCCTTCACACATTTTCCGCCCTGCGCACGAACTGCCGCCTGAGGGGCGGAGCGGCGAGCGGTCACTTCGCCTTCTCGACGATCTCGACCAGCCGCCAGCGCTTCTCCCTGGACAGCGGCCTGGTTTCCATGACCTTCACGGTGTCGCCGACGCCGCAGCTGTTGTTTTCATCGTGTACTTTCAGTTTGCTGGTGTGCTTGATGATTTTCCCGTACATCGGGTGCTTCACGCGTGTATTGACAGATACGACAATCGTCTTGTCCATCTTGTCGCTGACCACGATGCCGACCCGTGTCTTGCGCAGTCCTCTTTGTTCTGATTGGATGGATACGACTCCTTTCACGGCTCCCGGCTATTTGTTCAGGCTCTGGGTCTGGACCGTCAAAGCCCTCGCGATGTCTCGCCTGACCTGCGAGATCTGCATCGTGTTCTCGAGCTGTCCGGTCGCGAGTTTGAACCTCAGGTTGAACAACTCTGCCTTGAGGTCCGCGATCTTCGCGGTCAGCTCTTCCGGTTTCAGGGCCGATAACTCGCTTGCCTTCATTGGATCTCACCGCCATTTTCAGGATTCAGCTGTTCGCGGGACACGATCTTGCTTCTGAGCGGGAGCTTGGTGGCGGCAAGGCGCAGCGCCTCCCTTGCCACAGATTCCTCGACTCCTCCGACTTCGAACATGACGCGGCCGGGCTTGACGACGGACACCCAGTACTCGGGAGAGCCTTTCCCGGAACCCATCCGGGTCTCAGCGGGCTTCTCCGTGACGGGTTTGTCCGGGAAAATCTTGATCCATACCTGCCCGCCGCGCTTGGTGAATCTCGTCAGGGCGATACGCGCGGCCTCGATCTGCTGGCTTGTTACCCAGCTGGGGGTGAGGGCGACCAGACCGTAGTCCCCGTACGTGACCAGGTTCCCGCGATGCGCATTGCCTTTCATCCGCCCGCGGAAGACCTTGCGGCGCTTGACTCTCTTGGGCATCAACATGGCTTATTTGCCTCCTTCGGTGCGGGCGTCGGGCTTTTTCGCCTGCGGCAGGATCTGGCCCTTGTAGATCCAGACCTTGACGCCGAGGCGGCCGTAGGTCGTCTTGGCTTCCGTGAAACCGTAGTCGATGTTCGCCCGCAGGGTCTGAAGCGGGATGGAACCCTCATGGTAATGCTCGTTGCGCGCGATATCCGCTCCGCCAAGGCGGCCCGACACCTTCGCCTTGATGCCTTTGGCGCCGGCGCGCATGGCGCGCTGGATGCTTTGTTTGATCGCGCGCCTGAAAGAAATCCGCTTCTCAAGCTGCTGCGCGATGTTTTCCGCCACAAGCTGGGCGTCGCAGTCCGGGTTCTTGACTTCCAGGATGTTGATGTTGACCGTGCGGCCCAGCTTTTTCTCCACGTAGGCCTTCAATTCTTCGATGCCCTTGCCGCCGCGCCCGATGATCATCCCCGGTTTTCCGGTGAACACATTGATGGTGGTGCGGGCGGCGCTGCGTTCTATATCGATGCGGCTGATGCCGGTGGAGAAATATTTCTTCTTCAGATCTTGCCGGATCGCGTGATCCTCCATCAGGTTGTTGGCAAAATCCTTCTTGTCCGCGTACCAGCGGGTGCTCCAGTCAAATATGACGCCGACGCGCGCTCCGTGGGGATTGACTTTCTGGCCCATTGCGAAACCTCCTCCTATCTTTTGTCCAGGACGACGCTGATGTGGCTGGTGCGCCTGAGCATCGGCGAGGCGCTTCCCCGGCTACGGGCCACGAAGCGTTTGAGCGTCGGCCCAGGATTCGCGTAGATTTCCGCAACGTAGAGGGATCCCCGGTCCATCTCCTGGTTGTTCACGGCGTTTGCGATGGCGCTGTTCAAAAGCTTTGACACGATCGGCGAGGCGGCCTTCGGGGTATATTTGAGGATCGCCAGCGCTTCCTCAACGTCTTTCCCCCGGATGAGGTCGACGACGATCTGCACCTTCCGGGAGGAGATGCGGATATGCCTTGCGTGGGCGTGCGGGCGCTTGTCCTGCTTTTCGGCGCGCTCCCGCCCCTTGCCGCGGGTGTTCGTTGCCATGCGTTTGGTCTCCTTCCGTTTTACTTGCGGGCCGCCGAGGACGACTTTTCGCCGGCGTGCCCCCTGAAGGTGCGCGTCGGCGCGAACTCGCCAAGCTTGTGGCCGACCATGTCTTCCGTGATATAGACCGGCACGTGTTTGCGCCCGTCATGCACGGCGATGGTATGCCCGACAAAGTCGGGGAAGATCGTCGATGCCCGGGACCAGGTTTTCAGCACGGATTTTTTTCCGGCCCGGTTCATGTCCAGGACGCGCTTCATGAGCGTTTCGCTGACAAAGGGGCCTTTTTTGACTGAACGGCTCATACTGCAGACTGCTCCTTTCGTCCTTCAGGATTTACTTTTGACCGCTGCGCTTGACGATCAGGCGGTTCGAATATTTCTTGTGCTTGCGGGTCTTGTACCCCAGCGCGGGCTTGCCCCAGGGGGTGACGGGCGCGGGCATCCCGATGGGGGACTTGCCCTCGCCGCCTCCGTGGGGATGGTCGTTGGGGTTCATGACGACGCCGCGGACGGTCGGCCTGACGCCCATGTGGCGCTTGCGGCCGGCTTTTCCGATCCTGACGTTCTCGTGATCCTGGTTGCCGATCGTCCCGATGGTTGCGCGCGCGCCGATGGGAATCTTTCTCACCTCGCCCGAAGGGAGGCGTATCTGGGCGAAGGGGCCTTCCTTCGCCATCAGCTGCGCATACGCGCCTGCCGAACGGACAAGCTGTCCTCCCCGGCCGGGTTTGAGCTCGACGTTGTGGATCAGTGTGCCGACGGGGATGTTGGCGAGCGGGAGGGCGTTCCCGGGCACGATGTCGACGGATTCCCCGGCGACGACCTTGTCGCCGACTTTCAGCCCCAGCGGAGCGAGGATGTAGCGTTTCTCGCCGTCGGCGTAATGGAGCAGGGCGATGAAAGCGGAGCGGTTCGGGTCATACTCAAGGGCTGCCACCACTGCCGGGACATCGGTCTTGTCACGCTTGAAATCGATGATGCGGTACTTGATCTTGTTGCCGCCGCCCTGGTGGCGCACGGTGATCTTTCCCTGCTTGTTGCGTCCTGCATTCTTCTGCAGGTACTCCACCAGTCCCTTTTCGGGCTTTTTCTTCGTCAGTTCCTCGAAGGTCAGCACCGACATCAACCGTCTGGCGGGCGATGTGGGTTTGTAGACGCGAATCGGCATTTGCTTTCCCTCCCTTAGGCCATGCCTTCGAAGAACTCAATCGGTTTTGAGTCCCACGTCAGCTTCACGTAGGCCTTTTTCACTTCCGGCGTGCGCCCGCTCGTTTTCCCCTGCCGCTTGATTTTCCCCATGATGCGGAGGGTGTTGACGCGTTCGACCTTGATCTCCTTGAAGATGGACTCGAGCGATTTCTTGATCTCGACCTTGTTGGCCCTGATGTCCACCTCGAAGACATAGCGCTTGTCCGTGATGCCTTCATAGCCCTTTTCGGTCAGGACCGGGCGAAGAATGATATCGTGCGGGTTTTTCATGACGCGAAGACCTCCTCTATCCCGGATACCGCGTCCTTTGACATGATCAGTTTCCCGGCGTTGAGCACGTCATAGACGTTCAGCGTGTTCACGTAGGCGCCCTTCAGTTCCCTGACGTTCCTGGAGGCGCGGACAACATTCTCGTCATAGGCCGCAAGAACGAGGAGCGCCTTGGTTTCGACGCCGAGATTCCTGAGCATCTGCACGACAAGCTTGGTTTTTGCCTCAGGGAGCGCGAGCTCGCTGACGACGATGATGTCTCCCGCGCTCAGTTTGGCGGAGAGGGCGCTCTTCATGGCGAGCCGCCGGACTTTTTTGGGCACCTTGACGGTGTAATCCCTGGGCTTGGGGGCGAACACCACGCCTCCGTGACGGAACTGGGGCGCGCGATTGCTGTGGTGCCGCGCGTTGCCGGTTCCCTTCTGCCGGTAGATTTTGCGCCCGCCGCCGCGTACTTCCCCTCTTGTCAGCGCGCTTTGCGTCCCCTGGCGCCTGTTGGCGAGGATCGAGCGGACGACCAGATGCATGGCGGCGACATTGGGTTCGACCGCGAAAACGTCGTCGCTGAGCGTCATATCGCCTTCAGGCTTGCCCTGCATGTTCACCACTTTGATGGTCGGCATGAGACTTCTCCTCCTTGATCAGGCTTTGCAGGTATTGCGGACCAGAAGCAGACTGTTGTCCGCGCCGGGCACGGCGCCCCTGATGAGCAGCAGGTTGCGTTCGGCGTCCACCTCGATGATTTCGAGGTTCTGCACCGTTACGCGCTCCACTCCGTAATGGCCCGGCAGCTTCTTGTTCTTGAAGACATGGGCGGGCGAGGTGTTGGCGCTCATGGAGCCGACGCCCCTGTGGTACTTCGAGCCGTGGGTCATGGGCCCGCGCGACTGATTCCACCTGTAGATGACCCCCGTGAAGCCGTGCCCCTTGCTCGTTCCGGTCACGTCCACCCGTTCTCCGGCTTTGAAAATGTCCGCTTTGATCGTCTGCCCCGGTTCGAAGGAAGCGCTGTCCTCGAGCCTGAACTCGCGCAGAAAGCGCGAGGGGGCCACGCCGGCTTTCTTGAAATGGCCCAGTTCGGGTTTCGTGACGACCTTCTTTATGCGGTTTTCAGGGATGGGGTCGAAGCTGACCTGGATCGCTTCATAGCTGTCCTTTTCGACCGTCTTCTTCTGCACGACGGTGCAGGGGCCGGCAAGGATGACGGTCACCGGCACAAGGCGGCCGTCGGGCAGGAATTTCTGCGTCATGCCAAGTTTTTTTCCAAGGATTGCCTTTTTCATCACTGCTCGCCTCCTACCTTACAGTTTGATCTCGATCTCGACGCCGGCCGGGAGATCCAGCTTCATCATGGCGTCCACGGTGCGGGAATTGGGATTGTGAATGTCTATCAGGCGCTTGTGCGTGCGCCGCTCAAACTGCTCGCGGCTGTCCTTGTATTTGTGCGGAGCCCGCAGTATCGTCACGATCTCCTTCTCTGTGGGAAGGGGGATGGGCCCCGAAACGCGGGCGCCCGTACGTTTTGCGGTCTCCACGATGCGCACGGAGGACTGATCGATCAGGTCGTGCTCATACGCCTTGAGCTTGATGCGGATCTTTTGACTGGCCATTGGGTTTCCTCCTTTGGTTTTCGTTCTCTCGCCGCTCAGGCGGATCCCGGCATCCAGACAGGGGACGCCGTTTCCCCCTTCGCGCCCGTTTCCCGCCCTGCAGGGCGGAAACGATCGGAGCCCGTCGCCCGTTCAACAGGCTGGTCTGCGGTAATTACCCGCCCAAGGCCGGGGCGGCAACCTAACGCTTCATCCCATGGACAGACAGCTTTTCGATTATACGCATGCCTTCGTGGAAACGCAAGCATATTTTGCATTTATTTTCCGTCTGTTCTGCGGCTTCCCCGAAGGATCGCCTTGATTGCCATCATGTTTCAAAGCTTCCCCGCGGCTCTTGATGACAACGTATCCGCGCGTATATATCCCAGCCCAAAAATGCCGCCGGCTCCCGGAGCCGGCGGCATAAAACGCTTCAGTAAGCCCTGGCGAAGTACATCGCCCTGTCCGCGCTTTTCCCGCAGCAGACGCACTCCCCGCCCACCGGCGTCTGGTCAAAAGGCATGTTGCGGCTTGAGGCGCCCGTCGTTTCCCTGATCTTTTCCTCGCAGGCGGCGTCACCGCACCACATGGCCAGCGCATAGCCTCCCGACACCTGCCCCGCGAGCTCGTCCATGTTCCGCACGACCGCCGTATGCCCTTCCCTGAAGGCGAGGGCCGTTTCAAACATATTTCTCTGGATCTGCGCGAGCATCGCCCTGACGCCCGCGGCGATGCCGCGCAGGGGCAGCGTGCCTTTTTCCAGGGTGTCCCGGCGCATGTATGACGCGACGCCGTTTTCGACGTCCCTGGGTCCGATCTCGAGCCGCACGGGCACCCCTTTGAGTTCCCATTCATTGAATTTCCAGCCTGGGGACAGGTGGTCCCGATCGTCCAGTTTCGCCCGGATCCCTTCCGCGCGCAGCGCCCCGAGCGCTTCCCGGCAGACCTCCACCACGCCTCCCTTGTGCGCCGCGATCGGCAGGACGACAGCCTGGACGGGGGCGACGAGCGGAGGCATCCTGAGCCCGCGCTCGTCGCCATGGGTCATGATGATGGCCCCGATCAGCCGCGTCGAAGCTCCCCAGCTTGTCTCGTGGCAGTGCTTGAGCCTGCCGTCCCTGTCAAGGTACTGGATGCCGAAGGGTACGGAGAAGTTTGTCCCGAAGTGATGCGAGGTCCCCGCCTGGAGCGCTTTCCCGTCCTGCATCATGGCCTCGATGCAGTAGGTGCGCACGGCGCCGGCGAATTTTTCCGCCTCGCTCTTCACCCCGGTGAGCACCGGGACGCAGAGATAGCGCTCCACCACATCGCGGTAGACCTCGAGCATCTGGAGGGTCTCTTCCTGCGCTTCCTCGTGCGTGGCATGGACCGTATGCCCCTCCTGCCACCAGAACTCGGAGGTGCGCAGGAAAGGCCTGGTGGTTTTCTCCCACCGGATCACCGAACACCACTGGTTGTACTTCAGCGGCAGGTCCCGCCAGGATTGGACCCACTTGGAAAACATCGTGCAGAACAGCGTCTCGCTCGTCGGCCTGATGGCGAGACGTTCCTGCAGGGCCTCGGTCCCTCCCTGGGTCACCCAGGCCACCTCCGGAGCGAAGCCTTCCACATGCTCCGCTTCCTTGAGCAGGAGCGATTCGGGGATCAGCATCGGCATGGACACGTTTTCATGGCCGGTTTCCTCAAACCTCCGGTCAAGCTGTTCGCGGATGAGTTCCCATATCCGGTTCCCATATGGCTTCATCGCCATGCATCCGCGGACGGGAGCGTAGTCCATCAGGTCCGCCTGCAGCACGACGTCTGTGTACCACTGGGCAAAATTCTCGCCTCGCGGCGTGATGTGACGGACAAACTCCTGTTTGCTTTCCCTTGCCATGCTGCCACCTCCGGAGCGAAATCCCAAGCATTATATGCCGCCAGTGCGGCCGTGGCAAGGTTCCCTGGGCGTACCGGAGCCGCCGGCAGGCTCAAAATCACCCTTGCATCCGCCCGGTCCATGTGCTAGAA
>CAZLYF010000106.1:0-12681 GCA_964563725.1 uncultured Oscillospiraceae bacterium
CTGCGCGTGAATGAAGCCAGCTTGTCCGCGCCCTGGTAGGCCGCCTCCGTGATGCCCAATTTAGCAGGCGAAATGTTGGTTGTGAGCGTGGCCGGCGACAGCGGCAGGGGCGTGGGGGTCGGATCGGGCGGTTCAGGAGACGCCTGCGTCATCAGCCGGACGCCCCGCTCCAGGCTGTCCAGCACCTGGGCCCGCGCGTAAGCCCCATAGGCTTCCTCAGCTTTGCCGCCGGCTTCCAGCCGCCGCGCCGCAGCATATGTGAGCAGCGCGTCGAAGGGCAGGAAACGCAGGCTGTCGTGCGAAAGATAATCGTCAGCGAAGGCCTGGCTGCCGCCAAGCATTTTCAGCCCGATCTCAATTTCCGGAAAGCGCTCCTCCTCGCCCCTGACCAGCGCGAGCAGCGCTTCCGCCACCATCAAGTACTGTGGCGCGAAAAAGCGGCTGCCCACGGCTGCCAGGCTGTCCCGCACCAGCAGGAGTTCCGTTTCATCCGTCAGGGATATGCTGTTGAAACGCTCGATGGCTTCCGGATAGGGGAGCAGGCAGGAAACGTCTGTGCTCCTGGGGCCGGCCGCGGACGCCGGGACGGTCGTCATCAGGAAAACAAGGACAAGGAACGCCGGCAAGACGCGCGGTTTGCGGACCAATGGAACCCGCAAGATCATCACCCTTTCCGATGACCGCCGCTGGGCTTATCTGCCCATCACTTCCAGGATGCTGTCGATGGCTTTTCGCCATTCTTCCTGGTCATTGGAGCCGACCTCTTCCCATACAAGATGGCCGCTTTCATCCACGAACCAGGTCGTCGGGATCGCCTGGACGTCCATCTCCTCAACCAAACGCATAATCTCCTGCGTGGGGATGAGGCTCGGGTAAGCGTTTCCTCCGCTTTCGAAAATCTCCCGCGCGCGGGCAAGCGCGGCCTCGTCGGCGTTCATGCTGTCATCGACAGCGTCAAGCTGGACGCCGACGAAGTTGATCCTGTCCGCGTACTCGCCGCTCAACGCGGACAGGGCGGGGACCTCGCCCACGCAGGGGCCGCACCAGGTGGCCCAGATATTGACCAGCGTGGGCCTCTTCAGCATGATCTCCGCGTCGAAGGCGTTCCCGTCAAGGTCCCTGGCTTCCTGCGCGGCGAAGGCGCTCTGGATCTGTTTGCCCGGCGGTGACGCGGGTCCGGCTTCCGTCGCCTCAAAGGGGATGTTTTCCATGGTGGCATAGGTCTGGGCGTAGCTGCCTGCGCTCCCGCGTATCGTCAGGCTGTCGCAGCCGTAGAACGCATACTCCCCAATGAAAGCAACGCTTGACGGGATCGTGATTTCCTTCAGGCCCGCGCAGCCGTCGAAGGCCTGCGCTCCGATACTGGCGAGGCCTTGCGGGAGGGTCACCCCGGCCAGCGCCATACAGGTTGAAAATGCGTTTTCACCGATGCTCAAAACGCCGTCCGGGACCGCATACGCCGCGTCCTGCAGCCCCGCGGGATAGGCGTGCAGCACCGTCATGGCCTTGTCAAACAAGACGCCGTTGTGGCTTGCGTAGACGGGGTTGCTCGCCTCTGTCCGGATGGCTGCCAGGGAGCTGCAGTACCTGAAGGGCATGACCCCGATCTCCTCCACGCTGGAAGGGATCGTGATCTCAGTCAGCAAAATGCAGGAATAGAAAGCGTCGTTCCCAATGGATATCAGGCTTTTCGGCAGGACGGATTTCGCAAGGCCGAAGCAGTTGTAGAACGCGGAAGGCAGAATCGCGGTGACGCTATCCGGGATCCCCACCTCCGTCAGATTCTCGCAGCCCGAGAACGCGTCTTCCCCGATGGCGGCGACGCCGGAGGGGATCTGATAAGTCGGGCTCTGTTTCCCGGCAGGATAGCTGTGCAGCAGCGTCATCGCCTTGTCAAACAGCACGCCGTCCTGCCCGGCGTAGTTGGGATTGCCCTCCCCGACATGGATGGCGGGCAGTGAACCGCAGCTGTCAAAGGCCCCGTTCATGACGATCGCCGTGCCAGCCGGTATGGTCATTTCCGCAAGGCTGTCGCAATGGTAGAAGGCGTATTCTCCGATGCTCGTGACGCCCCTGGGGATCGGCACGGCTCGCAGGCTGACGCACCAGGCGAAGGCCCCGTCCCCAATGATTGTCAGGCTGTCCGGGAGCAGGACGCTGGTCAGGCTGGCGTTGTCGCGGAACGCCGTCTCCCCGATGGCGGTCACGGCCTTCCCGCTGACTTCCCCGGGGATCACGATGTCAGTTTCGTTCCCGGTATAGCCGGTGAGCGTCAGGTTTCCGTCCGCGCCCTCTTCAAAGGTGAAGCTGGCAGGATCGGTTGCAGTCGGCGTTGCCGGCGCGGGCTCAGGCCCTTTCCGCGGGTCCGCCATCAGCCGGATACCCCGCTCCAGACTGTCCAGCACCTGCGCCTGCGCGTAAGCCTCGTATGCCTCCTCCGCCTTTCCCTCTGCTTCCAGCCGCCGCGCCGCGATATACCTGAGCAGCGCGTCGAAGGGCAGAAAGCCCAGGCTGTCATGCGAAAGGTAGTCGTCAGTAAAGGCCTGGTTGGCACCCAGCATCTTCAGCCCGAGCTCCAGTTCCGCAAAGCGCGTCTCTTCGCCCCTGACCAGCGCGAGCAGCGCTTCCGCCACCATCCTGTACTGCGGCGAGAAGTAACGGCTGCCCACGGCCGCCAGGCTGTCCCGCACCAGCAACAGCTCCGCTTCGTCGGTCAGGGAGATGCTGTTGAGGCGCTCGATGGCCTCGGGGTAGTTCAGCAAGCCGCTGCTTTCCGCCCCCGCGGAGCCCGCCGTGAATGCGACAGCCATACATAGGGCTGCCAGGCAAGCCGTCAGCTTTGAGATCTTTCTTTTCATTTTTTCGCTCCTTCCGTGTCTCCGGGCCGGGCAGTTGTCCGCTCCCTGCTGCCTTGTCTGCCGTCCGCGCATGTACGGCCCCGCCGCAACGGATCGAAAGGAGCTTGATGGCGTACGGCTTTCCTGTTTGACATGGCGTTTCCGGCGGAGGGCTTGACAAAGGCGTTTCGGATGGAACCAAGGGTAGACCTTCCGCGGGTCTTTGTCAAAAGGAACAGAGAATCGGTTCTTGAAGAGCTGCTGCAGGGGTACAGATGCAGGCGGTTGGGCATAATCTTTTCCTGCGGGAGAGAAAAGGGGGCGGGACGAAATGGGGAAAACGCTGGATTTGACGAAAACCGTGTATGAGCTTTGCAGGGAGGATCCTGACATCGTTGGGATCATGCGGGAAGCCGGTTTTCATGAGGTCGGCGACCCGGTGATCTGCGCCACCGCGGGCCCCTTCATGACCATCCCCAAGGGCGCGCGTCTGCGTAGGATCAGCCTGGAGAAGGTGCTGCAATTGTTCCGTGACCGAGGCTACGAAATCACCGGCAATCAGGGGGGCGCTTAGGTCCAAACATAACAGCACATGCGGAAGCGAAGGAACGATATTCCCGTATTGTAAGGAACGCAGCACCGCTGCGCTTTGAAAGGAAAAGCGGGTCACGGCCGCACGGAGTGATGGAAACAGGATAGGACAGGGGACAAAAAGATAATCCCCTCCGCGCTCTCCTTCAACCGAGGGATGGAAGGACAGGCGCGAAGGGGAGATGCGGAGGCCTTAAGCGCTCTTTGGGCTAATCATGGAAGCCGTTCAGGTACTTCCTGTTCGCCTCGATGAGCTCGTCCACCATCTGATCGATTTGCCCCGGGAACGGTTCCTTCTTCCTTGGTTAGCCGTAACTACCGTGAAGAGTGTCAGGACAAGGAGGGGCCTGCCCCGTGAAGCGAGGGCATCCGCGTCTTTCCGGCAATTGTGCCAAACAGCGTCCCGTGACCAGCTATGCGAACGCATGCAGACGAAGCGAACGCGAAATCGGAGACGCATACGAGGCTCTTTCCTTTGCGGGACGGATCTGGCGCACAGGATGAAGGGCTGAAAAAGGCCTCGAAAAAGACTGGACAGCAGCCTGCGCTTCCGCGCATAAAACATCAATGTTCATATTTCTTGAAGTATGTGTTATAATCTTCGCGAGAGGGTGACAGCAAGGACCGACTTTTCATATGCGCCGCGCAAAGACCGGATGCCCTGTCAGTTATTCGTTTGAAAAGCCTTCGGGATGACCGATCTGTGTGCCGAACCGCCGTCACCTGGCGCCCGCATCCAACAATGGATGGAACAGAAAGGAGAAAACGATGAACGCGATGCTCTTGTTTGAAAAGAACAATGGGTTGAAGCGGGACGGCCTCGCGTCCATGGAGGATCAGGGTCGTCATCATCGAACTTGCAGCGATGCCCACGCCCTTTCCTATTCATCTTTTATCCCATGATGACCCTTCCGAGAGGGGCAGAGGGCAAGCCATCCCCGACTTTCCAGCGTGCGTCTGCGGCCGGAAGCGATCCGGTCGCTCGAAAGAGAGTGGACACGATGACAAAGCCCCTGTCATGCCTGATGGCGTTGCTTCTCTTGCTGTCAGCAGGCTCCCCGCCGTTCTTCGCGGGCGCCTGCGCGTCCGAGACACTGCAGGTCACGGGGCTGGCTGTTTCCCCGGAACCCGCCGTGGGCGCTTCCTCGACCTGGACCCTGTCGACGTCCGGCGGCACGGGGACAAAGGAGTACGATTTTCACGTGTACTGGGGCGGCGACCTGCGCGACCGCACCTACATGGGTACGGAAGAGCTCGCTTCCCGACCCTGGGGGCCGTTGGACCGCTTCACCTACGCGCCCGACCGGGAGGGCGTCTATTTCGTGCACGCCTTCGCGCGCGACGGCAGCGCCACGCGCGGCATCATCGAAAGGTACGTGCTGATGCCGCCGCTCACGGTACTGAGCGTGACGGCAGATAAAACCGACGCGCTGGCCGGCGAGACGCTCACCTGGACCACCGCCGTTTCCGGCGGGACAGGCTACGAGATCCGCTGCCAATATGTGCTGTACCGGGACGACGTGCCCTGCGCCTGGAGCGAAACCATGACGGGCTCGTGGCATGAGACCGCATTCGCCTGGAGCCACGCGCCCGAGGAAGCCGGGACCTACCGTGTGGCTGTCTGGGTCAACGCCCATACAGATCTCCGCATCGGGTACAGCGGCGATACGCTGGTGCGGCCTCGGCTCGCGATCCTGAGCGTGGAGCCGGACAGAAACCACGCGCTGCCGGGAGGCAGCGTTACCTGGACGATCAGCTCCGTTGGGGGGGAAGGGGAGGTCCGTCACAAATTCGTCCTGTACAGGGACGGCGAAGTCATCAGTGAGACCGTGACAGGCGCCGACAGCAGCTTCCGAGCCGAAGGTCTCTCTGCCGGGGTCTGGCAGGCGGAAGGGGAGGTCGCCGATGAGGTCCTGAAGGATTGGATGATGAGCGGGGAAGTCTACGTCGGGACCTATGTGCTGCTGCCGCTGCAGATCGTCGGCGTGTTTCCGGACAGGACCGGTGCGGCGGTGGGGGACACGGTGATCTGGACGGCACTTGCGCTGGGCGGCAGCGGGGAGAGGGCTTTCTCCTGGGAACTGTACAGGAACGATATCCTTGATTACTCCAGGACGGGCTCCTCCGGGAACAGCTTCAGCTTCACCTTCAGCGAGCCGGGCAGGTACCGGCTGCATGCGACCGCAGCGGACGGAACGGGGAGAGCGGAGGCCGACAGCGATGAGCTCGGGGTGTCCACGAGCACCTATGGATACGCCTCCCTCCCGGAATTCACCATTGTCACCGCGACGCCCGCCCCGCTGACCCTGCCGCCGGTGGCTCGCGCAACGCCCAGGAGGACCCCTGGCCCGGCGCAGCCGGCCGCGACGGCCACCCTGGGGCCTGTTCACTTCATTACGCCGGCCCCCGTCACCTTCTCCCCTCTCCCGGAGCCGCTGAGGGTCAAGGCAAACGCATACCCGGCTGAGGTCTCCGTCAAGGAGAGCGTCAAGGTCAACGCAGCCGCCCACGGCGGAACGGGCTCCTACGAATATCACTTCACGGTGTACCACGAGGGCGTGGCGGGCATCACACGCGATTACGCCTCTTCAGCCAACTTCACTTTCTATCCCGGGAAGCCAGGCAGCTACAGGGTGCGGGTGATCGTCAGGGACGGGGAAACGAAGGCAAGCGTCTACACAGGAACCGTTACCGCCCGATAGGGCGGGGATCCCCGGCGATTCAGTCACCTGACAAACGGGGGCGCGGCCGGGCCGTGGAGCTTGCGGCCGTGCCTCCGTTTGGGTATGCTTCAGCTAAGTAAAACCGCGCCCGTGGGAGCGCCGCGCGCGGCAAGGAGGCAGCCATGACGGGACCGGCCGGAAACATCCTGAGGGATCCCTCGCTCGCAGGGGAAGGCGTACGGAAGATCGAATGGGCACGGGGCCATATGCCCCTGCTGGATATCCTTGACAGGCGCTTCAGGGAAGAACTCCCCTTCAGGGACCTGCGCGTCGCCCTTTCGATCCACATGGAGGCGAAAACGGCCCGGCTGGCGCTGCTTTTCAAAGCCGGCGGGGCACAGGTGCACGCCACGGGCAGCAACCCGCTGTCCACGCAGGACGACGTCGCCGCGGGCCTGGCTTCCCTGGGCGTCCGCGTCTGCGCGCTGCACGGCGCCGCGCCCGTGGAGTACCGCGCCCACCTGGTGGCGGCGCTGAGCTGCCGGCCGCAGGTCGTCATTGACGACGGGGGCGACCTGGTGCAGATCCTCTGCGATGAGCGGCCGGACCTTGGGAAAGAACTGCTTGGCGGCTGCGAGGAGACCACCACCGGCGTCAGCCGCCTGCGCGCCCGGGCCGCGGAGGGGAAACTCCCCTTCCCGATGCTCTGCGTCAACGACGCCAGGATGAAGTACCTGTTTGACAACCGCTACGGCACCGGGCAGTCCGTCTGGGACGGCATCATGCGCACGACAAACCTCACCGTCGCGGGAAAGATTGCCGTGATCGCCGGTTACGGCTGGTGCGGCAAGGGCGTCGCCCTTCGCGCGAAGGGCCTGGGCGCCCGCGTGATCGTCTGCGAGGTGGATCCGGTGAAAGCCGTCGAGGCGCTCATGGACGGCTTCGACGTGAGCACGATGGAGGAGGCAGCGCCGCTGGGAGACTTCTTCATCACGGTCACGGGCTGCAGGGACGTCGTCACCCTCCGGCACGTCCGGCGGATGAAGGAAGGGGCCGTCCTTGCTAACGCCGGCCATTTCGATGTGGAGGTCGCGGCGGCTGAGCTGCGCGCGGGCGCGCTCAGGGTGTCCGAGGCGCGGCGCAACATCGAGGCCTTCGAATTCGACTGCGGCGAGGGGAGGGTAAAAACCGTCCATCTGCTCGCCTGCGGGCGCCTGGTCAACCTGGCCGCTGGGGACGGGCACCCCGCCGAGATCATGGACATCAGCTTCGCCCTGCAGGCGCTGTCGGCCGAATACCTCGTCAGAAACGCGGGGAGGCTCGGCTGCGCCGCGATCCCGGTGCCTGAGGAGATCGACCGGCAGGTGGCTGAGATGAAGCTTCGGTCCATGGGGAAAGGCATCGACGTCCTGACCGGGGAACAGCGCCGCTACCTGGCTTCTTCCGGCGCCTGACGCGGCAGGGGGGCGGGGAAATGATCCTGATACGGGACCTGCGGCTGTTTGACGGCGAGGACTTCTGGCCGGAAGGCTGCGTCGTGGTCGACGGGACGCGCGTGGCCTTCGCGGGAGACCGGAGGGACTGCCCGCTCCCGCCCGAAGGCGGCTGGGACGAAATCTTGAACGGCCGCGGAGATCTGTGCCTGCCCGGGCTCGTGAACGCCCACACCCATGCCGCGATGGCGCTGCTGCGCGGCCTCGGCTCGGACCTTCCGCTGCAAGGCTGGCTGCAAAAGGTGCTGCCCGTCGAGGCCCGGATGATGCCGGAGGACGTAGGCGCGGGCACTACGCTGGCTGTCATGGAGATGCTGAGCACCGGGACGACCGCCTTCGCGGACATGTACTTCCACCTGGATGCGGCGCTCAAGGCCGTGCTTGACAGCGGCATCCGCGCCAATGTCTCCCGCGGCAGCAGCGACGCGGAGGGCGTCGACAGCCACCGCGCGCTGCATGCCGAATGGGACGGAGCGGGGGAAGGGCGCGTCCGGGTCTTCGTGGGGCTCCACGCCGAGTACACGTCCGGCCAGGAAACCGCCGCCCGCGCGGCCGCCCTGGCAATGCGCCTCCGGACGGGCCTGCATACGCACGTCTCCGAAACCAGGCGCGAGGTGGAGGGCTGTCTCAGGCGCCACGGGAAAACGCCCGTCCGGTATTTTCACGACCTCAAGTTCTTCGACGCGCCGGTCCTTGCGGCCCACTGCGTGCATCTCCTGCCCGGGGACATCGCGCTGCTTGCGCAGGGGAAGGCGGGCGCGGCCCACTGCCCCGCGAGCAACCTGAAGCTGGCCAGCGGCGTCGCCGACCTCAAGGCGCTCAGGGACGGGGGCGTCCGCGTCGCCCTGGGCACGGACGGGCCGGCAAGCAACAATACGCTGGACATGTTCCGCGAAATGCGGCTCGCGTCTCTTTTGCAGAAGGGGACGCGCGGGGATCCGGCCGCGCTGGGGGCGCGGGAGGCTGTCCGCATGGCGACCCGGGAAGGCGCGCTGGCCCTGGGCTTTGAGGACGTCGGTCTCCTGCGGGCCGGGATGCGGGCGGACCTCGTGCTCCTCGACGCCCGTGCGGCCAACCTGCTTCCGGGGACAGACCCCGTGGCGGACATCGTCTACGCGGCCTGCGGCGGGAACGTCCGGCTGACGATGGTCAACGGAAGGGTCCTCTACGAGGATGGTGAATACACAACGATCGACGCAGAGCGGGCCCGGCGGGCGGCGGCGGAAGCCGCGGCGAGGCTGTCCGCGTAAACGCCCCGGCGGGAACGTCGCTGCCTGGCCGGCGGCGACGCAGAGAGGGGGGAACCCATATGACCGGAACAGGCGGCGGGCAGGCCCGGGAACTCATCACCGTCGCGCTGGACGACGGGGACAGCGCGCTGGTGATCCTCGACCAGACGCGGCTTCCGGGAGAGGTCGTTTTCCAGCGCCTGAGGGGTCAGGAGGAGATCCGGGAAGCGGTCAGGCAGCTCAAGGTCCGCGGCGCGCCCGCCATCGGTGTCGCTGCCGCGGCGGGCCTGTACCTGGCCGCGAAGGAGATCGCGGCCGGCGGACGGGGCGGTTTCTTTGGCCGCCTCAGGGAAGCCAAAGAGTTCCTGGCCGCCGCTCGGCCGACCGCTGTGAACCTCAACTGGGCGCTTGAGCGGATGGAGGCGACAGCGCTGAAAAACCGGGAGAAGCCCCTCCCGGAGATCCTTGAGCTCCTGCGCCTGGAAGCCGAAGAGATCCGGGACGAGGACAGGCGGGTGTGCCGGGCGCTGGGCGAGCACGGCCTTGCGCTGGTCAAGGACGGGGACGGCATCCTGACTCACTGCAACGCCGGCGCGCTGGCGACCGCGGGGGTCGGGACGGCGCTGGCGCCCATCTACCTGGGCCGCGAAAAGGGCCTTCAGTTCCGCGTCTTCGCGGACGAGACCCGGCCGCTGCTGCAGGGCGCGCGCCTGACGGCATTTGAGCTGCAGCGAAGCGGCGTGGATACCACCCTCATCTGCGACGGCATGGCCTCGCGGGTCATGAAGAACGGCTGGGTACAGGCCGTGTTCGTGGGCTGCGACCGGCTCGCCGCCAACGGGGATGCCTGCAACAAAATCGGGACCTCGGGCCTCGCGATCCTCGCGAAGCACTACGGGATCCCCTTCTACGTCTTCGCCCCGACCTCAACGATCGACCTGAGCGTCGTCGGCGGGGAGGGCATCCCCATCGAGGAGCGGGCGGCCGGGGAGGTGACGGAGCTGTGGTACCGGCAGCGCATGGCGCCCGAAGGGATCAGGGTGTACAATCCCGCCTTTGACGTGACGGACCACGAACTGGTCACCGCGGTCGTGACCGAGTACGGCGTCGCCCGGCCCCCCTACGAAGGGAGCCTGCGGGCGATATTCGGCAATAAAGCGGCCGCGGGCGGGCGCTGACGCGCCCCCGGATCTACCCGATATTCAAAATTCTTTCGAGCGAAAGCCTCGCGTTGATGATGGACTGGTAGGGGAAGCGCCGGTAGTTGGGCAGGAACTCCACCGTCATCCAGTCGTCGTAGCCGACACTGCGCAGCGCCTTCATTACGGCCTCGAAGTCCACGTCGCCCTCGAAAAGGTCCACGAACATCCCCAGGCCCGCCTGCTCGGAGCGGCAGTCGCAGACGTGGATCTTCCTGAGGTGCTTTTTCCCGAGGATCTCGATCCACTGGTCGGGATAGCCGATATAGATGATATTGCCCACGTCGAAATAGGCGCCCACGAAGGGATCGCCGATCTCGTCCAGGAAGCGCTTCATCTCAAGCGGGGACAAAAGAAACTTGTTCCACACGTTTTCCACGGCGAGGCAGACCCCGGCGGCGCCTGCGTACGGCGCAAGGGCGGCCAGCGCCTCCTGCGCGTTTGCGTAGGCGCGGTCGTAGCGCACGGTCCCGGGCGCAAAGGGCGTTCCCACCCAGCCCGGAACCACGAGGGCGGCGTCGGCTCCGAAAGCCGCGGCGCAGTCGACCTGCTTTTTGACGATGTCCCGCGCCTGGTCCGCGTCGGCCCTGTCCTCGGAGGCGAGGTTGTGCTCCCACAGGTTCCACGCGCCCACGGAACAGATCCTGAGCCCCAGGTCCTCCGCCATGCGGCGGATAGCCAGGAGTTCCTTCTCCGTCGTCTTCATGTTGAGCTGCCCGCGCTCGCCAAGCACCGGCTCGACGCCGTCATAGCCCGCATTTTTGCTCTGTTCGCAGGCCTCGCGCAGGTCCACGTCCGGACCGAAGGTGAAAAAACTGACGCCCGTCTTCATGGGTACCCTCCCGTGCAGTCTCTCAATTCGCAATCACCGCAGCCATCGCGCTTCCCGCGCCCGATTGCTCCAGCGGTATTTCACGCACCTTCAGCACTATGTTCTCCAACTGCTTTGCCACTGCTTCACAGCCGCGCAGCGGCTGCTTCCCGGCCCACCCAAGGGGCCGCTTCCCGTGCCGCCTCGCACGGCGCGTTCATCGCTTGACGCGCAGCTTCCCGAGGTTGCTGAGGACCACGGCGCCCACGATGATCGCGCCGGTGATCACGATCTTCACATAGGCGTGGACCCCCAGGATGTCCAGCGCGTTTGATATGATGCCCGTCAGCAGGCAGCCGAGGAAGGCGCCGAGGATCGTGCCACGGCCGCCTTCGAAGGTGACGCCGCCGATGACGACCGCTACCAGCGCGTTGAGCTCGTATCCCGCGCCCGCGTTGGCCGTGATGGCGTTGAGGCGCGCGGCGAAGATCAGTCCCGCGATGGAGACGACGGCTCCGCTCAAGGTATAGGTGATCACCTTGTACAGGTCCACGTTGATGCCCGAGAGAAAGGCGTTCTTCTCGTTGCCGCCGATGGCGACGATCCTGCGGCCGTAGCGCGTCCGGGTGAGCAGGACGTGCATCAGTACCACCACGACCAGCATGAAGATCACCATCAGGGGCAGGAGGTTAAACAGCTTGATCGTGCGCAGGAAGTCGAGCTTGCCCGCGAACTGCAGGAAGGAACCGCCCGCGATCAAAAGCGAGATGCCGTTGAACATCTGGCCTGTGCCCAGGGTAATGATCAGCGGCATGCTGCGCGACTTGGCGATAATGATCCCGTTGAACAGCCCGCAGGCGGCGGAGGTGGCGACCCCGGCGAGTACCGCCAGGAACATGCTTCCGCCGTTCATGAGGATCGTGGCGACCACGACGCCCGACAGGGTCATCATGTTGCCGATGGACAGATCGATGCCCCCGCTGACGAGCAGCATCGCCATCGCCATCGTCAGCACACCCAGGACGGAAATCTGCTGGAGGATCGCGCTGATGTTGGCCAGCCTGATGAATCTGGGGTTGATCAGCCCGACGACGACGACCAGCAGCACGATCACAACGCTCAGCAGGAAGCGCTGGTCCCTGAAAAGGCGGTATTTCCTACTCATGTCCCTTCACCCCCAATGCCTCGCGGATGATGGTGCGCTCGTTGATGTCCCCGCCGCTCAGCTCGCGCCTGACGGCGCCGTCCCGGATGACGAGCACGCGGTCGCTCATGGAGATCAGCTCCGGCATCTCCGACGTGACCATGATGATGCAGTTCCCTTCCCCGGCCAGGCCCGTCATTTCCCTGTAGAAGTCGGCCTTCGCGCCCACATCGATGCCCCGCGTGGGCTCGTCGAAGATATAGACGCGCTGCTTGGCGTACAGCCATTTGCCCAGGACGACCTTCTGCTGGTTGCCGCCCGACAGGTACACCACTTCCTGCAGCAGGCTCGGCGTCCTGATCTTGAGCCGCTCCACGACCGGGGTCACGTCCGGGATGTATTTTTTGAAATTGTAGAACAGGCTTGGTTTCATGCTCTGCAGCCCGACCATCAGCACGTTTTCCAGCACGCTGGCGTTCAGGTTCAGCCCCAGGCGCTGCCGGTCCTCGGTGATGTGGGCGACGCCCATGTGGATGGAGTCCCGAGGGATGCGGATGGAGAGCTTCTCTCCGTTTAGGTACACATTGCCCCTGTGGCGGCGGTCCGCTCCGGAGATGGCGCGGACGATCTCGGTGCGGCCGGCAGGAGTGGGCCACGGGCGATGCAACCGGTAACACACCTTGCCATCCTGTGTCAGTGACAGGCGGTCCTGGG
>CAZLYF010000107.1:0-12658 GCA_964563725.1 uncultured Oscillospiraceae bacterium
TTCATGCGACGCATGATCCAGGACATTCCCAGAAAAGTCTATCTGATCCTGGACACCCTGAAAGTCCATCACGGCAAGCCGGTGCAGGAATGGCTCGAAAAGAACAAGGCCAGGATCGAGGTGTTCTGCCTTCCCTCCTATTCACCGGAACTGAATCCCGAGGAGCACCTGAACCAAGCGATGAAATAGGATATCCACAAAGGGATCGATCCAGGGACCAAAGCGGATATACGACACAAATCACAGTCTTTCATGCGGAGAATGCAGCGCAAACCTAACCGGGTCAAAGCCTTCTTCAGGCATCCCAAACTTGCTTACATAAATTGCGACTTTAGATTGCCGGGGTAATAACAAAACCTTGCTGACGACGGCAGCTGCGGCGCCGCCGGCAAAGGTATAAGCGTCATCCGTTTCGGCGATCACGGGCTTTGCGGGGCTTCCTGGAGCTCAAGATCGGAGCCCGCGCCGCGATACGCCGCTGAAGTGCTCCACCGACACGCGGATCACGTCCTTCAATGGCCCCGTGAAGGCGGCGGTCTGGGCCGCGCTGTTGAGGATGTCCCCCCGGGCTTCCACCGGCACGGTCGAACAAAGGACGGTCAGGAAATCCTCCATCATGGAGCCCCGATACGATAGGGCGCGCCCGCCCCGCCCGACGCGCGCGGATCAGCTGTCGAGGGAAAAGGTCTTCCTTCCTGCCCGGATCAGTCAACGGAAACCTTCAGTACAAGCGGCAGCTCGCTGCGGATGGAGCCCAGGCGCACGGCGAGGGCATCAGCGCCGCGGGTCCATCCGGGCCTCTCCTCAAAGCCCAGTGCCCGCACATCGGTCACGACGCCATGGAACAGGGGCGGTTCTCCGGCGCCGGCCCCGCGCAGGCTGCGGATGCGGAGCACGCCGTCCTCAGGGCAGGCCAGGGCAATGGCGTAGATGCCCTTCCCGCGGCAGGTGAAGCGGAAATCTTCCGGGGTGAAGCGGCGCGCGGCGCCATCGCTGAACGGCCCTTCCGGAATGACGGTGGGGCCTTCCTGCGCCACGCGCCACGGGACCGCGCCGTGGATGGCCTCGCCGTTGCGCGCCATCCATCCGCCCAGGGCGCGGAGGATCCCGAGGTCCTGTTCAGTGAAGCTGCCGTCCGCCCCGGGACCGAAGTTGAGCAGCAGGCGGCCGTTCTTGCTCACGACGTCCGCCAGGTCCCGGATGATCTCTCCCGGGGTTTTGTAATCCGCCAGCGTGGAATAACACCAGCTGTTGCGCATCACGGAGCTGTCGGACTGCCACAGGAAGGGCCTGGCCCCGCCGAACTGGCCGCGTTCGATGTCCGGCACGGCGCAGCCGAAGGGGAAGGCGTCGTGCTTGTAGTTGATCACGCAGCCGCCCCAGCTTTCGGCGCGGTTATAAAAATAGGCCGTGAAGCGCTTGAGATACGGCTTCACGGCGCTGTGCTGGATCCACCAGTCAAAGTAGAGGATGCGCGGCCGGTACCGGTCCACGATCTCGCAGCAGCGCAGGAGCCAGTCGGTGAGGAAATCGTCGTCCGGCTCGGGCTGGCCGAACAGGTTCTGGTGGTCCGGCTCGGGCTTGGCCGGCCAGTACAGGTCGCCCGGGCGCAGGGGCTCACGCACGTCGCTGTCGAATGCCCGGCCCTGGCCCATGAACCACCAGTGCTCCGCCCGGTGCGAGGACGCGCCGATGGTCAGGCCCGCCCTGCCGGCCTCCCTGAGCAGGTCCCCCAGCAGGTCTCGGCGGGGGCCCATGTCCGCCGCGTTCCAATGGGAGAGCTCCGAGCGGTACAGCTGGAAGCCGTCGTGGTGCTCGGCCACCGGCACGATATAGTCCGCCCCAGCCCCGATGAACAGCCTCACCCACGCCTCTGGGTCAAACTTTTCCATGGTGAACCCGGGGATGAAGTCCTTGTAGCCGAAATTCCTCTGCGGACCGTAACGCTTCAGGTGATGCTCGTACTCGGGACTCCCCTGGATGTACATGTTGCGGGCGTACCAGTCATGGTAGGCGGGGACGGAAAACACGCCCCAGTGCAAAAAGATGCCCAGCCGCGTCTTGGCGTACCACGTGGGGACGGGATGGGCGGCAAGGGAATCCCAGTCGGGACGATAGGTCCCTTCGCGGTTCACGCGGCCGATCCGCTCCAGATACTCCTTCCGGTCCATCCGAAGGCCCCTCTCCTGCGGCTGCGGCGGCCCGCCCCGAAACGGAGGAAATCCGGTCCCGCGCGTGCCAGACCTCGCCGGATGCTGTCTGCGGCCACTATAGCACTTCGCGGCTGTCGCCGCACGATTCAGTGGTGAGTGCTTAGGGGTTGGAAGGCAGTGAACACTGTCGGGACCATAGCAGAGAGCAGAGCCGTATTCCGTTCTCAAGCACCTTGTTCCTACTGCTTTCCGCTTGCGCAGCAAGCGCTTTTCTACTGCTTCCCGGCAGCGCAGCTGCCGTTTCTCGCGTCGAAGACGCATTGCGATTGCTTCTCGGCCTGAAAGGCAGCTTCTCAGCCGCGCAGCGGCTGCTTCTCAACACCGTTAGGGGAAGGCGTTTGACAGCCGGGAACGATTGGCATATCATTGGTATGGTTACTGGAATGATCAGCCAGCGAATGATACAGCTATTGGCGCGCCGGCAGGGCTGCAGCGGAACACAGGGGCATCTGGGCGCGCTGTTCCGGCATCGCTTGCAGCGGTGATCGGGTGAGTGGCTCGAATTGAAATTGGCTGGGCGAGGGACGGAACGATGGAGAAAAAGTGCGTCAACTGCGGCAGGGAGACCGGCGAAGGCCGCGAAAAGGTGAATGGGTTCAAAGGCATGTTTTGTTCCCGCTGCGCGGTGCCTGTCCGCAGGTTCGTCTACAACCTGAAGTATCTGAACAAAAAAAGAGCTTTGCCTTCCGCCTACAGCAAGTATCGGTCGATGGCGGAAAGCGACGGGATTGGGCCGGACGTTCTCTCCCAACTGGACGACTGGTACGCCCAGTTGCTCAAAAGTGACGAGGGTTCCTGCAAGCCTATTGACAACGTGTATCATTCAAAGCATAATCCGTGACGGATATTGGAAGAAATCTATTATTAGAGGGAGACGCCATGAAGAAGGCGCCTACGATCAAACAGGACGTGTTTGAGAGTATTTACGGCGATATCGTCAACGGCGTGTACCCTTTTGACCATGTATTCAACGAACGCGAACTGGTCGAAAAGTACAGGGTGAGCCGGTCGCCGATCCGCGACGCCCTCACCGAGCTGTGCAGCGAGAAGATCCTGCGGAGCATTCCCAGGTACGGATATGAAATCGTCCGGGTGACCGAACGGGACGTGCGGGACATCGCCCGGTTCAGGCTGGCTGTCGAGGCGCCCGCTTTTCGGGAAAACTCCCCGAAGTATCACGAAAAAATGTATGAGATCGTGAAGGAATTCAACAGGGCGGCAGACGAAAACATCAGGATCCGCCCGCCGAACATCAGTATCCTGTGGCAGGCGAACATCGAATTCCATCTGGCGCTGTACTCATTTACCGACAACCTGTACGTGGAACATGTTCTTCGCAAAGCGATGCGCATGATGTACCGCGCCTATTCCCAGCTGTACCGGGAGAAGACGAAGCGGGGCGACGCCTTCGCCGGGACCACCAACGAGCAGCATCTGAAAATCGAAGCCTGCCTTGCCGCCGGGGACCTTTCCGGCGCCGCGGAAGCGCTGGAACACGATATTTCCGACATTTTCGTCTACGCAATGTAGGCGCTGACGGGATTCATATCAGTCCATCCCGCGAGCTCATGGATGGCCGTGCAGATGATGCAGGTCCGGCGTGTGCGGGTGCGTATGGGTCAAAGGCTCGTGCGCGTGCGGATGGCTGTGTTCCCTCACGGGGCCTTCGTTCCGGTGGTTGTGGTGCCCGTCAATGTGGCTGTGGCGGTGTTCGTGCTCCATCGCCTCGTGGGTATGCAGGTGGGCGTGCCTTTCCGCCGTGGCGAAGTACGCGCCCAGCAGCATCAGGGCAACCACAGCGGATAAAGTCGCGTTGACCGGCTGGCTGTATACGATGAACGATAGGCTGACGCCGCCATTCGCTGTTATGATGCGGGAAGAAGCAGCCCATTGTCAGGCAGGGCAAATACATTTCAAGCCGGGTACACTGGATGACAGCCCGATGGACCTGTGCCTGACAGGAAGGTTGAGAGCCTATGAAACGCCTGGTTGCCCTGTTCCTGGCCCTCCTGCTGCCTGACGACGGTATGATTTCCGCTCTGGGGGAATCCCCGCAGCCCAATGAAACATTCACGCCCGGGGATTACCGCTGCACCCTTGACGCGAACGGCGCGCGACCATTGCGGACGGGATCGATATTGAACTCATGCCAAGAGAATGAGCAGGGGTGGGCGTAGGCAATGAAGAAGACCCTCGTCCATATTCCGCACAGCAGCACGGCGATCCCCTCAGAATACAGGCCCCGCTTCATGATTACGCCGGATGATCTGGACAGGGAGCTGCTGCGAATGACCGACCTTTATACCGATGAGCTTGCCGAATGGCCCGACCGCCTGGTTTTCCCCGTCAGCCGTCTTGTCTGCGATGTGGAGCGCTTCCGCGACAAACGGATGGAAAGCATGACGCAGAAGGGCATGTGGGTCTGCTACACCCATACTTCAGATGGGAAGCAGATGAAATCGGTCCATCCAGCCCATGAAGACGAGATTCTGAAACGCTGTTATGACCCGCATCATGAGCGCCTGGCCAATATGGCGCAAGAACGCATCCAGGCGTTCGGCGGCTGCATCATCGTTGACTTGCATTCGTTTTCACCGGTCCCGCTGCCCTATGAGCCAAACCAGGACGACGACCGGCCGGACATTTGTATAGGATCGGATGGTTTTCATACCCCGGATCAACTTAAGGGCTTCGCCGGGCGGTTCTTTTGTGACCGAGGGTATACGGCGGCATTTGATACCCCCTACGGCGGAGCCATTACGCCTTCGAACATGTACCGGCGGGAGGTCCGGCTGTTGGCCATCATGATTGAAATGAACCGGCGCCTATACATGGACACAGAAACTGGAAGGAAAAACGCAGGATTTGAAAGACTGAAGGATTGCATGGGGGAATATCTGGCGGCTGTGGACGAATTGTTCAATGAATTTCAGCATTTGCACCCACCTCATCGCTGATAGCGTTTGTCATAAGCGGGAATGGGCGCGTTTCATCAATTGCAGAGTGATGAGCCGGAACCTGAGTTCCTCTGCAAAACGCTCAAATCGGCATACGGCCGAAAGGCATGGTCCAGTCTTTGCATTGTTTGATAGGATGTGCAGGGCGGTGATGCCGTGATAGGCACGGAGGCTATGGGTCTCTTGGGTTTCTTTCTATGATGGAGCAAGGGGAGCTGCAGGCGCAGTGCTGTGCCCTGCATCACGGATCTCAAAGGAATCCGTAAGGAGAGGGATTGTATGAAAAGGAAACACCCGGTGTTGAAGATCGCCGGCTTGCTGCTGATGGTTGCTTTGGTTCTGTACCTTGCGGGAAGGGCGGTTTCCGCGCTGAGCGGCAATGCAACGGGGCTTGTCTACGAGAAGAAAGACTATGCGGTCGACGCGGCGGAGATTGAAGAAATCAGGATCAGGGCCCGTAACATGCCGGTTACGGTAACGCCTTCCAATGGCAATGAAATCACGCTCCATTACAACACCTGTGAGAAGGACCCCTACGAGGTATCGCTTGACGGCAGCGTACTGACGCTGGAATACAAGAAGGATATTCTCTCCGTCATCGGCAGCTGGTTTGCAGGAATGTTCAATGCGTTCAATCATTCGAATCCTGAAGTGGAAGTGATCGTGCCGGCGGCGTATGCCGGGATGTTTCAGCTGGACAGTTCCAACGCCCCGGTGAATGTATCCGGCCTGACGATGGCAGGCAACGTGCGCATCAGGACTTCCAACGCGCCCATTACGGTGAACAGCGTATCTGCCTCCATGATAAACGCCCACACTTCCAATGGCGCAGTCACGCTGGACAAGGTGATCGTTTCCGGTGTGGCGGACGTGAGGTCTTCCAACGGCGCGCTCACAGCCAGGCAGGTGGATGCCAGCGAACAACTGCGTATGGAAACCTCCAACGGCCGCATCGCGGTTGAGCAGGTGACGTCCGCTGCCATTGAACTGAGAAGCTCCAACGGCTCCATCTCCGGCAGCGTGGGAGGCAAGCGGTCGGACTACACCATTTCCTCTACAACCTCCAATGGCGACGACAGCCTGGGTGACGGCGGCAAGGGGCCCTTCAGGCTGACGGTGAACACATCCAACGGCAATATTTACATCCGTTTCCTCGGGGAATAACGAACCGTTGTTGCGGAGCCCTGCTCCCGGAAGGACCCTCATGGTCCGTCGATCGGGGTTTGACGGCTGAAAACTCAATCCGGCTGTTGACGGAACGAGAAGCATGATAATATAAGGTATACTTTATTTTTTCTTTGACGGAGGTAGGCAGTGCAGTACATTGAGCGGGCGCTTGAGAGAAAATTCCTGCGCATGGACGCTTTTTTCAAAGCCGTGCTGGTCACCGGCGCACGGCAGGTGGGCAAGACCACCATGCTCAGGCATCTGGCAGAGGGACAGGACAGGACCTACGTCTCCCTTGACAACCTGATGGCGCGGACGCTGGCGCAAACGGATCCCTTGCTCTTCTTCCAGACCTATCAGCCTCCCATACTCATTGACGAGGTACAGAAGGCCCCTCAGCTTTTTGAGCAGATCAAGATCCTGTGCGATGAAAGCGACAGGACCGGCCTGTTCTGGCTGACCGGCTCGCAGCAGTTTGGGATGATGAAGAATGCGCGGGAATCGCTGGCGGGAAGGATTGGAATCCTTGAGCTGTTCAGCCTTTCACAGAGTGAAGCCAACGGCATGATTCAGGCCGATGAGCTGGATTTTTCCCTGCCTTGTCTGTTGGCGCGTCAGCTGCGCGTGAAGAAGAACAACATACTGGATGTGTTTGAGCATATTTGGCGCGGCGGCATGCCGCAGGTGCTGCATGCGGATGAGGAGCAGCGCCAGGAATACTATGATTCCTACGTCGATACCTACCTGATGCGTGACATCGCCGAAGCAGGAGGAATCACGGACACGGTGCGCTTCCGTCGCTTTCTGATTGCCTGCGCAGCGCTGACGGCAGAGCAGATCAACTACAGGACCCTGGCGGATGCCGCCGGCATTTCCCAGCCCACTGCCAAGGAATGGACGCAGGTACTGCAGGGCCTGGGCATCGTCCATCTGCTTCAGCCTTTTACCAATAACGAACTGAAGCGGCTGAGCAAAACGCCCAAGCTGTATTTCTGCGATACAGGCTTGTGCGCGCATCTGTCCATGTGGCTGACGCGGGACGCCCTGATGAACGGCGCGGCAAGCGGGCGCTATTTTGAAAACCATGTGTTGGTCGAGCTGCTCAAGCACTACGCGTATGCCAGCACGAAAGCCAACCTGAGCTATTATCGCGACGCAAACGCCAGGGAGGTCGACCTGTTCGTGGAAGAGAATCGCCGCATCCATCCTTTGGAAATCAAGAAATCCGCCAACCCCGACCGGCGCGAGGTCAGGAAATTCGGGCTGCTGGACAATACGCAGCTGGAGCGCAGCCATGGCGGCATCGTGTGCATGTGCGAAGAGGTCATTCCAATCGACGACAAGAATTGCTTCATTCCCTGCAACCTCATCTGACTGGGGGCCGGTAACAGGGAGATCGCTGATAATGGCAATGCTTTGCTGGCTGTACTGTAGGAGGAAGAATCCCTTGCAGGCTGTGGCGTCTGATGGCTTGCCTATGGGATCGTCAACCCTTTGTTACACGCAGAATGCCGCATACAGCGGTACGGATTTGAGACCGTCTTTCTCCCCGAAATTCTTCAGGGAGAGACGGATGCAATAGGCCGGCTGATAGGTCCCGACGAACACGTTGAGGCTGCGTGAGCGAACGTTCTCGCCCTTCTTGACTTCAACACCCACGATTTTGTTCGCTTTTTGCAGCACAAAATCAAGCTCCGCAAGGCTGTTGCTCTCCCAGTAATACAGCGCGTATCCCTTGGCGGCGAACTGCTGCGCTACATAGTTTTCTGTCAGAGCGCCCATAAAGGTATTGCCCTCTCCTGAAAGAATTGTTTGCTGAGAGATGCCGGACTTCATGACCAGAAGCCCCACATCACCCATGTAAAGCTTGAATGCGGACAGATCGGCATAGACTGATATCGGCTCAATGGCTTGATTGATGCGCTGACATTTCAGCACCACGCCTGCAAGGTTCAGCCATTCGATGGATGCGCCGAAGATGGCGGCGCCGCCGCCTTTTTGTACAACTTTATATTGAAACTTTTTGTTGTCTTTGGCCAGCTGCGCAGGGATGGAGTGGTAGCAGGCGCGGATCTTTACGCTGTCATTGGGGCTTGCGTACTTTGCCATGTCCGCAATGTAGTTGTTTAGAATTTCATTTTGAACCATTGGCACATCGATGAAACTGCCACTTGTCATAAACGCATTGATACAAGCCGGCATTCCGCCGACAATGAGATATTCGCGGAAAAGGTCTTGCCCTTTCAAGTGCAGAGCTTCCGGCAACGGCTCCATGGACTTGAAAGAATCCCAAATCTCACCGCAGAACAGGGCCTCGTTCCTTGCCCAAAGGTACTCTTCAAAATCAAGTGGATAGAGTGAAATCGTTTCTACTTTGCCGACAGGAAATGAGTCATGTTGACGATTGATCGCAACGCCAAGGAGACTGCCTGCCGCTGCGATATGGTACTCTGGAGTTTCCTCAAAAAAGTACTTCAAGGAAGTCAGCGCCCGCGCACAGGACTGTATCTCATCAAAGATAACAAGCGTTTCTCCGGGAAGGATCTTCTCGCCCGCTGAAGACTCCAGGTAACGCAGTAATTTTCCCGGCGTGATGTTTTCATTGAAATACGATGCGATCGCCATGTTGGTTTCCATATTCACATAGACGACATTTTTAAAATGCTCTTCGCCGAATTGCCGGAGCGTGTATGTTTTGCCGACTTGACGCGCTCCACTGATGATCAGGGGCATCCGATGAGCGCTTTTGTTTTTCCAAGCCAAAAGCTGTGCCTCGATCTTACGTTTCACGATCATCACCCCGCGTACCCATCGTACCAGCATCAGACAGTTAAGTCAAGAAAAATCTTCTATCAACGTATTTATATTGACTTAACTATTTTACTCTCTGTTCATGGAGGAATTGTCGTGGAAACAGCCGCAGGCCTGGCTTAACATGAAACAGAATCAGCAGTGATTGAAAGAGGGCACCTTCTTTGATAGAGTATCGGTGTCCGCAGCGCAGCTTGCAAAGAAGGCGCCTTCATGAGCGGTATACCCGCGACCCGGCTGGCATTCGACAGGAGCGTCAGGATCGATATCTGGGCTTCGGCCTCAGGGCGGGCCGCCGCTGTACGCGCTTTGCTCATGGAAGGTCGCAATGGAGAGTGGCAGCTCGGGAGGGGAGAAGATGGCCGATCAACTGGATTACAAAAAGGAACGCAAAGACCTGTACCAGCCCAAGGCGGTTCCGGTGATCGTCGACGTGCCAAAGATGACGTTCATCACCGTCGTAGGCAGGGGAGATCCCAATGAAGAGGCCGGGGAATTCGCGCAGGCGACAGAACTGCTCTACGGCCTGTCCTACACCATCAAGATGAGCCATAAGAGCGGGAAAGCCCCGGCCTGCTATATGGACTATGTCGTCCCGCCACTGGAAGGGCTGTGGCATACGGAGGAGGGCCGTCCCACCGGCACTGTCCAAAAAGACAGGCTGATATGGACCGCGATGATCCGGCAGCCTGAATTTGTCACAGAGGACGTATTCGCATGGGCCGTTGCCGAATTGAAGAGGAAAAAGCCGCGGCTTGACGCTTCCGGGGCAAGGCTTCGGGAGTTCACGGAAGGGCTCTGCGTGCAGATGATGCATGTGGGGCCTTATGAAACGGAAGCGGCCACCGTTCAGGCGATCGACCGCTTTGCTGCCTCCAGGGGATATGTCAGCGCCATATCTGAAACGCTGCCTGACGGCGCCGTCCTCAGGCACCATGAAATATACCTGAGCGACCCGAGAAAAACGGCTTCAGACAAGATGAAGACCGTTGTTCGGCATCCAATCAGAAGCGGGGACGCGGCCGCGGCAGGCAGCGCCTCGTCATGATTGAACAGGTGGGCCATCCCTTTTGCCTGACCGCCAACGGCCCCACGGTCAGGAGCGCAGAGGGCATCCATGCCGCGCGGGGCCGCGGCCGCTCATGACAGGTCCATGTACAAGGCTTTGCTCAAGCCCCCGCCGTGCAACTGCTGCGGCGTGACATCGGCGTCGTTGGGGTAGCCCACCTGCTCCCAGGAGCCTTTGGTGCCGGCGTCGTCCGACAGGGTGATGCTGTCCACCCATCTGCGCTTCATATCCAGGCCCCCTTTTTTCTCATTGTAATCCCAAAGGATGCGTGCATCAAATACGTCTGCCAAGGGATGACAGCGCTGCAGCAGAATCACTGGCAGCAATATGGCTGTGTTTTTTCTGCAATGTCTTTCCCGCGGGCGCTGAGCCCGACGCGTCAAATTGCCTTTGGCCATTCGACCGGCAGATGGGGTATAATCCGAAGGGGTCAGATCGGCCCTTCCAGGAGGATAATCATGAATAGAAACAAGCGCGCGCCTTTCCTGTTTCTGCTCCTGCTTTCCCTGCTTCTGTCCCTTGCTGCCGGAGCAGAGGCGGTGAATTTTGCGGTCCGGCCCCCTCTCTGGCTGAACGCGGGCGCGGCCAGGCCCGTCTACCAAAATGCCGACAGCGCCTCCGGCGTCATCCGGGAACTGTCTGCCGGCGAGGCCTTTGAGATGCTGGCCTTGAGCGGGGGATGGGCTGAGGTCCTCGTGTTCAACGAGGCGGGCGAAGGGTTGGCGGGCTGGACGCCGCCGGAGGGCCTTCGTCCCAAAGGCCCCGAAGACGGCGTCAGCCTGGCCACCGTGAACAGCCCGGACCCCTATCTGCGCGTCCCCCTGCGTTCGCAGCCGCGGGACAGCGCCAAAAGCCTGGGCAAATACTACAACGGGGTCACAGCGGTCGTTGTGAGTCAGCCCCGGAACGGCTGGGTAGGGGTGCGCATCGGCGACCTTAACGGCTGCTTTGAGGAGAGGTACCTGGCGCTGGACGCGCCGGCAGGCAGCATTGCCTCCTTGATCCCCACAGTCACTGTCTCAAACCCGGACGACCCCGGGCTGAACCTCAGGTCCGCCCAGTCCTTCCAGTCGGAAACCAAGGCGGCCTATTCCAACGGGAAGCCTGTGCGCGTCCTGGGTGTAACGGAAGACTTTGTCCATGTGCTGACGGAGGACGGGCGCACCGGCTTCATGATGGCCTGGGGCGTTGCGCCGCAGCCGCCCTACGCCGATATCGAGGGCACAGCCGCCCTTCCCCAGCCTGAGGGCAGCCTGACGGTGGTCGACAACCCCGGCGGGCAGGGCGCGCACCTGCGCAGGCGCGCCAGCACGGATTCCGACTCCCTGGGCCTGTACCTGAACGGCACCCCCGTCATCGTGACCGGCGGGGGCGAGTACTGGAAACAGGTCTGGGTCGAAGGCAGGACCGGCTGGATGATGGCGAAGCTGCTCAGGGGCATGCAGCCGCAGGAAGAGGGTGAATAGCGCCGTCCGCCCGGAAAGATCCGCCCGGGCCAGGCGCTCTGGGGGCCTGGGGGCTATAAGGTCAGGCTCCCCTCGCGTCCTTCAGCCTCCGGATATCGATTCTTTTCATTTTTATGCAGCGCCTGGGTCACGGTGGGGAGGCGCCCGCCGCGTTTGTCCTGCATCAGGCTGTCAAGCTCGCGGGGCACGATCTGCCAGGAACCCCGCACCTGGTTTTCGAACAGTGCCACAATAGAGGCTGACGCTTGCGGCTTTTGCCTGCACCCCGTTATCCGGGCAGCAGCCCGGCGCGGTGCTGCGGGGATTCGAGCAAGCTTGTCAGGCGCGGCCGATGGACATGACTACGTTACCCTTTTTATGCCCCTGATCCACATACCTGTGCGCGTCGGCCATTCGCTCCAGCGGATAGCATCTGTCAATGACTGGATGGATTTTTCCATTTTCTGCCAGCTCCTTGAGCAGGACCAGGTCTTCGCGAAACAGCTTTGGGGCGCCTGAATCATTCGAAATATACCTTCCCTTTGGCGAAAGGTTGTTCTTGTATTGAAAGCCTTTGCTCTTTCTCCTGCCGACAGCGTCAAATACAAGGTCATAGACAGCTCCCCTTGCCCCAGGATCTTCCTTCCTGTAGTCAATGACGTCTTCGGCGCCGAGTGTCCTCACCAAGTCCATATTCGAGCTGCCGCAGACGCCGGTGACCTGCGCGCCGAAGCATTTGGACAGCTGGACCGCAGCCGTTCCTACCGCTCCGGACGCGCCGTAGATCAGGACTCTTTGCCCTCTGTTGATCTTCCCGCGAAGAAATGACAGCGCCAGCAATCCACCGTAGGGCAAGGCGGCCGCTTCCTCATGGCTCAGGTTGGGCGGTGAGTACAATATCATGCCGGCTTCCGGCATCGTTTTGTACTCGGCGTAAGCGCCAGTGCGCCAGTTCGGTGCATGCAATATAGTTCGGTGAAACACCGAACCCGGCAA
>CAZLYF010000108.1:0-12644 GCA_964563725.1 uncultured Oscillospiraceae bacterium
CTATCTGGGGGCGACGGTGCAGATCATCCCCCACATCACCGACGAGATCAAGCGGAACATCTTCGCCGCGGCGGAGGGCGGGGGGGACCCCGACGTCGTCATCGTCGAAGTCGGCGGCACCGTCGGCGACATCGAGGGGCAGCCCTTTCTGGAGGCGATCCGGCAGATCCGCTTTGAGAAGGACAGGGCGGATACCCTGCTCATCCATGTGACGCTGGTTCCCTTCCTGCGCAAGGCGGGAGAGATCAAGACGAAGCCGACCCAGCACTCCGTCAAGGAACTCGGCGCGCTGGGGCTCCAGCCGGACCTGCTGGTCTGCCGCAGCGAAGTGCCCGTCCCCGCGGCGGTCCGGGAAAAGATCGGCATGTTCTGCAACATGCCGGCGGGCCGCGTGTTCCAGAACATCGACGCCGACACGCTCTATGAGATCCCGCTGCGCCTGCACGGGGAAGGGCTCGACGGCAAGGTCTGCGAGCTCCTTGGGCTGCGCGGGGCCCCCTGCGACCTGAGCGCCTGGGAAGCGGTGGTGAAGGCCGACAGGGAGTGCGCGGAGCCTGTGCGCATCGCGCTGGTGGGAAAATACGTGGAATTGCCCGATGCTTATATGAGCGTGGTGGAGGCGCTCAAGCACGCAGGCATCCGCGCGGGCCGGCGGGTGGAGATCCTCTGGGTCCGGGCGGAGGAACTGGACGAGGCGGGAGCCGCGGCGCGGCTGGCCGGGGCCCAGGGCGTTCTGGTGCCTGGAGGCTTCGGGGCGCGGGGGCTGGACGGCAAGATGGCCGCCGTGCGCTGCGCCAGGGAGAACGGGATCCCCTTCCTGGGGCTCTGCCTTGGGCTGCAGGTCGCCGTGATCGAGTTTGCCCGTCACGTCCTCGGCCTGCGCGAAGCGCACACGACGGAAGTGATGACGGACACGCCCGACCCCGTCATCTGCCTGATGCCGGACCAGAACCTCCAAAACCTCGGGGGAACCATGCGCCTGGGCGCCTACAGCTGCGAGCTGCGGGAGGGTTCCCTGGCAAGGGAGGCCTACGGCGCCCCGAAGGTGTTTGAAAGGCACCGCCACCGCTACGAGTTCAACAGCGCATATCTGGAGGCCTTCGAGGAGAAGGGCCTGCGCTTTTCCGGCCGGAACCCGGACACGGGGCTGATGGAGATCATCGAGCTGACGGGGCATCCCTTCTTTGTCGCCGTGCAGTTCCATCCCGAATTCAGGAGCCGCCCGGACAGGCCCCACCCGCTGTTCCTGGCCTTCGTCCGCGCCGCGGCCCGCCGCGCGGAACGGCCGGGGGGCTGAGCTGCCGCTGAGCTCAGGCCCTGAACTGTGCTATGATGGCCCGGCAGGCTGCCGGGGGATCGCGGGCGGCGTCCCGCGGCATGAGGAAGAGGGGGGGGATGGGTTTATGTGCGGCATCATGGGATACGCGGGACCGCGCCAGGCGGCGCCGATCCTGCTTGAGGCGCTCCGGAAGCTCGAGTACCGCGGCTACGATTCCGCGGGCGTCGCGGTCATCGGGGACGGCGGTATTCTGGTCAGGAAGACCAGAGGCCGGCTCAGGCTGCTGGCGGAGATGACGCGCGGCGGGACGGACCTGCCCGGGAGCGTCGGCATCGGGCATACCCGCTGGGCGACGCACGGGGAGCCGTCGGACCGGAATTCCCACCCGCACCTGTCCCAAAACGGCCGCTTCGCCGTCGTGCACAACGGGATCATCGAAAACTACAGGGCCCTCAAGGAGATGCTGATCTCCCGGGGCTTCAGCTTCCAGTCCGAGACGGATACGGAAGTGATCTCCAACCTGATCGAGTACTACGACGGGGGCGGCCTGGTGAAGACCCTCGCCCGCGTGGCGCAGCGCCTGGAAGGCTCCTACGCCCTGGGCGTCCTGAGCCTCGACGAGCCCGGCTGCATCGCGGCCGTCCGCAGGGACAGCCCGCTCATCGTGGGACGGGGGGAGGGCGAAAACTACATCGTGTCGGACATCCCCGCCATCCTCAGCCTCACCCGCGACGTGTACCTGATGGAGGACGGGGAGATCGCGCTGCTCAGTCCCGACGCCATCGCCTTTTTCAGCGTGGACGAGGAGCCGATCGGCAAGGAGCCCTTTCATGTGGACTGGGACGTGTCCGCCGCGGAAAAGGGCGGCTACGAGCACTTCATGATGAAGGAGATCATGGAGCAGCCCGCGGCGCTGCGGGAGACGATCCGCCCCCGGATCAAGGACGGGCGTTTCTGCCTGGACGGCCTGCGCTTCGACGCGGACTGGCTTCAGAAGCTCGGCATGATCCACATCGTGGCCTGCGGGTCCGCCTACCATGCGGGGCGTCTCGGCAAGAACCTGATCGAACAGCAGCTGGGCATCCCGGTCGAGGTGGACATCGCTTCGGAATTCCGCTACAGGGAACCCGTGCTCCATCCGGGACAGCTGGTGGTGGTCATCAGCCAGTCCGGCGAAACGGCCGACACGGTCGCCGCGCTGCGCGAGGCGAAGCGCCGGGGGGCCCGGACGCTTGCGATCGTCAACGTGGTGGGCTCCACCGTTGCCCGTGAGGCGGACCACGCGCTCTATACCTGGGCGGGGCCCGAGATCGCCGTCGCGACCACGAAGGCCTACACCGCGCAGATCGCCGCGCTGGCGATCCTTTCCTGCTTCCTCGCGCAGGAAAGCGGCAGGCTTTCCGGCGACGCGCTCGCCCGGGCGCAGCAGGCGCTGCTCGCCCTGCCGGGCCTGGCGGAAAGGACGCTTGCCAGCCACGGGCAGATCCAGTATCTTGCCTCGCTCTTTTTCAGCTGCAAGGACATCTTCTTCATCGGCAGGGGCATCGACTATTCCCTCTCGCTGGAAGCTTCCCTCAAGCTCAAGGAGATCTCCTACATCCACTCGGAGGCCTCCCCGGCGGGCGAACTCAAGCACGGGACGATCTCCCTCATCGAGAAGGGGACGCTGGTGATCGCGCTGCTTACCCAGAAAAGGCTGCGCGGAAAAATGCTCAGCAACATCCAGGAGGTCCGGGCCAGGGGCGCCGTCGTGCTGGCTGTGGCGCTGGAGGGTGACGAAGAGGCGGAACAGGCCGCGGACCACTGCGTGCGCGTCCCCTGGCTGTCCGACGAGCTGCAGCCGGCGATCACCATCCTGCCCCTGCAGCTGTTTGCCTACTACATGGCCGCGCTCAACGGCAACGACGTGGACAAGCCCCGCAACCTGGCCAAATCCGTAACCGTGGAATGACCGGGGCGGGGGCAGTCTTCCCCCCCCGGGAAGAAAGGCGCAGGCGCCGCAAAAGATTGACTGCGCCCGCTTTTTGTGGTACCTTGCGGGCAAGGCAATATGCGCATTTGGGGAGGAACCGGGATGAACAAGACAGCAAAGACGCTCATCGGGATACTGGCGATCGCCCTGGTCGTCGCCGTTGTGTTCGCGGTCGTCAACAACAACCGCGCCAACAGTCTCGACGGGCAGATCAAAACCTCCGCGGGCGAGGCGAAGCAGCTCAAGGACGAGGCCGCGGCGGCGAACGCGAAGGCCACGGAACTGGAAACGGCGCTTGAAACCGCGAAGGCCCAGGCGGCCGAGACGCTGGCGGCACGTGAAGCCGAGCTGCTTGCCGAAAAGGAGACCGCCCTGGCGGACCTCAGGGGCGGGCTGACGGCCGAGAAGGACACCGCGCTGGCGGCCCGCGAAGCCGAGCTGCTTGCCGAAAAGGAAGCGGCGCTGGCAACCCGCGAGGGAGAACTGCTTGCCGAAAAGGAAGCGGCGCTGGCAGCGGCGAAGGCAGCGTCTGACAAGGAGATCGAAGACCTCAGCCTTGAAGCCGCCGCCATCCGCGAAGAGGCGGCCAGCTTGACCGGAGAGCTGGTCACGGCGAAAACAGACCTTGAAACAGCTGTTACGGAAAAGGAAGGCCTGGTCAAGGACCTCAACGCGGCGAAGCTGGAGATCGAATCCCTGAAAAACGGCAAGCAGACCCTGAGCGACCAGCTGGCCCAGGCGGGCAAGGACCTGGCAGCGACAAGAGCGCAGGTCGTGACGCTGACGGAGGAAAAAACAGCGGCGAACAGCGTGATGGAGACCGCGCTGTCCGATAAGGGGAAACTGGCGGAGGAACTGGCGGCAGCGAAGGCGGCAGCCGAGGCGCTGGCCGGAGAAAAGGAAGCGCTGGCGGCGCAGCTGGCCAAGGCGGGAGAGGACCTGACTGCCGCCAACGCGCAGCTTGCCCTGCTAGCGGAGGAGAAGACGGCGGCGGCCGGCCTGCTGGAGGCCGCTTCCGGCGATAAGGCCGCGCTTGAGGAAGCCCTGAAGGCGGCGAAGGAGACGGCCGATACGCTGGCCGGAGAAAAGGAAGCGCTGGCGGCGCAGCTGGCCAAGGCGGGAGAGGACCTGGCTGCCGCCAGCGCGCAGCTTGCCCTCCTGACGGAGGAGAAGGCGGCGGCGGCCGGCGGGCTGGAAACCCTGACGGCCGAGAAGGGGAAGATCGAAGGGGAGCTGGCTGCGGCGAAGACGGCGGCTGAGACGCTGACCAAGGAGAAGGCAGCCCTGGAAGAAAAGCTTGCCCAGGCGGACAAGGACCTGGCCGCCGCAAATGAAACGGCGGATGCGCTGGCGAAGGAAAAGACAGCCCTGGAAGAACAGCTGACCCAGGCGGCAGCGGACCTGAAAGACGCGCAGGAAAAGGCTGCGGAAGAACCGGCAGAGGTTCCGGCGGAGGTTCCGGCAGAGGTTCCGGCGGAGGTTCCGGCAGAGGTTCCGGCAGAGGTTCCGGCGGAGGTTCCGGCAGAAGTTCCGGCCGAGGAACCGCAGCTTTACTCGGGTTCCGCGCAGGGATTCGCGGGGCCGGTCCCCGTTGCTGTCACCTTTGACGAAAACGGCGCGATCGCGTCCCTCGCCGTGGGCGGGGAAGATTTCGCGGAGACGCCCGGCATCGGCACGCAGGCGCAGGAGGAGGCCTTTACCAGCCTGTTCATCGGAAAGACGCCCCCGCTGGCCGCGGCGGACATCGACGCCATCGCGGGCGCGACCTACACGAGTGAGGCTGTGATCGAGGCGGTGAACAAGGCGTACGAGGCCTACCAGGCGCGGTAATCGCCGCCCGAAAACGAAGCGAAGGCCGTCCCGCAGCGGGGCGGCCTTCGCTTCGTGACCCGTCCGGTCCGCCTTGACAGCGGGAGGCGCGCGTCCTACAATCAGCCTGACGCGGGGGACGCTTCAGGAGCGTCCAAACGAAAAAGCACAGCAGGCGCGACTTCGCCGTTCCATACGCGCGGGCGCGCGAAAAAGGAGGGAGCCCATGAAAAGGCGCGTCCTTTCCCTGGTGGCGGCGGCGATGCTGGCCGCCGCCTGCATGGCGCCGCTGGAGGCGTCCGCCTCCAACTTCTACATCATCCCCGACAGCGACAGGCGGGAACTGACGTCCTGCGAGCTCTGGGAATGGCAGTACGAAGCGCTCGGGTACATCCTCAACGAGATCTTCGCCCGCCACGGCTACCCCTTCAACCCGGGAGGCTCCTACGACCGCTGGTTCAGCCGGCAAAGCTGGTACAGGATGAACCCGGTGCTGACCAAGACCGAGTGCTACGAGCAGCTGAGCAACCTGGAGTGGGACAACGAGCAGCTGGTCAAGCAGGTGCGCCAGCAGATGCGCGACATGGGCACCAGGAACCCGGGCGGGAAGACCCTGCCAAACCTTGAGCCGGACCTGTACAATATCCCGGACCTTTTTGAGGAGTACCTGTTCGAGCCGGGGCAGCGGCTGACTGTCTATACGGGCCCGGGCACGCAGTACCTGCGCGCCGCCGGAGGGAAGGCGGTGACAAGCACCAACGGCACGGTGTACGTCGCCGGCTGGGACGGCGGCTGGCTGATGGTGCTCTACCGCACCAACGCCGGGGGCGCGCGCATCGGTTACGTGAACGGTTCCACGATCCGGGGAGGGGTATACAGCGACCCCCTGTCCTTCGATTACCGCGAGGCGGCGATCAGCCGCGGCTGCTCCATCACCGACGACCCCGTGGGCAGCTACGCCCCGCTGGCGACGCTGCGCGCGGGCGACCGGGTCACCTTTCTCACGACGCTGTTGAACCGCGAGGCCTGGGCCTACGTGGAGGCCTGGACCTCGGCCGGCCTGCTGCGCGGATGCGTCCCCTTCGATGCAGTGAATATCGATTGACCGCCCGGAAGGAGGAAACGCGCATGGAACTGACGGAAGCCATTCGGAAAAGGTACAGCTGCCGGGGCCCCTTCCGGCCGGGCTCCGTGCCCAGGAACGATCTTCAGGCCATCCTGGAGGCGGGGCTGGCCGCGCCCTCCGGCTGCAACAGGCAGACCGTGAGCCTGATCGGCGTGGACGACCCGTCCGCGCTCAAACGGCTGGCGGAACTGCTGGGCAAACCGGGCTTCGCCTCCGCGCCGGCGGCGGTCTGCGTGCTGTCGCGCAGGCCCGCCGCGGGCGAGGAACCCAGCTACCGTGTGCAGGACTACGCCGCCGCGGTCGAGAACATGCTGCTCGCCATCACCGCCCTGGGCTACGCGAGCTGCTGGGTGGAGGGCTACGTGAAACGCAGCCTCCTTACGGGGGAAGGGAGCGTCGCGGAGCGGATGGCGAAGGCCCTGGGCGTGCCCGGCAATCAGGAACTCGTGGTCTTCCTGCCCGTCGGCGTCCCTGCCGGCAAAACGGAGCGTGCCGTGAAGAAAACCTTCGGCGAGCGCGCCTGGTTCAACCGTTTCGGACAGTCGGAAACCTGAGGGAGCCGGCAGCCCGGGGCCGCGCGGCGCACATGCGGCCGGCCTTCTCCCAAGACGGAGCGGCCGGCCGCTGCGCCCTGGACAGATCCTTCAGGTGTTCTTGAGCACCACGCCCTTGATCACGTCGGCCACGTCCTCGCAGTCGTCGAAAAAGTGCTCGAAGTCCTCGATGATCTCCTTCCAGACAAGCGTCTGCAGCGGGTCCCCCTTTTCCTCGAAAAGCCGTTTGACCGCGTTGTAGTGGAGGGTGTCGCCGCGGGTCTCCAGGGCGTTGATCCTGATCAGGCAGTCCCTGATCTTTTTTGATTTTTTGAAGTGCCTGAACTCGTTCGCCAGGGCCTTGAGCGCCGCGGCGCATTCCACCATGTGCGCGCAGAACTCAGCGGTCTCGGGACGGAGCCGCGTGACGCCGAACATGCCCATGCGGCGCATGATGTCGTCGACGTCGTCGACAACGTCGTCAAACTCCATGGACAGCCGCGCGATGTCCTCCCGCTCGACGGGGGGGAGGAATTCCTTCGCGAGACGGTCGGTGGTGCGGTGGTTGATGTCGTCCGCCTCATGCTCGATCAGGTGCATCGCGTCCATCCTGGCCGGGAGTTCCCCGGGCTGGAAATGGTCCACGGTGTCCTTGAGGTATTCGGCGGCGCGCAGCGCGCAGTCCGCCAGACCGATGAAACCCTGGAAGTAATCGTACGCGTCCCGCTTTCCAAACATTCCTGCGCCTTTCATGGTTGTCCTGCCCTGAAAGCAGGGGGGCTGACGGCCGGCGGCGCGTCAGAACAGGAGGATGAACAGCTTCGCCATCAGGTATCCCAGCAGGCCGCAGCCCGGGAAGGTCATCAGCCAGGTGAACACCATGTCCTGTACGACGGACCAGCGGACGGCGGACAGGCGCTTGGCGGCGCCTACGCCCATGATTGCGGCGGTCTTGGTGTGCGTGGTGCTCACCGGGACGCCTGTCAGGGAGGACAGCAGCAGGCAGGCGGCGCCGGCGAGGTCCGCGGAGAAGCCCTGGTGGGGCTTGAGGCTCACCATGTCCATGCCGACGGACTTGATGATGCGGTAGCCGCCGATGGACGTGCCCAGGCCCATCACGGCCGAGCACAGCAGCATCAGCCACAGCGGGATGACGAACACGGCCGTGTCCGCCCGCCCCGCGGCGAGAAAGATGCCCATCAGAAAGACGCTCATGAATTTCTGGCCGTCCTGCGCGCCGTGCATGAAGGCCATCGCCGCGCCGCCGAAGATCTGGCCGTATTTGAAAAAGCCCAGCGTCCTGCGCCGGTCGATCTGCCGGCAAACCGCCTCGATCCCCCTGACCGTGGCGAATCCCGACGCGAAACCCAGCAGGGTTGAGAGCGCCAGGCCGTAGAGCACCTTGACCCATTCGGCCGGGTTGATGCCCGCGATGCCGCCATGAAGCGCGATGGCCGCGCCGGAGAGGCCGGCGATCAGCGCGTGGCTTTCGCTGGTGGGGATCCCGAACTTCCAGGCGGCCGTCGCCCAGACGACGATGGCCAGCAGCGCCGCGCACAGCGCCACCGAGGCCTCCTGCGCATCCCCGCCGAAATCCACCATATGGTAGATGGTCATGGCGACCTTCGAATTGAGCGTCGTCATGACCAGGACGCCGATAAAATTGAACAGCGCCGCCATCAGGATGGCCGCGCGCGGAGAAATCGCCCGGGTGGACACGCAGGTGGCGATCGCGTTGGGCGCGTCGGTCCAGCCGTTGACGAGGATGACGCCCAGGGTCAGAAGCGCGGTGACGGCCAGCAGGGGGCTGGACAGAAACATGGCGAGGAAGGTGGAAAAATCAACGCTCAAAGGCTTCGCTCCGTGAGGGGGATCCTGTCGCGGCGGTCAGGGCCGGGGATCCAGCTGCCGGCCCCAGTATGGGGTCTCTCTCCGGCATCGTCAAGAAAGGCCGGCAGCTCAGCTGCCGGCCAAAGGGGGGTTCCCCGTGAGGTTTACTGGTTCATGGACTTCATCAGCTCAGTCGCCTCGGCGTGCCAGGTCTGGAAGAGCCCGTTGTCGACCACTTCCTTGACGATCTCGTTGACCGCCGCGATGAGCGCGGTCTCCCCTTTGGGCGCCGCGATGATGTTGCCCTGGTCCTCGACGTTGAAGTGCTCGCCGCTGACCGTCAGCTCCTTGTAGTTGTCGATGAACTCGTTGGCGACGACCGTGGCGATGGCGAGGCCGTCCACCTTCTTCGCCAGCACCATCATGACCGCGTCCTTGACATCCGTGATGAGCTCCAGCTTCGCGTTGGGCAGCTGCTTTTCCACCAGTTCCTGCTGCAGCGTGGCGTTCTGCGCGGCGACCGTCTTGCCCGTGAAGTCCGCGAAGGTCTTCAGCGTTTCCGCGTTCTCCTTGAGGATGACGATGACCTGCTCGCCCTCGGTGTAGTAGAAGTCGGAAAACTCCATCGATTCCCTGCGCTCCTCGACCACCGTCAGGCCCGCGATGGCCAGGTCCGCCTTGCCCGCGGCGACTGCGGCGAGCACCGCGGCGAAGTCCAGCTCGAGGATCTCCAGCTCCACGCCCATCTTGTCGGCGATGAACTGGGCGAGGGAGATGTCCGCGCCCACGTAGTTGCCTTCCAGGTCCTTGAATTCGTAGGGCGGCCAGTCGGGCGAGGTGGCGACAATCAGCTTCCCGCTTTCCTTGATGGATTTGAGGCGCGTGCCGCCCGCGGTCTCGGCCAGGGCGGAAGCGAGGGAGAGGAGCATCAGCAGCGAAAGCGCGAGGCAAAGGGTCTTTTTCATGATCGGTTCCTCCTTCAAGCGTGGGATGCGCCTAGGATAACACGGATAATTATGCGCGTCAACACATATTTATAAATTTTCTGTACAAACGGAAGCCCATGTGCTATAGTGCCCCTGCCTTCGCGCGGGGCGATGTGTATTCAAGGAGAAACGCCATGCCTCAGCTCAGCCGCCGCGTATCGACTTTCACGGAGTCCGTCATTCGCCGCATGACGCGCGTCAGCGACGCGCACGGCGCGATCAACCTGTCCCAGGGCTTTCCGGATTTTCCCCCGCCCCCGGCCCTGACCGGCAGGCTTGCGCAGGTGGCCGCGGAAGGGCCGCACCAGTATTCCGTGACCTTCGGCGCCCCCGACTTCAGGGAGGCGCTCGCCCAAAAGCAGGGCGCCGCCGTGGGGCGGGCGATCGACCCGGAAAGGGAGATCGTCGTCACCTGCGGCGCGACCGAAGCGATGATGTGCGCGATGCTGGCCGTCTGCAATCCGGGCGACAAGGTGATCGTCTTCTCCCCCTTCTACGAGAACTACGGCGCGGACGCGATCCTCTCGGGCGCGGAGCCCCTCTTTGTGCCGCTGCTGCCCCCGGACTACGGCTTCGACCCGGAAAGGCTGGAGGAGGCCTTCAAACAGCGGCCCAAGGCGATCATCGTATGCAATCCCTCCAACCCCACCGGAAAGGTGTTCTCGCGGGAAGAGCTCCTGTTCATCGGCCGGCTCGCCGAACGCTGCGACGCCTTCGTGATCACCGACGAGGTCTATGAGCACATCGTGTATGACCCCTGGGAACACACGCGTTTTTCGTCCCTGCCCGGCATGTTCCCGCGGAGCCTCACCTGCAGTTCCCTTTCAAAGACCTATTCGGTGACGGGCTGGCGCCTGGGCTACCTGATCGGGCCGGGGGACGCGATCGAGGGGGCCCGGAAGGTGCACGACTTCCTGACCGTCGGGGCGGCCTCGCCGCTGCAGGCGGCCGCGGTGGAGGGCCTCAGGATGGGGGAGGACTACTACCGGTGGCTCAAGGAACTGTATACGCGCAAGCGGGATTTTTTCCTGAGCGGCCTTGACCGGGCGGGCATCCCGCACAACGTCCCCCAGGGCGCGTACTACGTGCTGGCGGACATCTCCGGCTACCTTGCCCTTCCCCGCTTCAAGGGCTTCAGCGACCTCGATTTCTGCGAATGGATGGCCAGGAACGTAGGCGTCGCCGCCGTGCCCGGCTCAAGCTTCTTCAGGGAGCCGGTCGGCCACCTGATGCGGCTGCATTTCGCCAGGGAGGAAGCGACGCTCGCGGAGGCCCTCAGGCGCCTGGAACGCCTCGGTCAGCTGTGAACAGCGCGCCGCGGGAAGAAAAGGGGACGGTCCTGCTGCCCCGCTACAGCATCGGCGGGGACGCCTACGCGGGCTTTCCCGGCGCCGCGCGCCCGGCCAACGGCCGCGTCCTCGTGGCGGGCGGCGAAAAGGCCCTGGCCGCCGCCTGGGGGGAACTCGAAGGGGCGCTTGCCGGCAGCGGCCTCACGGTCACGGGCCCGGTGCGCTGCGGCGGCAACTGCACCATGAAGGCCGCGCTCGGCCTCGCGCGCCGGGCGGAGGAATGCGGGGCCGGGCTGCTGGCGGGGGTGGGCGGCGGGCGCGCGCTGGACACGGTGAAGGCCTGCGGGCAGCTGACGGGGCTTCCGGTCGTGACGCTCCCCACCATCGCGGCGACCTGCGCGGCTGTGACCGCCCTGTCGATCCTGTACCGGGACGACGGGTCCTTCGAGCGCTTTCTGTTCCTCGACGCCCCGCCCGCCCACGCCTTCATCCATACGGGCGTCATCGCGCGCGCGCCGGCGCAGTACCTGCGCGCGGGCATGGGGGACAGCCTGGCCAAGTACTTTGAGAGCGCCTTCGCGGCCCGGGGCGCGCGCCTCGGCTACCGCGACAGCCTGGCGCTGGCCGCGGCCGCGACCTGCTACGGGCCCCTCCTCGACATCGGGGCGGAGGCCCTGCGCGACTGCGGGCGCGGGACGGACAGCCTGGCGCTGAAGACCGCGGTCCAGTGCTGCGTCGTCAGCACGGGCATCGTGTCGCTGCTGATCAGCGAGGAGTTCAACGGCGCCCTGGCCCATTCCCTCTACTACGCGCTGGAGGCCCTGCCCGCCGTCCGGGAAGGCTGCCTGCACGGGGACGTCGTCGCCTGGGGGACGCTGGTGCAGCTTTTGATGGACGGGCAGGAGGAAAAAGCCGCGGAGGTCCTCGGCCTGCTGCGCTCCCTGGGCGCGCCCGCCTGCCTTGCGGACCTGGGCGTGGACCCCGCCGGGGCCGGTCTGCGGAGCCTGCTGAAGGACGCCGCGCGCCAGCCGGACATGGAGCGCCTCCCCTATCCGGTGAGCCCTCAGATGATCCTGGACGCAGTGGTGAAAACCGAGGCTTTCGCCGGCGGGAGACCCCGGCGGGAAAGGAGCCGGGACGATGCTTGACAACCTGATCCCCAACCTGAACAAGGTGCTCAGCCGCTACGGCGGCCTGTTCGTACAGGGGCTGCTGTACACGCTGCTGCTGTCGGCGATCACGGTGACGGGCGGCGTGATCGTCGGTTCCTTCCTGGCGCTGATGCGGCGCTCGAGGTTCAGGGCGGTCTCCCTGCTGGCCACGGGCTATGTGGAGCTCGTCCGCGGCACGCCGCTGCTGCTGCAGCTGTATTTCTTCTATTTTCTGCTGCCCGACCTCGTGCCGATGCTCAACCTGTCCAAGTTCGCCTGCATCTGCGTGGCCCTGGTGTTCAACTCCGCGGGCTATGTCTGCGAGATCGTCCGCGCGGGCATCCAGGCGGTGGACTACGGCCAGACCGAGGCGGCCAGGTCGCTGGGCCTGAATGCCAGGCAGGCGATGGCGCGCATCGTCTTCCCCCAGGCGGTCAAAAACATCCTGCCGGCGCTGTGCAACGAATTCGTCACCGTGATCAAGGAGACCTCGCTGGCCTCGACCTTTTTCGTGGGCGACCTGATGACGCAGTACAAGACGATCAGCGGCAACATGTTCCTGGTGATCGAGCCCCTGCTCGTCGTGGGCGTCATCTATTTCGCGCTGACGTTCTCCCTGAGCAAGGCGATCGCGGCGCTGGAGAGGAGGCTGAAGGAAAGTGATTGAGG
>CAZLYF010000109.1:0-12472 GCA_964563725.1 uncultured Oscillospiraceae bacterium
GACATCGCCGCCGACTATCTTGACTTCATCCTCTCCGCCGTCGCGCAAGGCGTCTGTCCGCCTCCGGGGATTCCCTCCGCGCCGGGGCCGGCAGGGCTGCCGCCTTGTGGAAAGGGATTGTAAAAAGGCGGGCCGCGCGGGCCGGCCGCAGGATCCCGGCTTGCCCCGCTCCCCGCAGGACGGTATAATCCCTCCGGGCGGCAGCATTGCCGGGGCAGCACCGGCAACGCCGCCGAAGATGGGACCCAACGGGGAGAAAGGCCGCGGGAAGAAGTGGAGATCGACCTTCACGGGATGAACGTGCGCCAGGCGAGGGCGGCGATGAACGCCGCGCTGCGCAGGGCCACCGCCGCGGACTACCGTCTCAGGGTCGTCCACGGATACCGCGGGGGCAGCGCGCTGAAGGAAATGCTGCTGGAGGAATACGCGGGCCATCCCAAAGTGATCCGCATCGAGAGATCCCTCAACGAGGGCCAGACGGATCTGGTCCTTCGCGAATACGTCTGACAGGCGTCCTCAAGGAGCAGACAGGCATGCCTTCAACGCAGAAGCCAAGGGCCCGAAGCGGCAGAAGGCGCGAAAAGCGCGCGTTCATGCTTTTGTTTTGCCTGCTTTTTCTTGTCCTGTTCATCGTGGCGGCGCCGCGCGAGCCCTTGGGCAAGGCGCTCAACGTCAGCGCCGACGGGACTATCGTATCAGAGCACAAGGGCCTGGTCATCAGCGAGATCATGTCTGACAATGCCTCCGCCCTGCCAGACGAGAACGGGAACTTCCCGGACTGGCTGGAACTGTGGAACAGCACGGAGGCGGATATGAACCTGAAAGGGCTGTCCCTCTCCAACCGGGAAGACAAGGCAAAGTTCATCTTTCCCGATACCGTGCTCGCGGCAGACGGCCGCGTCATCATATTTTGCGACAATTCCAACCTGAACGAAGCGGGCAGGCCCTTCCACGCCAAGTTCAAACTCGCTTCCGTCGGCTGCGCCGCCTTCCTGTTTGACCGGTCCGGTTACCTGCTCGATTCCGTCGCGGTCCCGACATTGAACGCCAATGAGTCCTGGAGCGTCTCAGTGGACGGGGCCTTTTTCAAAAGCGAGCAGTTCTCGCCCGGGCATCCCAATACGCCGGAGGGCCACGACAGCTATATGGGGCGTTACGCCATCGACGCGGACACGCTGATGATCAACGAACTCATCGCGGCGGCGCGCTCCGGTTTCCGGGACGAGGACGGAGAGCTTTCAGACTGGATCGAACTCTACAACGCGGGTCCCGAAGCCATCGATTTGAGCCACTACGCACTCAGCGACAACGAAACCAGGCCCGTCAAGTGGGTCTTCCCCCAGGGCGCCTGGATCCCTCCCGGCGGCTACTACCTGGTGTTTTGCTCCGGAAAGGACAAGGCGCTCGCGTCCGCCTTTCCCCATGCGAACTTCTCGCTTTCCGCCGAGGGCGAAACGCTCACGCTGAGCACGCGCCAGGGCCAGCTCGTCGACCGGATCCTGTTCCCCTCCCTGCCCGCCGACCAGAGCTACGGCCGTAACCCCCTGAACGGCTCCTGGCAGGTTTTTTCCATCCCGACGCCGGGCGCGTCAAACGATGCCGTGGGCGCGGCGCTTGCCGACCGCTATCTCCTTGCGCTCAACCCGACAGGCGTGTTCGTTTCAGAGGTCATGAGCAGCAACGACACCGTGGAGCCCGTTCCCGGTCAGCCGGCCAGCGACTGGGTGGAACTGCACAACGGTTCCGGCCAGGTGCAGGATCTGTCCGGCTTTGGCCTCAGCGACAGCATCAGCTGGCCGCGGAAGTGGCAGTTCCCAGCGGGCACTGCCATCTGGCCGGGCGAATACAAGATCGTCCTGCTTGACAAGAGCAGCGATCCGGGGACCAACGCCGCCTCCCTGCACGCGTCCTACACGCTGGCCAAAGCCGGCGGAGAAGTCATGACGCTGTCTGACCCGGAAGGAAGGGTGCTTGACCGGATTGTCCTCCCCGAGCTCCCCGCCAATGTGTCCTTCGGAAGGACGATCGGCCGCGACGGCTTTTTTTATTATGACGCGCCAACGCCGGGCGCCGCCAACGGCGCCGGTTTTCTCGGCTTCTCACGCAGGCCGGAACTGTCGCTCCCGGGCGGGCTGTACGCGGAGAACCTCAGCCTGTCGATCTCCGGGCCGGACGGGGCGCAGCTGCGCTACACGACGGACGGTTCCATCCCCACCCTCTCAAACAGCATGGAATACCGGGGCCCCTTCGGGGTCAGCGACACCTGCGTGATCCGGGCGCGCTCCTTTGAGCCGGGGCTGCAGCCTTCTGAAACGGTGACGGCGACCTATGTGCTCAAGACGTACTACACCCTTCCCGTCGTTTGCCTGGCTGCGGACCCCGATGAACTGTGGAACGCGAAGACGGGCATGTACGCCGCGGGCGAAGGCGTAGACCTGAGGCAGTACGAAAAAATCCCCTTCAGGAACCCCGACCCCGTTTACCGGCTCTACGGCAAAGTCCAGCGGCCGGGCTACGCGGAGATGTTCGACAACGAAACGGGGGGCACGCTGTTCAGCCAGGGCGCCACGTTCGGGCTCATCGGGCAGTATTCCCTGGATATGCCGCAGAAATCCTTCAAGGTCACCGCGCGCGCGGCTTATGGAAACAGGTACTTCCAAGCCAGCCTGTTTGAGGACCGCCCCTTCGAAGAGTACAAGTCCTTTGTCCTGCGCGTGAGCGGCAACGACTGCGTCTGGACGCGGATGGTGGACGGGGTCCAGTCAAGGCTCGTCGATCTCATCGATACCACCGTCATCCATCAGGCCTGGCAGCCCGTCATCGTCTACCTCAACGGCCAGTACTGGGGCCACTATAACTTGAGGGAGCGCGTCAGCCGCTATTTTGTCGCCCAGCACGAAGGGATACCGATGGAGGAAGCCGACGGCCTCACCATCCTTGAAGGGAACGGCGCCTCCTACTATGGCTCCAACGCGGAGTACAGGCAGCTGGTCGCAAAGGCGAAAACCCTGTCGCCCGGGGAGATCGCAGAGGACCTGAAATACCTGACGGACAACATTGACATTGACAATTACTTTGATTACATGATCTTCGAGGCTTTCTTCGCAAACACCGACACGGGAAACATCCGCTTCTACAAAGTCCCGGGCAGCAAGTGGAAATGGATCCTTTTCGACCTTGACTACGGGCTCTTCAACTCAACCACCAACGGCATCAAGGTGGTCCTCAACCCGAAGGGGACCGGCGTGAACAACGCGATCAGCAACGTGCTCATCCGCAAGATCCTGGAGAACAGGGAGATGCAGGACAGGTTCCTGCGGCGTTTCGGCGAGATCTTCAGGGCCCTGACCACCCCGGTGATGCTCGCGCAGGTGAATGAGTGCCATGCCCTGCTCCAGCCGGAGATGCAGATGCACTTCGAGCGCTGGGCCTCCCTCAACCTGAAAAGCATCTCGTCAGACCAGCCGCTGACCGTCGATGGCTGCCTGAGATACTGGAACACGCGCGTAGACCGTTTGCGCAACGTCGTCAAGAAGCGGCCGACCTACTGCTACGACCAGGTCAAGGAATGGTTTTCGCTCACGGACGCGCAGATGGCGGCCTATTTCGGTCCGCGGCCCGCGATCCCGCCGGATGCCATATAGCGTCTCCGGAAGTCATTCCCACTCGATGGAGGCCGGCGGTTTAGCCGTAATGTCAAAAAGCACGCGGTTGACCCCGGGGATCTCGTTGACGATCCTCCTGCTGACGATGGCAAGCGTCTCATAGGGGACACGCGCCCAGTCCGCCGTCATGAAATCCCCCGTGGTAACGGCGCGGATGGCGATCGCGTGGTCGTAGGAACGTACGTCACCCATGACCCCCACGGAGCGGATGCCGCTCAGGACGGTGAAATACTGGGCGATTTCGCGGTCGAGTCCCGCTTTTTCGACCTCCTGCCTGAGGATCGCGTCGCTTTCCCTGACGAGGGAGACCCTCTCCGGCGTTAGCTCTCCGATGACGCGGATGGCCAGCCCCGGCCCCGGGAAGGGCTGGCGGCTGACGATCTCCTCCGGCAGGCCCAGATAGCGGCCGAGTTCCCTGACCTCGTCCTTGAAAAGCGTGCGAAGGGGTTCGATCAGACTTGAAAATCCCAGCTCGCCCGGGAGCCCGCCGACATTGTGGTGGCTTTTGATGACCGTGCTGCCCTGGACGGCGCCTGACTCAATGACGTCCGGATAGATGGTCCCCTGCGCGAAATGGTCGAGCCTTCCCAGTTTCGCCGCTTCCTCCCTGAATACGCCGATGAACTCGGCGCCAATGATCTTGCGCTTGCGCTCCGGGTCGCCCACGCCGGCGAGCTTCGCCATGAACCTCTCCGAAGCGTCGACGGCGGCCAGGCTGACGGGAAAGGCGCGGGTAAACACCTCCCTGACCATCCGTGGCTCATCCTTGCGCATGAATCCGTGATCCACGAACACACAGTGAAGCCTGTTGCCCACCGCGCGATAGACCAGCGCCGCCGTCACCGCGCTGTCCACCCCGCCGGAAAGGCCCAGAAGGACGGTGCCGTCCCCCGCTTTTTGCCGGATCTGCTCGACCGCCTGCGCGGCGAAACCGCTGATCTCCCAGTCCGCCCGGCAGCCGCAGATGTCAATGACAAAGGCTTCGACGATCCGCATGCCCCCTGCGGTATGGGTCACTTCCGGGTGGAACTGCACCCCATAGAGGCGCCTTGTTTCGTCGGCCATCGCGGCTACGGGGCAGTTGCCGGACCGCGCTGCCGGGACAAAGCCCGGCGGAAGCGCATCCACCTGGTCGGTGTGGCTCATCCAGCAGGCGTTTTGGGGCGGCATGCCGCGAAAAAGCGGGCAGTTTTGGTCGAGCTCCGTTTCCGCAAGCCCGTATTCCCGCCTTTTCGCAGCTGATACCGTCCCGCCAAGGGTGACGGCCATCAGCTGCATCCCGTAGCAGATGCCCAGCACCGGGATGCCCAGCGAAAACACGCCCCGGTCGGGATGCGGCGAGCCTTCCTCCGGAACGCTCGCGGGACCGCCGCTGAGAATGATGCCCGCCGGGTCCAGCGCCCTGATTTCATCGAGGCCCGAAGAAAACGGAAGGATCTGCGAGTACACCTTCGCCTGGCGTACGCGCCTTGCGATGAGTTGGGTATATTGCCCGCCAAAGTCAAGGATCACGATGTGCCGGGGCATGGGTTTCAGCCTCCCATCACATGATCGTCCCGTCCGGGTGGAACAGCGGCAGTTCCTGCAGGTAGATGATGTCCTCCCGGCCTTTGGCTTCTCCCTCCGCGAGGATGGCCATTTTCCCCGCGACGATCCCGCCCGCCTCGCGGACCAGCTTCTCGACGGCTTTCAGCGATTCCCCGGTACTGATCACGTCGTCGACGATCAGGACGCGCCGTCCCTTCATGTAGTCCGCGTCATTGCGGTCGATGCACAGCATCTGGCGGTTCACGGTCGTAATGGAAGTGACCTCGGTGGAAAAAACGTCGCGCATGTAAAGCTTCGGCGCTTTCCTGGCGACGAGGTACCGTTTGTCGCCGTGCTGCCGGGCCATCTCATAGACAAGGGGGATCCCCTTGGACTCCGCCGTGATCAGGACATCGTGCTCAGGCGCCCTCAGGTTCAGTTCCCTCGCGCAGGCCATGGTCAGCTCCACGTCCCCGAAGATCACAAACGCCGCGATATACAGTTTCTCATTGACCGGGCATAGGGGGAGCAGTCTCTCCACGCCCGCGACCCTGATTTTATAGTCCATTTCTCCTCCTTGCACCGCGCCGGTTTTCCCGAAAGATTGTATGGGCAGGCTGCTTCGCTGTCAATCCTTCGCGCTGCCCGGACCAATCAGCAGGGTCTCAAGGATCCCCCGCACTTCGTCCAGCTTGTCCGCCTGGTTGATCAAGCGGCGCGCCTCCGCCGCCCCGCGCTTCCCCTTCAGATACCAGGAAAAATGCTTTCGCATCTCGATCACGGCGTTGCGTTCCCCTTTCCAAACGGCCATCCGTTCCGCCTGCTCAAGGGCGGCGTCCAGGATTTCGCGAGGCCCGGGAGCTTCGGGGCGGCTCCCCTGCCAAAGAAGGAGGATCTCTCTGAAGATCCAGGGGTTCCCGAGCGCCCCGCGCCCGATCATGACGCCGTCCGCCCCGGTGTCGGCGAGGACGTCCAGCGCGTCGCGGGCGGCGAATACGTCGCCGTTTGCGATCACGGGGATGGACGAGTCCTGCTTGACGCGCGCGATCGCTCCACGGTCCGCCTCGCCGGAAAAGCCTTGCGCGCGCGTCCGCCCATGGACGGCCGCCCGGCACAGCCCCTCCTCCCCGGCGATGCGCACGATCTCCCCGGCGTTTTGTTTTCCTTCGTCCCAGCCAAGCCTGAGTTTCACTGAAACCGGCAGGGACACGGCCTTCCTGACCGCCCGCATCAGGCAGGCTGCCAGTGCGGGCTCCTTCATCAGCGCGCAGCCGGATCCTGAGCCTGTCACCTTATGGGCGGGGCAGCCCATGTTGATGTCGATGCCGGTGAACCGCCCGAGGCCTTCCAGCCTTTTGGCGGCTTCCTGCATGTACCAGGGATCGTGGCCGAAGATCTGCACGGCCACATCCCTTTCATCGGGATGCGTTTCAAGCAGGTCGCTGTAAGCCCGGATGCTCGCGGGGGCTGTCACGTATCCCATGGCGCTGACCATTTCCGTGAAGGTCAGGTCTGCGCCCATACGGGCGCAAAGGGAACGGAAAGGCCAGTCGGTCACGCCCGCCATCGGCGCAAGCGCGATCATCGGCCTTTCCTGTGCGTTTGGGGAATCGGTCTTAAGGTTCGTAAGCCCCCGCGAATGTCATGTTCTTGATATGCCACTGCCCGTTCTCGCGGGTCAGCACGACCTCGTAGCGCCCGCTTTCCCACGTAGGCACAGCCCACTGTTCCCTGGGCGTCGAGGCTTTCAGCGAGGAGATGATCCTCCCGTCGATCGCGGGGATGCTCTCCGCGATCGTTGCGCGCGCGGTATCCTCCCAGGGCCAGCACCACACCCACTCGAGGTCCAGCCGGTGATCGATCCCCGTGATCTGATAGCGCGTGTAGGGGGTGCTGCCCTCCCTGACGCTGTCCAGCGCGCCGTCCCGTTCCAGATAGCTCCTTGCGAAGTATTTTTCAAGCCGGGCCGGGTCTTCCCCCATCATGACGGTCTTGGCGCGCTGCGCCATCCCTTCCTTGAGAATGACGTAGATGTTGGCCGCGTTCATGGAAAAATAGAAGGCGACGGTCATCAGGCCAAGGACGCAGGTCAGCGCCGCCAGGCGGGAGGCGAGATACCAGATCAGCCTGCTCAAGTATTTCAAGGGCGTCCGCCTTTCCGCTCCCTACGGATGAAGGATGGTCCCGAACGCAGCCCCCTCAAGCACCCTGAGTATGTTTTCCGCGTCGGAAAGGCCGAACACGCGCACGACAGGCAGCTTCTGCTCGACGCAGATCGAGAAGGCGGCCGTGTCCATCGCCTTCAGTCGGCGGTCGATGGCTTCCTGATAGCTGATGTCCTTGAGCAGTTCTGCGCCCCGGTCCTGTTTTGGGTCCCCGGTATAGATGCCGTCCACGTTCTTCGCCAGCAGGACCGCGTCGGCCCTGAGCTCCGCGGCGCGCAGCACGACGGCCGAATCCGTCGTGAAGCAGGGGCTGCCAAGGCCCCCTCCAAACAGCACGACCCGGCCCTTTTTGAGATAGCTGTCCGCAAGTTCCGTCCGGTATCCCTCACAGATGCGCGGCATGTCCACTGCCGAGAGCACGACGGCATCCCCGCCCGCGCGCCTGACGGCGTCCATCATGCAAAGGCAGTTCATGACTGTGCCGAGCATGCCCATCTGATCGGCTGTGACCAGGTCCATCCCGGCCGTACCGCCGAGGCGCCCGCGCCACAGATTGCCGCCGCCGATCACGACCCCCAGTTCGACCCCGCCGGCTACGGCCCTGCAGAGCACTTCAGCGACCCGCCCGATCAGCGCGTGGTCGAACAGCCAGCCTTCCTTTCCAAGCGCTTCACCGCTCAGTTTGAGCATCGCGCGGCGGTACCTGTAGCTCATGCTTTTTCCTTCCGAAAAAGGGCGGGCGCTTCAGCGCCCGCCCTGAAATCCCGCAAGCGCCGGGTCACCGCCTTCAGCCCTTCCTGACAAGCTCGCCAATTCCGGCAGCCAGGTCGCAGGCCTTCTTCTCGATGCCTTCCCCGCGTTCGTATCTCGTGAAGCGGCGCACGCTGATCTTTTCACCGCTGGCAAGCGTCGCCTCATGAATCAGCGTGACCACGTTGATGTCGGGGTTTTTTACAAAGGGCTGTTCCAGCAGGCAGACTTCCTTCAAATACTTTTCGATCCGGCCTTCCACCATCCGGTCCACGATTTTTTCCGGTTTGCCCTCGTTGAGGGCCTGGGCCCTCAGGATGACCCTCTCTTTTTCAAGCGCTTCCTCAGGGACATCCTCCTTGGACACGTAGAGCGGGTTTGAGGCGGCGATCTGCAAGGCGATGTCGTGGCACAGGACTTTGAACGCGTCCGTTTTCGCAACAAAATCCGTCTCGCAGTTGACCTCAACCAATACGCCGATCTTCCCGCCAAGATGGATATAGCTTTCCACCATGCCTTCTGCGGCGATGCGTCCGGCCTTCTTGGCGGCCGCCGCAAGCCCCTTTTCCCGCAGACGCTCGATGGCCTTGTCCATATTGCCGTCCGTTGCAACCAGCGCATTCTTGCAGTCCATCATGCCTGCCTGCGTGCGTTCACGCAGTTCCTTGACCATCGCCGTGGTGATTTCCATGCCCGGTTCCCTCCATGCCACATTTGTTCAGGTATCTTACAGCGTCTCCGCGGCTTCGTCGCCCGCTGCCGTTTCCTCTTCTTCCTGCCCGGACTGCTCGCCCTGTTTGCCTTCAAGGACGGCGTCGGCGAGCTTTCCCGAAATCAGCTTGACCGCACGGATCGCGTCGTCATTGCCCGGGATCACGTAGTCCACTTCGTCGGGATCGCAGTTGGTATCGACGATGGCGACGACAGGGATGCCCAGCGTGCGGGCTTCACAGATGGCGATGTGCTCCTTTTTGGGGTCGACGATGAACAGCGCGCCGGGGAGGCTTTTCATCTCGCGGATGCCCGACAGGTTGCTCTTGAGCTTGTCCCTCTCATGCTGGAGCTTGATGACTTCTTTCTTGGGAAGCACGTCGAACTGGCCCGACTGTTCCATTTTGTCGATTGCGTTGAGGCGGTCGACCCTGGTACGGATCGTGCGAAAGTTCGTGAGCATGCCGCCGAGCCAGCGGTTGTTGACATAGAACATGCCGCAGCGCTTCGCTTCCGCCTCGATGCTTTCCTGCGCCTGCTTTTTCGTGCCCACAAACAGGAGATTCTTGCCTTCCATCGCGAGGTTTCTGACAAACATGTAGGCTTCGTCGATCTTGCGGACGGTTTTCTGCAGGTCGATGATGTAGATCCCGTTGCGCTGCGTGAAAATGTAGGGAGCCATTTTGGGGTTCCACCGGCGCGTCTGATGGCCGAAGTGCACGCCTGCTTCCAGAAGATGCTTCATTGAGACGACTGCCATGGTTCTCCTCCTTGTTTTGCCTCCGCAGGGATCTTTCCGGACGGCCGCCATTGGCACAAGCGTACGGTCCCCCCGCGTGCGTGATCTTGGGGAGTATATCACAGAAGGGCAGGTATGACAAGCGTTTTTCCGCCGTGAAACGGGACGGACAGCCTCCGGACGGCCTCCGGATCCCTTCGGACAGCCTACGGCTTCCCGTCAGGAACGGGGACCCGTTTCCCCTTTGGCGCCGGACAGTTTCTGCACGACGAGACATTCGGCCGCGCCCCGGCCTCCGTTGAGGAACTGATGCCTCAGCACGGCGAACTTGTCAGCCCGCAGCAGTCTCAGGCGTTCCGTCAGCCGGAGAAGCTCCCTCTCTCCTTCGCTGTGCCCGGGACAGACGCAAATCACGCAGGCCCCGAGCGGTTCAAGAAGCGACAGCGCCGCTTCCAGCGCCGGGAGCGTGGTCTGCGCGCGAGTCGTGACGCCCCGGTCTCCGCCCGGGAGCCAACCCAGGTTGAAAACCGCCAGGCGTACGGGCGCCGCCACCGCTTCCCGCATTCTCTCATGACCCAGCAGATGCAGCGTCGCCCTGGCGAGAAGGCCTTCCGAGAGGAGCAGTCCACGCGTGGCGTCAAGGGCTTCCGGCTGGATGTCGAAGGCGTCCACATGCCCCCCGTCGCCCACCAGGCGGCAGAGCCGCAGCGTGTCCCTGCCCCTGCCCATGGTCGCGTCCACGGCGGAAGCGCCTTCCGTCAGGATCTTCGCGTGGTATTCCGCGGCCAGCCCGCTGGGCGAGGGGAGGAGAAAACGTCCGCTCATTGATTCAGGAGGGCGGACTCTTCAGGCGTAAGCTCCCGCCATTCTCCCCTTTTCAGCGTCCCCAGCGTGACTGGCCCGTAGGCAACCCGCCGAAGGGCGACCACTTCGTGGCCGACTGCTTCGGCCATGCGCCGGATCTGACGGTTCCGGCCTTCCCGGATGATGAAACTCAGTTCGGTCGAGAACGCGTCACACCTGAGCACCGTGACCTCCGCGGGCGCGGTCAGCCTTCCGTCAAGGAGGATCCCGGAGCGAAGCAGCCGCAGTTCCTCTTCCCCAACCTTTCCTGACAGGCGGGCGACGTAGGTCTTTTCGACCTCATGTCTCGGATGGGTCAGCCTCTGGGTGAGCTCCCCGTCGTTTGTCAGAAGGAGAAGCCCCTCGCTGTCAAAATCCAGCCGGCCGACAGGATAGAGGCGCTCGGGGAAGTCCCTGAAGCGGTCAAGCACCGTCGGTCTCCCCTGCGGATCGCTCGCCGTCGTTACTTCCCCGATGGGTTTGCAGTATGCAAGGGTCCTCTTGCGCGCCTCGGGCTCGATCTTCCTGCCCCACACGGTGACCTCGTCCCCGGGCCCGACCTGCGTTCCCATTTCGCGTACCGTCGACCCGTTCACCTCGACCTGGCCGTCTGCGATCATCGCCTCGGCCGCTCTCCTGCTCGCGACGCCGCAGGAGGCGATGTATTTCTGCAGGCGCATACGATTCCTTCGTTCCGCGGCGGGGCCCGCCGCTCAATCCGTTCCAAGGGCGGCTGCAAGGGTCTCCATGTTCCGGAGCATCCCCTTCTCATAAGCCCGCGGATCTCCATCTCCCGTGACGAGCGGGTCCAGTTCGTATACCTGCGCCCCGGTCTCCAGCGCCACTGCGCGCAGGGCTGCGTCACGGTACTGCGGCTCTGCAAACAACGGCGGGTTGCCGGCTTCACGGACCTTCAGCACCAGGTCGGAAAGCATCCGGGGGGACAGCGCTTCCTCCGGCTCGACCGAAACGACGGCAAGGACGCTTATGCCGTAGGCCTGCGCGAAATACGGGAAAGCTTCATGAAAGGTGACGATCTCGCGCCGCTTCAAGCCGGCGAGGCCCGCATGGATCTCTGCGTCCAGCCTTTTGAGCGCGGAAGCGTATTCTTCCGCGTTCGCCTGAAGCTCCGCCGCTTTCTCCGGCAGCAGGCCGGCCAGGCCCCGCCCCATGTTCAGCGCCATGGCCGCGGCGTTCAGGGGGTCCAGCCAGATATGGGGATTGGCTTCCCCGTTCCCATGCGCGGAGGGGAGCAGGCTGACGCCAAAGGAGCAATCGACCACGGGGAGGCCGGGATACTGTTCCTTGACCTTGTCAAGCCAGCTTTCCATGCCCGCGCCGTTGACCAGCAGGGCATCTGCGTCTGCGATCGCGCGCATGTCCTCTGCCTGCAGCTGGTAGTCGTGCAGGCAGCCCGTCGCAGGCGGCGTCAGGCTGGCGACCGAGACGCCCTCCACGTCTCCGGCGACGTTGAGGGCGAACAGGTAGACAGGGTAAAACGAGGCCACCACCCTGAACACGTCCGACGCGGCGGCGGAGCCCGCAAAAGCCGCCGAGAACATGACCGCCGCGGCGGTCAGCATTGACGCGCACCGCTTCATGCGCCATCCCCCCCGTTTCCGAAACTGGCAGGCCGGACAGCCCGGCCCGCTCCGAAGCGAGTATAGCATGCCCGTCAAATCCCCGCGAGCGGCGTCCTTGACACACCCGCCTGTCTTTCCTATAATGTGCACCGTCCGCACCTGCCGGTGTGATGGAATTGGCAGACGTAGTGGACTCAAAATCCACCGCTGGCGACAGCGTGCCGGTTCGAGTCCGGCCACCGGCACCATGCATGCATCCCCGGCTCCTCGGCCGGGGATGTTTCAGGCTTTGGGCTCAGACCTCCGCCTGGGCAGTCTCACCCCTGAGGAAAGCCTTTGTTTTTCTGATCAGCTGCGGATAGGGTCCATACGGTTTCAGCGGAGGGACAAAGACGCAGAGCAGGGCCAGCGTCTTGTCCCTGCTTGTATTGACGCATTCGTGCATCTCCCCGGAGCGGGCGTGCACGAGCCCCATGGGGGGCACCACGT
>CAZLYF010000110.1:0-11408 GCA_964563725.1 uncultured Oscillospiraceae bacterium
AGCCTATGACGGCCCTTCGCTGATCATCGCCTATGCGCCCTGCATCAACCACGGAATCAACATGTCCTTCTCGCAGGCGGAGATCCGCAAGGCTGTCGCGGCCGGGTACTGGCCGCTGTACCGCTACAACCCCGCGCTGGCCGCCGAAGGCAAGAACCCCCTGACCGTCGACAGCAAGGACCCGACGGAATCCTACCAGGATTTCATCCGCGGCGAGGTCCGCTACGCCTCCCTGCTCAAGACCTTCCCGAAAGTGGCGGAAAACCTGTTCGCCGCCGCCGAGGAAGAGGCTGCGCAGCGCCTGAAGACCTACAAGAAGCTGGCTTCCGACTGAAGCGCCGCCAACCAAAGAGAGAGGCGCCCGCGCGGGCGCCTCTCTCTTTTTTCCGGGATGGAACGGATCAGGTTTTCGTGTGTCTGTCAGCCCTTCGCCTGCGCCCTTCCGGCGCCTGCGACGGGGCCTGCTTTCCGGCTGCGGCTGTACCGGCCTTATCGTTGACAGCCCCACGCGCCTCTTCGGCGGCGGGCGCCAGAACCGGATGGGTGCCGGCGCCGGGGTACGGTCCTGTCGCGCGTTCAGGCGCCGCTCCCCTGGTATCTCCCGACAGCGGAGGGAAGGGGGCTTCGGGCTGTCCTGACGCGGTCTGAGGCGGCCGCCACGCAGCTGTCCCCTGAGGCTGGGCGCCGCGCGCGGGCTGATAGGGCAGGGTCCCCTGCCGGGGAGCCGGAGGCCTTGGCGGCTCATAGGGCGAGGACGCGGCGGGCTGCGCCGGCCGCGCGTAGGGCTGCCCCGACGCGGAACGGCCCATCTGCTGGGCCTGTTGCTGCCTGCGCTGCGCCGCGCGCTGCGCGGCCCTTTTCTGGTTTTCACGGTACATGTGGTAGGCGTAAAAACCGCCGCCGCCAAGGACCGCAACGATCCCCAGCGAGACCCATACGGTAGGGAAGGAAGAGTCCCTGGTTTCACTGCCAGGCGTGCTGACCGGGGCGAAGGATGGAAGCGGTTCAGGCGTCGGCGTCGGGGATGGCTGCGGCGTATAGATCGCCTCGATGGCGGGGGTGGGGGTGCCCAGGGGATTGAAGGGCTCGTAGGATACCTGCGCCAGCGCGGGATTCTGCCAGACGCCCGCGTTGAAATCCTCTACGGAGGTGATCTCCGCCGGCCCGGCGGCGCCCGTTTGCGTCTGGACGTTCGCGGACAGATAGGCGTCGCTTTGCAGGAAGGCGGTCAGCTGTCCCAGGGGGAGGACGGTGAAGTAGGTCCCCATGACATAGCCTTCCGTTCCCCCCTGGTTGATGTGGTACCAAGCCGTGCCGTCCTGCTGCAGGCTGCTGAGCACCAGCGCGAAGGCGTTGGCGTTCATCATCTTCAGCGTGGCCTTGTCCGTGCCGGGCTCCTTGCGCAGCCTCACGTTGTCGGTGTTGACGTACCCGTAGCTGGAGGGGCTGTCCCCCGTCAGGGGCGCCGGCGTCGAGGCGGGCTGGGGCGACGGGGTCGGCGTCCTGAGCGACTCGAGATAGTTGGCCTCTTCTGCCTGGCTGAGCATCCTCAGCTGGTCCGCGCGGATGAACCCGTAGCGTCCGGCGTACTGGACCACGTGCCAGGTCTCCTGCTGGCGGTACTCCTGCCCAAGCACCGATACGACGGTGCTGACGGGGAGGACCGCCGCGATCTCCGCGTTGGTGTCATAATAGCTCCTCATGGGCACGTAGTCGCCCAGGGTGATCGCATACCCTGATACGCTTTGCGAGGGCACGGTGGGCGAAGGGGTGGCGGTTACCTGCGGCTTGAGCTGGTTGAGGTAGTACTGCGCTTCCTCCACGCTGATGCGGCGAAGCGCGCTGTCGGGGAGAAAGCCGCTTCGCGCGATGGCGATGGCGTCAGCCGAATCCCAGACGACGCCCCCGACATAGGTCTGGCCCCACAGGTAGACGAGCGTGTTGACAGGCAGCGCCGTCAGGATCGTCTCGTCATCCTCGCTGATCCCGGAGCGCAGCGCGACCTGCTGCAGCGTCAGCGCATAGCCCTGGTAGGGGGCGGGAGACCCGGTCGGCGCGGCGGTGAGGAAATCTGTCACGGCGGGAAAGGGCGTCCCGGCCGCGCCGGGGGTCTGCGAAGGCGGAAGGGTCGCGCCTGGCCCGGTGGTCTGCAGGGGCATGGGCGTTTCGAGGCGCCCCTGGTAGACGTCGCTCTCCTCCTGGGTATAGAGCCCGACGTAGTCGGCCACCACGTACCCGTCCCTGCCGTTGACGCGGACAAAGTACCAGTTTTTCTCCTCAGCGCTTAGCCCTGTGAAGACCCATAGCCTGGTTCCCTTCTGAAGGGCGCCGATCCGGTTCCCGCTGCCGGAAGCCGACGGGCTGGTCCTGAAATTGACGCTGGCTTCGGTCGTCTCCGCCCACCGGTCGATGATCCATCCGTCCGGGACGGCCGTCGGCTGGGGCGTGGGCGCCGGGGACGGGCTGGGGGTGAAGCCCAGGAGCGCGGCCACTTCGTTCTGCGTGAGCAGGCGGAGCACGGAGGCCTTGAGGAATCCGTGCAGGCCCACCGAATCCGCGTATGCGAAATACCAGAGCTCGTCCCGGCTGTCAACGTAGGACCCCGTGATGTGGGCAAGGTCGGCCTTCCCGACGGTCGCGATGACATTTCCCTCCGTGATGAGGGGGCTTGACCTGAAATTGATCCTGTCGCTCCTGGGATAGGCGTAGGCGTCCATGGACGTCAGCGGGTAGGGCAGCGGCGTTTCCTCCGGAGGGGCCGTCGGCTGCGGCTCGGCCGCGCGATAAAAAAAGACGATCTCCCCGGGCGTGAGCGTCCCGTCTTCAGCAAGCGTCGCCCTCTGGGGATTCTGCGAGATCAGGAGGTAGGTGTCGGGCAGATCCGCAGGCTTCGCGTAGATGTCGTTGCCGCCGAGGCTGCAGGCCTCCGTGCCCGACGGGGCGGCCGTCTCTCCTGTCTCGAGGCGGTAGTGGACGATGATCTCCTTGGTGAAGGAAGGCTTCGTGTCGTTGAACAGGAACACCACCTCAGAGGGTGTGGCGATCCCCTGGGCGTCGACCGTCACGGTTTTCATCTGGACGTCGTTGAGCACGTAGCGCGCGGCGTCCGCCTGCGTCAGAAGGTTCGGATTGACATGGATGATATTGTTCTCGTTCTCGATGCAGGTCACGCTGTCGGAATACAGGGTGACTCCGTGCTGGTCCCGGTAGAATACCTGCACGATCGCGACCCTGGGCGCGGGCGCCGGCGTTTCAGTCGCGACCGGCGCCGGGGAGGGCCCTGTATAGGCATAGACGAAGGTGACCGCTTCGGGCTCGGCCCTGTCGTTGCTGACCATGACGTACTGGACGGGATCGCCGGTGATCGTGTATCCCTCCATCAGGTCGGCGGGGCTGGCGGTCACGCTGTTGGTCCCGTCCACGCACATCTGCGTCGTCGGGGACGCGACGCGTTCCCCGGTTTCATCGATGTAATGGATGATGACTTCCACGGGAGCGCTGACGGGAATCTCCGTCGGCGTCGCCTCCGGCGTCTTTTCCGGGGTCGCCGCGGGTGTCTGGACGGGCGTCGGCGCGGGGCTGGGGACAGGGGTGGGCAGCGGGGCTGCCGGCGTGGGCAGGGCCTGCTGGTAAAGGTCGCTTTCCTCCTGCGAATACAGCCGCAGGTACTGGGCCATCACGTAGCCTTCCTGACCTTCCGTCATCGCGCGGTACCACTCCGCCCCGTCCGCGGTCTCCCGCTCGAGGATCCAGAACTTGTGCCCGTTTGGAAAGGTGCCCAGCTTTTCGCTGGCGATGGTGGCGGACTTGCGGAAATTGACGCTTTTCGCGCTCACCTCCGCCCAGAGGTTGATCGGGAGGCCCTCGGCGGGCGGCGCAGGCTGCGCTTCCGGCCCGCCCTCGGGAAAAGGCGCTGCGCCCCAGTCCGGAGCGGGCGAAGGCAGGGCGATCTGGACCTCTTCGCTCTCCTCCCGGGTGTACAGCCGCAGGTACTGGGCCATCACATAGCCTTCCTGGCCCTCCGTCATCGCGCGGTACCACGCGTCGCCACCCGCCGTGATCTGTTCAAGGATCCAGAACCGGTGCCCGTTGGGGAAGGTTCCCAGCTTGTCGCTGGCGGTGGAAGCGGCTTTGCGGAAGTTGACGCTTTTCGCGCTCACCTCCGCCCAGAGGTTGGACGGAGAGCCGCCTGCAGCCGGCGTCTGCTGAGGAACCTCGGTCCGGGCGCCGCCCGGCCCCTCATAGCTATAGATGAACACGAGCCTGTCAGGATGGGCGCCGTCCTGATCGACATACACCTCCTGAACAGCCGGCCCGGCGAGCATGTAGCCTTCAGGCAGCCCCAGAGGGCTGGCGGTCACGGGGGTCACTTCCCAGGGCTCGCAGCGGACTGCGTCCGGCGGCGCGACCGGCGCGTCGTATTCGTCCAGGTAGTAGACGATCACCTCGACGGCCTCAGCTGCCGCGGGCGCTGCCGTCGGCGCGGGCGCCGGGCCTGGCGTCTCCTGCGGGATCGCAGGCTGGGCGGTGACAGGCGCCTCGTAGCGGTAGCTGAACACGATCCGGGCTGGATGAGCCCCGTCCTGATCCACGTAGACTTCCTGGATGTCCGGTCCGGCGAGCACATATCCGTCCGCCAGTTCCCGGGGACTGGCGGACACGGGGGTCACTTCCCAGGGCTCGCAGCGGACTGCGTCCGGCGGCGCGACGGGTACGTTGCTTTCATCCACATAATGGACGGGCACCTCCACGGCCGCCACGGCCGGGGGCGCCGCCGTCGGGGCCGTCGTCCCTTCCGGGAGCGGGGGCGTCGGGGCCGGCGTCTCTTCCGGGATCACGGGCTGGGCGGTGACCGGCGCTTCATAGCGGTACCTGAACACGATCCAGCCGGGGTGGGCGCCGTCCTGGTCCACGTAGACTTCCTGGCTGTCCGGCCCGATGAGCGCGTACCCCTCGGGCAGGTCCCGGGGGGTCGCGGTCACAAGGGTCACCATCCAGGGCTCGCAGCGGGCCGTGTCGGGCGTAGCGACCGCCGCGTTGTTTTCATCCACATAATGGACGGGCACCTCCACGGCCGCCACTGCCGGGGGCGCCGCCGTCGGCGCGGCGTACCGGCAGGTGAACACTGCCTCCGGCGGGGCCGCTCCGCCGCCGTCCACCTGCACTTCCAGGCTGTCCGGCCCTGTCAAAAGGTAATCCGGGGGAAGCGCTTCCGGATCCGCCCGGATGACCGTGGTTTCGCCGGGTTCGCAGCGGACCGGTTCCCCTCTTGCGATGACCTGGCCGTTTTCGTCCACGTAATACACAGGCACGTCCACAGCGGCTGCGGGCGCCGCCGTCGGCGCGGCGCAGCGGCAGGCGAACACAGCTTCCGGCGGGGTCGCCCCGCTGCCGTCCACGAACACTTCCACCGTGTCCGGCCCCGTCAGCAGGCAGCCCGGGGGGAGGGCCTCCGGGTTCGCCCGGATGACCGTGATTTCGCCGGGTTCGCAGCGGACCGGCGCACCCGTGGCGACGACCTGGCCAAATTCGTCCCTGTAATACACCGGCACGTCCGCTGCGGCCGCGGGCGCCGCCGTCGGCTCAGGGCGGCGGTACATGAAGATGATCTCTGCCGGTACCGCTCCCTGCAGGTCGACGCGCACAAGCTGGGACGAGGGAGAAAGCAGCTCGTAGCCCTCCGGGAGCCCCTCGGGCTCCGGCACCACCCAGTTTTCACCGGCCTTGAGCGTGATCGTCCTGGAAGGCGCCGCTTCCCCGCCATCCTGGTCCAGATAGCGCACCAAAACGGAAGCCGGCGGCACTTCCTCCGCCGGCGGTTCCGGTTCAGGCGCGTCTTCAGAGAGAAAGAGCTGATAGATGTCGAGCGTCTCGCCAAGGCTTCCGAGGGCGAGGATCTCAATGGGCGCGGCGCCCGCTGGCGAGATCCCGGCGTTCATATACTGCAGCTGGGACAGCAGCTGGCCTCCCGCGGGAGAAAAGCCGCCCGGATAGCGGCCGGAGGCGTCTGACCAGTCAAGGACCGCCGAGGCGCTCTGCTGCAGGGCCTCCGGCGGCAGGTACAGCCAGTAGGCGTTGACAAAGCCTTCAAACAGGATCGGCAGCGCTTCCTGCCTGAACACCTCCCCTTCGGCCGTCGTCCACGACAGCGAGATGGCCAGCTGGTCGGCGGGCTGGGCAGCCGCCGCGGGCAGAAGGGACATCGACAGGAACAGGGCGATCATCAGGGCCGCCACGCGGCAGCCGGCTGAAGCGTGTCTCCCGTTTGTCATAAAGGCGCCTCCTCGCTGTACTGGGTTTTCATATTCGTTAAGATTCTATGACGAAATCATGATTCCGTCAAACGGGCGGGAGAGATCCGGCGGATGTTTTACAAGCGCGCCGCGCGTACGGCTTCCCTTTTGCCTGGGCGGGCCACGCCCGTTTCCGGGCGGGAGGGGAATGGAAGGGCCTCCGTTCCCGGGACCCGGCCAAATACCGCCGCACACAGCGGCAAAGTGTGGTATACTGGCCTTGCCCGGACGGCAGCGCCCGGGCGGGAGTCAGTCATGTAAAGGAGCGGATGGATTGAGCACGGCGCGATTTTCGGTTTTCATCGATCTGGAAAACTGCGGGGCCAAGGTGGAGACCCTGAACAATATTCTGGAAAAGGTCAAGATACGGGGGGACATCCTGCTGGGCAAGGTGTACGGTTACACGGACCGCTTCAGCTCGCTCAAGGAGATCCTTCTGTCGAACACCTTCACCGTTGTCCCCTCGCTGCGTTTCGGCGTCGCGCAGAAGAACAACGCGGACATCCTGCTTGTCCTTGACGCGATGGAGGTCGCCTACACGAACAGCCTCATCGACAGCTTCTGCATCGTGTCCGGCGACAGCGATTATACCCCCCTTGTGGGGAAGCTGAAAAGCATGGGCAAATTCGTGCTGGGCATCTCGCGCAGCGAGGTTGCCAGCAGCATCTTCATCAATGCCTGCAACGAGTTCCAGTTTCTGGAATCGGTCGCGGTCCGCCGGAAGCCCGATGAGAAGGTCAAGAAAAGCGAAGACAACATCGGGGATGACGCCGAACTGCTGAAGCTTGTCGAAAGCATCCTCTCCGAACAGGCGGACGAGGACGAGATGTTCGCAAGCGAGCTCAAGGGCGTCCTGCTCAGGCTCCGGCCCGATTTCAACGAGAAATCCTACGGCTGCGGCTCCTTTGGAAAGCTGCTGCTGAAGCTGTCTCAGAAATACGGCGTCATCAGGCTCAGGAACGACAACTACAACGTGATGGTTTCCCTGGCGACGGAGAGTACCGACAGCTGCTCTGCCCAGGCCCAGCTGACGAAAGAGACCTGGGTGGGCGCCTTCAGGGAGCAGCTCAGGCATTACAAGGACGACGGTTTTGAACGGATCAACCCGAGCATCCTCAAGGCCGACATCCAGAACCTGTACCCCGACTTTTCGGAGAGGAGCATCGGCTTCAAGCGCTTCAGCGACCTGCTCAAGGCCCTCGAGAAGGAGGGCATCATGAAGCTTGAGATGGATACGCAGAGAAATATGCTGATCAAAATGCTGTCGGAAGGTGGTTAAGCTGCAGGAAACAGTCTTTTCGGTCGTCATCCCCTGTTTCAACGAGGAAGCGGTCCTTGAGGAGACGTATCGGCGCCTGACTGGCGTCATGCAGGGCCTGGGAAGCGGCTACGAGCTGATCTTCGTCAACGACGGCTCAGGGGACAGGACGCAGGCGATCCTCAACGCGCTGTGCGAGGGGGACGGCCGTGTGCGCGCCGTCCATTTCGCGCGCAACTGCGGACATCAGACCGCCGTCAGCGCAGGGATCGACTTCGCCTCCGGCGACGCGCTCATCATCATTGACGCAGACCTGCAGGACCCGCCGGAAGTCATACCGGAGATGGCGCAAAAATGGCGATCAGGCGTCCAGGTCGTCTATGGCAAGCGCCGTTCCCGCGCCGGTGAATCGGCCTTCAAGCGATGGACAGCCAGCCTCTACTACAGGGTCATGCGTTTTTTGGCAGGCCAGGCCTTCCCGGAGGACACGGGAGACTTCCGCCTTGTCGACCGGAAGGTAGCCGACGTCGTGCGCAGCATGCCGGAACGAAACCGGTATCTGAGGGGGATGTTCGCCTGGGCAGGCTTCGTCCAGGAACCGGTCCTCTACGACCGCGACAGGCGCTTCGCTGGCAAAACGCACTATTCGCTGAGAAAAATGCTGAAACTGGCGTCGGACGGCGTCATCGGCTTTTCCAGCAAGCCCCTCGCTTTCTCCTTCTGGACGGGGATATTCTGGACGGCGGCAGGCCTGGCGGCGGGCCTGGCGCTGGCGGTGTCTTCCCTCTTCGGGAGGGAGGGTGGCCTTTGGTGGCTCGCCTCCCTGGCGAGCCTCCTGGCCGGGAACCTGCTGATTTGCCTGGGGATCGCAGGCGCCTATCTGTCGCGCGTCTATGACGAGGCGAAACAGCGGCCGCTGTACATCGTCGCCGACAAAAGGGGCTTCCCTGGCTGAACGCCCCGCGCACAGGGACCCGCGCCGGCGGACCGACGAGAAACGATCCAAAAGGAGTATGCCAAATGACCGTCACGAAAGAACACACCATCGCGGAGGTCCTTCGCATGAATCGGGGGACCGCGCGCATCTTCATGGAGTTCGGCATGCACTGCCTGTCCTGCCCGCATGCGACCGGCGAGTCGCTTGAGGATGCCTGCGCAGCCCACGGGGCGAACGTGGAGGAGCTGGTCGATCAGCTCAATGCCGAACTGACGCGGGCTTTTTGATTCCCCGATCGGAAGCCGGCAGGAAAGGATACGCCCAGTGCCGCCTCAAAATCCTGTGCTGACCTTGAGCGGGATCAGGAAGCAGTACGGCGCCTGCGGCGTGGTCAACAACCTCGATCTTGAAGTCCTGGACGGAGAAACGCTGACGCTTCTGGGCCCGGCGGGCTGCGGAAAAACCACGGCGCTGCGGATCATCGCAGGTTTGGAAGAAGCGTTTTCGGGCGAGGTCCGCATGGACGGGGCCGTGGTCACGCGGCTGCCTCCGTGGAAACGCCAGGTCGGGATCGTCTTTCAGGGCTTTGCCCTGTTCCCCCATATGGACGTGTGGAACAATGTCGCCTACGGCCCGAAGATGCTCAGGCTCCCGGCCGGCGATGTCCGCCGCCGGGTCGCGGACGCGCTGGACCTCCTGAATCTGGCCGGGGAAGAGAAAAGCCTGCCGTCCGCGCTCACGCCCGAACAGGCGCTTCGCGCGGCGATCGCCCGCGCAGCGGTCCTTTCCCCGAGGCTTCTGCTGCTGGACGAACCGCTTCTCCTCCTCGAGCCGCGCCGGCGCAGGCCGGTGTGCGAGGAACTTCGGGCGCTCAGGCAGAAGCTCGGATGCGCTTTCGTCGTCTCCACGCGCAGCCCGGGAGAGGCAATGGACCTGTCAGACCGGATCGCCCTGCTGCGCGGCGGACGGCTCGTCCAGCTCGGCGCGCCCCGGGAGCTGTACGACAGGCCCAAAAGCGTCTTTTCCGCGCTCTTCTTCGGGGAAGTCAACCTTCTGCCGGGGAACGTCGTAGCCCTGAGCGAGGGCGAGTTGCTGCTTGATATCGGCGGGATCACGGTCCCCTGCGAGTCGGGCGAATGGGTGACGCTCAAGGAAAGGCTCTGCCTGTGCATCCGCCCGGAGCAGCTGCGCTACGGGCGGCGGCCTGCGGGAAAGGCCTGCGTCCTGCACGGGGTGCTCACGGAAGTCCGGTATGTCGGCGGGCTGCGCACCGCGGTCGTCGCGCTGCCAACGGGACAGACGCTGCTGGCAGGAACCGCCGCGGAGGGCGGCGAAACGGCCAGGGGCGGGGAAACCGTCTGTGTCTGGTGGGAGAAAGGCGCCGCGACCGTCGTCAGGGACGACCGGGCGGAGCCCGCATGCCCCGAAGAGACCGCTCGAAAACGGAAATAAGGCAGGCCACGGATGTCGGCGCAAGGGATAGACCAAAGGCGCATCGTCCTGACGGGCGGGGGTACGGCGGGCCACGTCACGCCCCATCTTGCGCTGCTCCCCCGGCTGCTCAAGTCAGGGTACGAGGTCCACTACATCGGGACGCGGACGGGCATCGAGCGGGAACTGATGGCGCGTCCCGGCGTCGTCTACCACGCGGTCACAACAGGAAAGCTGCGCAGGTATTTCGACTGGCAAAACTTTCTTGACCCCTTCCGGGTGCTGGCCGGCGCCCTGGAATCCGCGGCGCTGATCAGGAAGCTTAGGCCCAGCGTCTGTTTTTCCAAGGGCGGTTTCGTGTCCGTGCCTGTCGTGTTCGGCGCCTGGCTGTGCGGCGTTCCCGTGCTGTGCCACGAAAGCGACCTGACGCCGGGGCTGGCCAACAGGATCTGCGCGCGCTTCGCCCGACGCGTCGCGACGACCTTTCCCGAGTGCGCAAAGGCTCTTGGCGAAAAAGGCGTCCACACCGGGAGCCCCCTGCGGCCGGAATTGTTCAGCGGCGTCCGTTTGAAGGGGCTTGAACTGGCAGGCTTCGGGGGAGCCAGGCCGGTCCTGCTCATGATGGGGGGCAGCCAGGGAGCCCAAAGCGTCAATCGCGTTCTCCGGGACGCGCTGGATGGCCTGACGCGGGATGTGGACGTCTTCCACCTGTGCGGAAAAGGCAACCTCGCCCCGGAACTGGCGGGCAGGAAAGGCTATTATCAGGCGGAGTTCCTGTCCGATCGGCTGCCTGACGCGCTGGCCTGCGCGGACATGGTGCTGTCCCGCGCGGGCGCCAACGCGCTCAGCGAGTTTGAGGCGCTCGGGATCCCCATGCTGCTCGTGCCGCTCCCGCAAAGCGCCAGCAGGGGAGACCAGATCCTCAACGCGGAAAGCTACCGTGCCCGCGGGCTTGCGCAGGTCCTGCAGCAGGACAGGCTGAGACCCGAAACCCTCGTCGCCGCGGTCAGGGAGCTGAGGGACAACAGGGACGCCCTGAGGGCGGCTCTCAAAAGAACCGCCGCGGTCGACGGTACAGCGGCGGTTCTTGCGCTCATCGAGGAGGTCCAGAAGCCTTCGGGAGGACGCTTCCGCGCGCCGTCAACGCGTCAATAACTCAGCGCGCAGATCAGCCCGCCCATATTGTCCGCCGATACCGTATACGCCTTCGCAGCCTCCGGAATGCGGATGCTGGTGTCGGCGAGGACGTTTTCCTGACGGAAGATCCCATACTTGAGCTTCCCGTCCTCGTATACTTCGATGTGCGGGTGTTCAGCCAGGTACTCGATATACTCTTCGAGGCAGAAGCCTTTGAGGTGCATCACGGCCGCGTGGGGAACGCCGACATACCTGTAGGCGTCCAGCCTGATGTTGATGCCGGTCTTGTAGGATTTGTCCACCGTGTCCGCGTCCGGATAGGCCTCCAACGTGGCCTTGGCGATCGACGCGG
>CAZLYF010000110.1:11418-12364 GCA_964563725.1 uncultured Oscillospiraceae bacterium
GGATAGTTCTGGATCGGGAAGCGGAACACGATCCCGTATTTCCAGCCGTTCTCGTTGAGCCATTCCGCCTGACGGGTCGTCTGGAATTCGGAGGCGTTGAGCGCGCTGTCTTCGCGGTCATATACGTCGACGCTGAAGGAAAAACCGGACTGGTAATCGCTCGTCCCCGGATAGGCCACGCTCTGGCGGGCCTTTTCATCCAGCGCGTCCCCCGAGAGCCTGTCGGTGTATTTTGAAACTTCCCTGTTCCATTTTTCCGTCTGGGATTCCATCGTCCGGAACCCTTCCCTGATGATGTAGTGTTCCAGCCCCTGCTCCTTCGCGTCGCGGATGAAATCGTCCAGCGCCGAAATGGCGGCCGGAAAAAGGACCACCCGGTTGTCTGTGACAGGGACCCTGATGTTCGTTTCGGTCATCACGCTTTTCAGTTCCGGCTCGACCATGAAGAAATCGCCCGGCAGCCCGTGCCAGCGGTTGACGAGCAGCAGGCCCCCCACCAGCATTTCGCTGCGCGTGACCTGGACAAGCCTCTCCTGCCCGATCGGAAAGCTGCTGAGGTCGACGACATCAAGGCCCTCCGGCGCGGGTTTGGGCCGCTCCGGGAGCTCCTCGGCCTGCAGCTGGAACTCCTGCTGCTGCAGCGCGAGCGCCGCGTTGTATTCGGCGAGCATCGCGGCGTTCTGTTCCTCGACCCGTCTGGACAGGCGCTCATGTTCGCCCTGCTGGTATTTGTCAAGCAGCACATAGGCTGTGGCGAACAGAACGGCCAGCACCAAAAGAACGACCATGGCCCGCAGCAGCTTGCGATACGGGTCAGCATTCTTCGTCTTTGCCATATCCCTCATCCTTTCGACGCGCGCCGCGCGGGACTGCCTGCCGGCTGACCTGGAAAACTCCTCTTTTTATATCAGAATGATGACAATCTGTCAAACAGACCGCTGACGCG
>CAZLYF010000111.1:0-3808 GCA_964563725.1 uncultured Oscillospiraceae bacterium
CCAACGGCGAATTCTACAACATGACGGCGGACGAAAAGGAAGCGGTGATAAGAACCACTGTCGAAAGCGTCGCTGGCCGCTGCCCCGTCTACGCCGGGACGGGCTGTCCGGGCACGAAGGAGACGATCCGCCTCTCGCTCAGGGCGCGGGACATGGGAGCCGACGCGCTGTCCATCATCTGTCCGTACTTCGCCGCAGTCTCGCAACAAGAGATCTACGCGCATTATGCCGCCGTCGCAAAGGCCGTTGACTTGCCGATCCTGGTGTACAACATGCCCGCCCGAACCGGCACGAACATCGCGCCAGCCACCCTGGCTAGGCTCGCGGACATCCGCAACATTGTTGGCGCGAAGGACTCCAGCGGCAACTTCGACAACATGCTGCAGTACATCGAACAGACCCGCGGGAAGGATTTTGTCGTCCTTTCAGGCAATGATTCACTGATCTACTGGAACCTGCTGGCCGGAGGCCGGGGCGGTATCGCAGGTTGCGCGAATGTGTATCCGCGGACGCTGGTCTCTATCTACGATCGTTTTGTGGCGGGGGACCTCGAGGGCGCGAAGGCAGCCCAGGACAGCATCCGGCCGCTGCGAAGCGTTTTTTCCTACGGCAATCCCAACACCATCGTCAAGGCAGCCGCGAGGCTCTTGGGGAATCCCGTCGGCCCCTGTCGCGCGCCATTCAACATGGTCCCGCCGGAAGGCCTTCAGGCCCTTCAGAAGACCCTGGACGCGGACGCGGCGGCCGGCCTGCGCTGAGTTGCGCGCGCATTTGGGAGCGCTTGACATCACAGGATGGGAAAAATGAAACCGATCATCGGCATCACGATGGGGGATCCCTGCGGGATCGGCCCTGAGATCACGGCGAAAGCCCTGTCGAAAGCGTCTGTGTACGAGACCTGCCGCCCGCTGGTCGTGGGGAGCGCAAGGGTCCTCCAACAGGCCGCTGCCATCGCCGGTTCGAAACTCTCCGTCCGGAAGGTCTTCGGGATCGCCGGCGCGCGTTTTGAATGTGGAACAGCCGACGTGTGGGACCAGGATCTGGTCGACGTCACGCGCCTCGAGCGCGGGAAGGTCAGCGCCGAAGGCGGGAACGCGGCCTACAGGGCGGTAGAGGAAGTGATCCGGCTGGCGCTTGACGGGATCGTCGACGCGACCGTGACGGGGCCCCTCAACAAGGAAGCGATGAACCTCGCCGGCTGGCACTTCAGCGGCCACACGGAGATCTACGGCGCGCTAACGGGCGCCAAACATTACAGTATGATGCTCGCGGAGGGGGATCTGCGCGTTGTGCACGTTTCCACGCACGTCTCGCTCAGGGAGGCCTGCGACCGCTGCAGGCGGGCGCGCATCCTTGATGTGATTCGCCTGGCGCACTCGGCATGCAGGAGCCTGGGCATCCCGGCCCCGCGCGTCGGCGTCGCCGGTCTCAATCCCCACGCCGGGGAAAATGGCCTGTTCGGCCGTGAGGAAATCGATGAGATCACCCCCGCAGTCCTGGACGCCGTGGCTGAAGGGATCCTGGCGGAAGGCCCGCTGCCGGCAGACACGCTGTTTTCAAAAGCCCGCGGAGGGATGTATGATATCGTCGTCGCGCAGTACCATGACCAGGGACACATCCCGCTGAAGCTCATTGGTTTCCGATATGACCATGCCTCCGGCGGGTGGAGCGCGGTGTCCGGGGTCAATATCACCCTTGGCCTGCCGATCATCCGCTGTTCCGTTGACCACGGCACTGCTTTTGACCAGGCGGGAAAGGGCAGCGCGAGCGACGAAAGCCTGATGAACGCGATCGCTTACGCAGTCAGGATGGCTTCCTCAAAAGCGGCGCGAAACGGCTGAGCGGTCAATCTGCCGCGCGCAGGCCTCTGCCAAGGCTGGAGGCCTTTCCCCTTGGCGCAATGGGAAGTGCCCTGCGTGCCTGCCGAAGGGGAGAAAGGGATCGGGAAGAGATGCGGCCGACAAGGATCCTGGCCATCGCGCCCTACGAGGGTCTCAGGGAACTGCTGGTGTCCGTTGCCGCGAACCGCAGTGACCTGGAGATCGATGCCTACTCAGGAGACCTGGAAGACGGCGCGAGCCTGGCCCTATCCCTGGCTCCCGGCGGATACGATGTCATCCTTTCCCGCGGCGGAACAGCGCTGCTGATTGAGAAAGCCATTCCTCTTCCAGTCATCGACATTGCCCCTTCCCCGTATGACCTTCTCCGTTGCATCCGGCTCGCACGGTCGCACAGGGAAAAGTTCGCGGTGGTCGGTTTCTCCAGCATCACCGCAGCGGCGGGCAGGCTCTTTGGGCTGATGCAGCGTCCACTGGACGTCTTCACCATCAGCGAGCAAAAGGACGCGGAGGAATGCATCGCAGAGCTCAAACGGGATGGTTACGCCCTGATCATCGGCGACGCGATTGCCGTGGCGACGGCGGGAAAGCAAAGCCTGGCCGGAATCCTGATCACCTCCGGGGAAGAAAGCGTACGGGAAGCCTTTGACCAGGCCGTCCGCCTGCACCGCGCCATGCAGCTGCTCGACGAGCAGCTGACCCTCTTGCGCCTGGCTGTCGGAAAGTGCGACATCAGCGTGTCAGCCTTCAGCGAGAATGGCAAGCTGCGCTATTCCAACGGAACGAATGACCAGAAGGAGCACCCGAAACTGTTTGCCCGGCTGGCCAATGATGTGCCGCAGGTCATCAATCGCGGCGAACTGCGCTATTCGCGCAGTTTCGGGGAATCTCTGTGGCACATCGAAGGGCAGAAGGTCCAGGTCGGCAGCAAGGTCTACGCGCTGTTCTCCGTCCACCGCAAGCAGGCGCTGGGAAAGACGGAAAGCGGGATGCTGCGCTACTACCACATGATGGACGCAAACGACGAAACGAAGAATAGCATGCCGGACGCTGTGGGGAGCATGCGCGGCGTCATCGACCTCGCCGAAGCGTATGGCAGGACCAGGCAAGCCGTTTGCGTCCTCGCCGAAAAGGGGACCTCCTTCGAAACGGTACTGCGCACCCTGCACGCGAACAGCGCGCTGAAAAACAATACGATGCTGACAATCGACTTCGCCTCCTTCGACGGGAAGGCCTTTTCCTGGCTCCTCGAGGACGAGAATTCCCCTCTGTTTGAAAACAACCTATGCGTCTGCATGGTCGGCGCAAACCTGCTTGGCGAGGCAGATCAGGGGAGACTGGTCCGCTACGCGCAGAACACCCTGCTCGAAAAGCGCAGCAGGGTGTTCCACGTCTTCATCGGCGACAGGCTCGATTCCCTGCCCGTCGCGGACCATATTGGGAAGAACGCATATCTGATGCTGAAAATCCCTCCCCTGCGGGAGCGCCCGCAGGACGTTGCCAGCCTCAGCGGAATCTATCTGGGCAATATCAACGTCGAGTCCGGACGTCAGGTGATCGGTCTGGACACGGAGGCGGAAAAACGGCTTGCCGCCTTTTCATGGCCCGGAAACAACGACCAGTTGTACCGCACTCTCAAGGCCCTGGCCCTTTCGGCCAAAGAAGAACTGATCACCCTTGACGAGGTCGAGGAAGCGCTGCGGGAAGAGCACGCGTTCCATGCGGGTCCTGGAAATGACGCAGTTTCCCTTGAGGGCACGCTTGAAGAAATCAGCGCGCGCGTCATCAGGAAAGTGCTCGCCGAGGAAAACATGAACCAGGCGCGCACCGCCAGGCGCCTCGGCATCGGGCGCAGTACCCTATGGCGCGCGTTGAACCGATGCAAAGGCTGAGGTCCCCCGCGTCCTTCAACTCCCCGGCTTCCGAAGCCGCGTATCGATGCTGCGGCGGAAGACGACGTAGCGCTGGTA
>CAZLYF010000111.1:3908-12175 GCA_964563725.1 uncultured Oscillospiraceae bacterium
GCCTTCCTCCTTCGCCGCCGCGCTTGGGGCCGGCGCGCGCCGGGAACCCCCGCGCGGGCCATTGTAGCAGAAAACCGCCCCCTGCGCCGCTTCAACGGTTGAACGGCGCGCGGGGAGAGGCTATACTTTCGACGATCCACCGCGGGGGGAGGCCTCATGGACTGGACGGAACTCAGCGTAGCCACCAACAGCGCCGGGGCGGATCTCGTGTCCGAGGCGCTGATGCGCGCGGGCGCCGCGGGCACGCAGATCATCGACAGGGCGGACGTTCCGCCTCCCGGCAAGCCGGGCGCGCTCTGGGAGCTGGTGGACCCCTCCCTCGCAGAAAGCCTGCCCAGGAACGTGGTGGTCAAGGCATGGTTCGCCACCCCGCAATCCGCGCGAGCGGCGCGCGGGGAGCTTGACGCGCTCAGGCGCCGCGCGGGCGGCGCGGCCGGCAGCCTCACCCTCAGCCTCGGCTCCGCGCGCGAGGAAGACTGGGCGGAGTGCTGGAAAACCTACTTCAAGCCTTTCCGCCTGGGCAGGCGCCTGGTGGTCAAGCCAAGCTGGGAACCCTGGGGGGCGCGGGAGGAGGACCTGGTCATCGAGATCGACCCTGGCATGGCCTTCGGTACTGGGACCCATGAAACCACGGCGCTCTGCCTGCAGCTGATCGAAAAACACTGGCAGCCGGGGACGGCGCTCGACATCGGGACCGGCAGCGGCATCCTGGCCATCGCGGCAGCCCGTCTGGGCTCTCAGCGGGTACTGGCCATCGATCTGGATCCCGTCGCGGTGCGCGTGGCTGCGGAGAACGTACGCCTCAACGGCCTCCGGCTTGTCGTCGAGGTCCGCCAGGGCGACCTCTGCCAAGGTCTTGAGGAACGCTTCGCCCTCGCTGCGGCAAACATCATCGCCGACGCGGTCATCCTGCTCGCCGCCCCGCTGAGGGAGCATCTGGCCGAAGGCGCCGTCTTCATCTGTTCGGGCGTCATCCGCGACAGGGAAGAGGAGGTACGCGAAGCCCTCGCCCGCGCGGGCTACCTCGTGCTTGACGCGATGCGGCAGGGCGAATGGGTCGCGCTGGCCGCGCGCCCCTGCGCGGGGGGCCCGGAATCGGGCCCGGAGGGCGCCTGATGCCCTGTTTTTTCACAGAGACGCCCGTCGACGGGGCCGCAGCCCTCGCGCCGCAGGACGCGAGGCACGCGCTCCGCTCGCTCAGGCTCGTCCCCGGGGACGAGATCGTCATCGCCTCGGACGGCCGACGCTGGCTGGCCAGGCTCGAAACGGACGGGGACGGGGCACGGGCACGCGTCCTGCGCGCGCTGCCATCAACGGAGCCGAGGCTGCGCGTCACCCTCTACCAGGGCCTCCCCAGGGGGGACAAGATGGATTTCGTGGTGCAGAAATGCACGGAGGCAGGCGTTGCCGCCGTCATCCCCTGCCTCATGAAGCGCTGCGTGGCGGACCCGGACGCAGACAGCCTCTCGAGGCGCCTTCAGCGCTGGCGGCGCGTCGCGCGGCAGGCGGCGATGCAGGCCTTCCGGAGCGCGGTCCCCGTAATCGGGGACTGCATCGGCTTCGACGAGCTCTGCGCGCGGCTTTTGAGCCACGCGCTGGCCCTTGTGCCCTGGGAGGAGGAGCGGGGCGTCCCGTTGTCCGCCGCCCTCACGGAGGCGAAGGATGTCGCCCTCGTGGTCGGGCCGGAAGGCGGCATCGGCAGGGAGGAAATCCTGAGGCTCCCGGCGCGGCCCGTAAGCCTGGGGCCGAGGATCTTCAGGACCGAGACGGCAGGGCTGGCCGCGGCCGTCGCGCTGCTGGCCCTGTCAGGGGACATGGAGCCCCCCGGGCCATGACAGGCGTGCCTCCTTCCCCGCAGCCTGGATCCGTCCGGCTGGAAAGCCCTCCATCCTGGGGAGGAGCCCTCGCGCCGGGCACCGTCGCCTTCTGCACGCTGGGCTGCAAGGTCAACCAGTACGACAGCCAGGCGATGCTGGAACTCTTCGAACAGGCCGGCTATCAGGCAAGACCGTTCCACGAGCGGGCAGACGTGTACGTCATCAACACCTGCGTGGTCACCGCCGCCGGCGAGAGCAAGAGCCTGCAGGCGCTGCGCCGCGCACGCAGGCAGAACCCCTCCGCCGAGATCGTGGTGGCGGGCTGCCTCGCGCAGCGGGACGCGGAAAAACTGCTGCAGGCCGGCGCGCGCCTGGTGATCGGCAACCGGGACCGCGCAAAGGTCGTCGAGCTCCTCCATGAGGCGGTCGGCAGCGGCGGGGCGCTCTGCGCCGTCGGCAGCCTGCGCAGCCTCCCCTTCGAGCCGCTGAAGGTCTCTTCCAACGAAGGGCATGCCCGCGCCGTTCTCAAGATCCAGGAAGGCTGCGACGGGCGCTGCGCCTACTGCATCATCCCGCGTGTCCGCGGCGCCGTCCGTTCCCGCAGGCTCGACGAGATCCGCGAGGAGGCCGCGCGCCTGGGCGCGGCGGGCTACAGGGAAGTGGTGCTGACCGGCATCCACCTGTGCAGCTACGGGAAGGACCTTCCCGGAACCGCGCTGCCCGACGCCGTGCGGGCGGCGCACGGGGCGGAAGGCATCCGGCGCATCAGGCTGGGTTCCCTTGAACCAGGCGCGGTCACGGCGGACTTCGTGCGGGAACTCGCGTCGCTCCCGAAGGTCTGCCCGCAGTTCCACCTCTCCCTGCAGTCCGGCAGCGACGCCGTGCTGCGCCGCATGCGCAGGCGCTACAGCGCGGAGGGCTTCCTCGCCGCCGCCGCCCGCCTGCGCGGGGCCTTTCCCGGCTGCGCGCTGACCACGGATGTCCTTGCCGGCTTTCCGGAGGAAACGGAGGAAGAATTCCAGGAAACGTTCGCATTCTGCCGCAAGGCAGGTTTCGCGCGCATGCACGTCTTCCCCTTCAGCGCACGGGCGGGGACCGAGGCGGCGGGCCTGCCCGGCCAGCTCCCGCGGGCCGTGAAGGAGGGGCGCGCGCGCCGTCTTGCGGCGCTGGGCCTCGAACTTGCCGCGGCTTACGCGCGCGGCCTCGTCGGCACCGTGCAGGAAGTGCTTTTTGAGGAAGAACGGGACGGCTCCTCCCGGGGCTACACGCCCCAGTACCTCCAGGCGCGCGTCGACGGCGCCCACCGGGGGCTCGCCCCCGTTTTGCTCACGGGATTTGAGGATGACACGCTTCTTGGCAAGATCTCTGGCGGCACGCGCTGAACGCGCAGGCCGCCGAAAGGAAAGGTGCGCCCCATGCAGGACTGCCTCTTCTGCCGCATCGCCGCTGGCGGGATCCCCTCTGAAAAGCTCTACGAGGACGATCTTGTCTTCGCCTTCCGCGACATCCATCCGCAGGCGCCCGTACACGCCCTGATCGTGCCCAAGACGCACGTCTCCGGGCTTGACGGTCTCGAAAGCCTCCCCGACGCGACGCTTGCCGCCTGCCTCAGGGCTGCCGCGCGCATCGCTGAGGCGGAAGGCGTCGCCCAGAGCGGCTGGCGCCTGGTTTCCAACTGCGGGACCCACGGCTGCCAAAGCGTCCGCCACCTGCACTTCCACCTGCTCGGTGGCAGGCAGCTGAAGGAAACGATGGGCTGACAAGGGGCGCCGCGCGCTTGCCGCGCCTCCCGCGTTAAGGTATAATCCCGGTTGCCGCGCGCGGAGGGGCTTTGGCGCGCCGCGACGCCTGCGCAGCGAAATCACCGATCCGAGCGACAAGAGGAGATCAGGCTATGAGCAAGAAAACCGTCCGGGACATCGACCTGAAGGGAAAGCGCGTGCTGGTGCGCGTGGATTTCAACGTTCCGCTGGATGAAAACCGGCGTATCACCGACGAGGGCCGCATCACGGGCGCCCTGCCCACCATCCGCTACCTCGTCGGCTGCGGCGCGAGGGTCCTCCTGTGCAGCCATCTGGGACGGCCCAAGGGCGAATTCAACCAGAAATACTCCCTCGCCCCCGTCGCGGCGAGGCTGTCGGAGCTCCTCCACCAGGAAGTCAGGATGGCCAAAGACGTCGTCGGCCCCGACGCCGACAGCGTCGCTGCCTCCCTGAAGGAAGGCGAAGTCGCGCTGCTTGAGAACCTCCGTTTCCACAAGGAGGAGGAGAAGAACGACCCGGCCTTCGCCCAAAAGCTCGCCTCCTACGCGGATGTCTATGTCAACGACGCCTTCGGCACCGCTCACCGCGCCCACGCGAGCACCGAGGGCGTGGCGCGCTTCCTGCCGGCCGTGTCAGGCTTCCTGATCGAAAAGGAGCTCAAGTTCCTCGGCAAGGCGCTGGAAAACCCCGACAGGCCCTTCGTGGCGATCCTCGGCGGCGCAAAGGTTTCCGACAAGATCGGCGTGATCAACAACCTGCTTGAAAAGGTGGACGTGCTGATCATCGGCGGGGGCATGGCTTTCACCTTCGAAAAGGCGATGGGGGGAAACATCGGGAAAAGCCTGCTGGAAGAAGACCGGATCGACTACGCGAAGGAAATGATCGAAAAAGCGAAAAGCAAGGGTGTCCGGCTGCTGCTGCCCGCGGACACCGTTGCGGCGGAGAGCTTCAGCAACGACGCCGCCTCCAGGGTGGTCATGAGCTCCGCGATCCCTGAAGGATGGATGGGGCTCGACGTCGGGCCTGAAGCCCGGAAGCTCTTCGCCGAGGAGGTCCGCAAGGCAAAGACCGTGGTATGGAACGGCCCGATGGGCGTGTTTGAGTTTTCCAACTTCGCGCGGGGCACCGAGGCAGTCGCCAGGGCGATGGCTGAAAGCGGCGCCACCACCATCGTCGGCGGGGGCGACAGCGCGGCCGCCGTGGTCCAGCTGGGCTTCGCAGACAGGATCAGCCACATTTCCACCGGCGGCGGCGCCTCGCTGGAATTCCTGGAAGGGCTCGAGCTTCCGGGCGTCGCCGCGCTCAACGACCTGAAGAACTGAACGGATCCGCGGCGGGGAAGGGCCCTGGCGCCCTTTTCCCGGCCGCGTCAAAGGAGACAGCATGCGCAAACCCATCATCGCGGGCAACTGGAAAATGAACAAGACCCCTTCTGAGGCCGTGGCTCTCATCAAGGAACTCAAGCCCCTGGTAAGCGGAGCGAAGGCGACCGTGGTCGTCTGCGTGCCGGCGACGGATTTCGCCGCCGCGAAGGCGGCACTGCGGGGAAGCAAGATCCTGCTTGGCGCGCAGAACGTCCACTACAAGGAGTCAGGCGCCTTCACCGGCGAGCTCAGCGCCGCCATGCTCGTCGAATGCGGCGTCAAGTACGTGATTATCGGCCACAGCGAGCGGCGGCAGTACTTCGGCGAAACCGACGAAACGGTCAACCTGCGGGTACGCGCCGCGGTCGCTGCCGGGCTGGTCCCCATCATCTGCGTGGGCGAGCGCAGGGAGCAGCGCGAAGCGGGTTACACGGACGCCCTGGTCAGCTGCCAGACGCTCATCGCGCTCACGGGGCTGAGCCCCGAGGAGGTCGGGAAGGCCGTCATCGCCTACGAGCCCGTCTGGGCCATCGGCACCGGCCTGACCGCCACCGACGAGCAGGCCAATGAGACCATCGGCGTCATCCGAGGCGCCGTCGCCGCCAGGTATGGCAAAACGGCGGCAGGCAAGCTGCGCATCCAGTACGGCGGCAGCATGAACCCAAAAAACGTCAAGGGGCTCATGGCGCAGAGCGAGATCGACGGCGGCCTCATCGGCGGCGCCTCCCTCAAGGCGGAGGACTTCGCCAGGGTGGTCAACTACGGGGAATGACGCCGCCCCAGGCGGCGAAGGCTGAAAGGACCGCAGCATGCCAAAAACGCTGACCGCCCTGATCATCATGGACGGCTTCGGGATCAACCCAAATCCCCTCGGGAACGCCATCCTGGCGGCGGGCACGCCCGCGCTGGACAGGCTCAGGGCGCGCTTCCCCCATACGCAGCTGGGCGCCAGCGGGATGGACGTCGGCCTTCCCGACGGCCAGATGGGCAACAGCGAGGTGGGGCACCTCAACATCGGCGCCGGCCGCGTAGTGTACCAGGAGCTGACCCGGGTCACAAGGGATATCCGCGACGGCAGTTTTTTCAGGAAGGAGCCCCTCGTCTGGGCGATGGACGCCGCAAAGGCCGGTAACCGCGTCCTGCACCTGATCGGGCTCCTGAGCGACGGCGGGGTGCACAGCCACAATACGCACCTGTATGCGCTGCTTGAGATGGCGAAGGGGCGGGGCCTTGAAAAAGTCTGCGTCCACTGCCTGATGGACGGGCGCGACACGCCCCCCACCAGCGGGATAGGCTACATCCGCGAGCTGCTTCAGAAGATGCGTGAGATCGGCGTGGGCGAGATCGCGACGGTCCAGGGGCGCTACTGGGGCATGGACAGGGACAATATCTGGCCGAGGGTTCAGCGCGGCTACGACGCGATCGCCCTGGGCAGGGGCCTTGAGGCGGACAGCGCCGAACGGGCGGCGCTCGACAGCTATGCCCGGGGGGAAACCGACGAGTTCATCGAGCCCACGGTCATCACCCGCGGCGGCGGGCCGGTTGCGACGCTGCAGCCCGGCGACAGCGTGATCTTCTTCAATTTCAGGCCGGACAGGGCGCGCCAGCTGACGCGCGCCTTCATCCAGCCCGGTTTCGATTCCTTCCCGAGGGCGAGGGGCTTCATCCCCGTGCAGTACGTGTCGATGACGCAGTACGATGTCACGTTCACGGGCCTGAAGGTCGTCAATCCGCCGGAAACGCTGGACAGCACACTGGGCGAGCACCTCTCAAAACTGGGCAGGACCCAGCTGAGGATCGCGGAAACGCAGAAGTACGCCCATGTCACCTTCTTCTTCAACGGGGGCGTCGAGGCGCCCAACCCCGGGGAGGACCGGGTGCTCATCCCTTCCAGCAAGGTGGCCACCTTCGACCTCAAGCCCGAGATGAGCGCGAACGAGGTGACCGAAAAGGCACTTGAGCTCATTGCCGGCGGGACCTATGACGTGATGGTCCTCAATTTCGCCAACTGCGACATGGTGGGGCACACCGGCGTGATGGAGGCGGCGGTGGAAGCCGTCAAAACCGTCGACCGGGACGTCGGCATCCTTACGGACGCGATCCTCGCCGCCGGCGGCCGCGTCTTTGTGACCGCGGACCACGGCAACGCGGACCAGATGATCGACTACGTGTCCGGGGAACCCTTCACCGCGCACAGCACCAACCCTGTCCCCTTCATCGCCTGCGGCAGGGAGTTCACGGGCCTGAAGCTCCGCGATGGCGGACGCCTGAGCGACATCGCCCCGACGATGCTCAAGGCCATGGGGCTGCCGATCCCCGCGGAAATGACGGGCACGCCCCTGTACTGACCGCAACGATGCAGGAGCCGGCCGGGGGATCCCCCGGCCGGCTCCTGTTCATGCGTTCGCTTTACGACTGCCCTTTGAAAAAAGCCTTGATCTTCGCCAGGAACCCCCCGGCGTTGAGGTTGAGCTTTTCCTTGACGCTCTTGACGATTTGCTGCACCTTCTCGTCGGGAAGGTCCACGCCCAGAATGTTCTCCAGCGTCTTCACCGGGTCCTTCAGCAGCTTGGCTCCCAGCCCCTTGTCTTCCTTGACGGCCTTGACCACCTTGTCGACCATTTCCTTGATCTCCACGAACCGCACCCCCTTCCCTTCCGTTCCTCCCGGCGCGCCGCGCCGGTACGCCAAACGCCCTACAGCGCGTTGACCATGTTGTACATCCTCTGGTTGAAGACCGGTTTGATCCCGATCGCCTCCTCGATGGGCAGGTGGTAGACCGAGCCCTGCCTGACCCCGACGACCCGGTTGCTTTCATCGTGCTTGAGCAGGCTCACGGCCATGACGCCGGCCTCGAACGCGAAAGCCGCGTCCCTGGCGCTGGGCTGGTGGCCGCGTTGGGTGTAGCCGATCACATTGGAACGGACGCCGCGGTCCACCATGGACTCAAGGACCCGCGCGAAGTTCCTGGCGTCCATCGGCTGACCCTCGAACACCTGCTTCCCAAGGGGCTTCAGGTGCGCGTAGACGTCGAAGGCTTTCATGGTCTGCCAGGCGCCTTCGGCGACGACGACGGTGGCGCGGGTGTTGCCGCGGCTGATGAGGTAGGCGAGCCGCTTGGCGACGTAGGTCACGTCCCAGTCGCTGATCTCCGGCACGATCACGATCTCTGCCCCCGTGGACTGCGCCGTGGTCAGGGCGATGTCCCCGCAGTTGCGCCCCATCACTTCCACAACCGCCGGTCTGTCGTGGGAGCGGGACGTGGCCCGGATGGCGCGCACCGCCTCGACGCACACGTTGACCGCGGTGTCAAAACCCAAGGA
>CAZLYF010000112.1:0-11892 GCA_964563725.1 uncultured Oscillospiraceae bacterium
TCATTAGCGCGCAGCGCGTCTTCATGCGCCGGAGGCGCACTTCATTAACGCAGTGACTTCATTCGCACACACGCCTGAGGCGCGTGTGCGCTGTTTGCCATCTTTTGTTCCGCGTGCTAAAGTCAGTTTGCCTGACCGCTAAACGTACCCTGCGACCCGGTCAGCCTGGAGGCATTCCATGAAAAAGGCATTCCGCGCCCTCGCATGTGTGCTCGCGCTGCTCATCCCGCTCGCTTCCTTCGCCTCCTACACGGACTCCGAGGCGTACAACGTCACCAGAAGGGTCATTGCGAAGACGTTGGAGAATGAGGGCTGCTCGGACCTGCGCTTCGCCATTCTGGACTACCGGGTCCAGCATGACGGGGCGCTGTACGCCGTATATTCCGACGTGAAGTACGTCGATGCCAGGGGAAAAGACCATCGGGACTATTTCGCATTCATGTTTCATGAGACCGCAGAGGGTTACGAACCCTATCTGCTGGTCATGGGCACCCGCCTGGTGATCATCCCAGCCTGAGCCGACATAGGTTCCAGGTGAAGTGGATGCAGGCCATCACGTCTTGCTTGCAATGAGTCCCGCCGCGTTCACCTTTCCTGCCACGTGGTTTCGCGTCCCCTTGGATATGCCTCAGGAAAGGCCTTGGCCCGGCGCCTGGTCATGGACGGAGTCCCTGCTTTTTCCAACCTCTTCACGCGCCGCAGGCGCAACCCCCCAATGGTTTCACGATCGTTTCACGCGCTGAAAGCGCCTTTCACGATTGTTTCACGGCAGCTCCGCTGCCCTCCTGCCCCTACCGCTTCTCGCGCCGAAGGCGCGCTTCTCGACCGCTTCTCGCTTGCGCAGCAAGCGCTTCCCTACCCGAAAGGACGACCATGTTTCACGAATTTGAGCCGCTCTTTGACAACCAGTACCGTGACGCCGCCCCGGGCCCCGGGAGCCTGGTCCTCTACTGCTCGCCGGAGGCTGTTTTTGTCCGGGGGGAAGAACCGCTGTCCTTTCCAACCTTTGAGGAGGTTCCCGCGGCCGGCAGCCGCTTCATCTACCTGTTCACCTTGGGCGGGCGGGAGTGTTTTCTCGCCGACGGCGGAGAAGGCTGCGTGCCCGCAGGCCTTCGCGCGCTGCCGCTCATGGCGCTGCGCGGCGCCGCGCCCAGGGAGCTCGCATTTGCGGGGATCACGGGCCATCACCTGTACAGATGGTATAACACCCGGCGCTTCTGCGGAGCCTGCGGGACAAAAACGACGCTCGACGCCGCGGAGCGCATGGTCTGCTGCCCTGCCTGCGGCCAGAAGGAATATCCCACCATCATGCCGGCGGTCATTGTGGCTGTGCACGACGGCGACCGGCTGCTCCTGACCAAATACGCCGGCCGCGCAAACGCGCGCTGGGCGCTGGTGGCGGGCTTCAGCGAGATCGGCGAGTCACTTGAGGGGACGGTGCGCCGCGAGGTAGCGGAGGAGACCGGTCTGCGCGTCCGGGACGTCCGCTTCTACAAAAGCCAGCCCTGGCCGTTCTCCGGCAGCCTGCTGGCCGGATTCTACGCCGCGCTGGACGGGCCGGCCGACGTGACGCTGGACGGGAAGGAACTCGGCGAGGCTGTCTGGATGCGGCGCGCGGAGATCCCCGTCGCCTTTGACGGCTGTTCCCTGACCAACGAAATGATCTGCCGCTTTAGGGACCGGGGCGCGGAGGACTTGCTTTGGGAGGATGACCAGCGGACCGCCGCGGCGGGGGAGCCGGTGCGGGCTCTCGCCTGAAGCTGGACATGGAAATGCCCGGCCTGAAGGCAGGCCGGGCGCCGCTGTTTGGCGGGGAGGAGCGCTACTCGCTCCTGAGCGCCTCCACGGCATCCTTTTTCGCGGCCATGCGCGCGGGGACGTGCCCGCCAAGGATGGTCAGCGCGGTGCTCAGGGCGACCAGCAGGACCGCGTGCCCCGGCAGGAGGCTCGCGACCCCTGACAGGCCGGTGAGACTGAAGAGGATCATGTTGGCGGGAATGGTCAAAAGCGCCGCGATCGTCACGCCCAGCGCGCCCGACAGGAGGCCCAGGATGAAGGTCTCCGCGTCGAAAACCCGGGTGATGTCCTTCCTGCGGGCCCCGAGGGAACGGAGAACGCCGATCTCCTTGGTGCGCTCCAGCACAGACGTGTAGGTGATGATGGCGATCATGATCAGGCTCACCACCAGGGCGATGGAGGAAAAGGCGATCAGCACCACCGTGATGCCGGTCATGATCCCCCCCGTCATCTGGGAGAGGGTCTCGGACATGTCGCTGTAGTGGATCTGCGCCGCTTCCTCCCTGCCCGCGTTATAGCTGTCCAGATAAGCCTTGACGGCATCCTTGTCCTCAAAATTGTCCGGGTACACCATGATCGCCACGGGCGTCGTGTTTGCCCCGAGGAGCGAAAGGAGCGAGGAACGGGCCGACTCTGACAGGGGGAGGAGACTGAGGACGTTGCCGCCGCTCTTTTTCTGGGCTTTCACGACTTCTGACTCCGCCGCCGACCTGAGCACCAGGTCGGTCAGCGCGTCGCTGTAGGCGACGCCGGTACCCAGCAGGCCGATGCGGACACCCTGCCTGAGCCTGACGATCCCGGTGATGCGCGCGGAAATGCTCTTGTCGGACGCATACATCGCGGCGTAGTCCTGCCCGGGCATATAGGTGCCCAGGAGCGTTTTCACATAATAGTCGTCGTTGGAGACGATCCTGAACTCCGTGCCCACGATGTCCGAAAAGGAGAGGCCCTGCCCGATCTGCGCCGCGAAGCCCAGTTTGTTGAGCTCATCGGCGTTGACCCTGTTCCGCTCGTCCACCACCAGCACCAGGCTGGTGGGGTCCGTGGGATAGGCGCCGGCCAGCAGCTGGTAGTTTTCCTCCAGATAGCCTGGTCCGTCCTTCTTCAGGCTCGCCGGAAAGCTGGACAGGCCCAGGGCGTTGACCGAGAATGCCTCCTGCATCGTGGAACCCGACCTCGAGGAAGGGAGCGAGGAGCCGAAGGAGACGGGGACGGCCTTGCCGTCCACGAGGCGCAGCACGTTCATCGTGACCGAACGCAGATAGCTGACGGCGCTGCAGATCTCCGGGTCGATGTCCTTGAGATGATCGAGGAAATCCTCCGTGAACAGATTCGTGTGCACCACGCGGTTTTCGTCCGGATCGAAGGGGTATACCTCGTCCACATCCAGGTACTCCTGCGTCCCGGCAGCGGTCTCGATCATTCGGCCGCGCATGGCCGCCATCTGCTCGCTGTCCACCGTCATGGCTGCCCTGGCGATGACGATGGGGAATTCCGTCATCGCGTCCCGCTGGAAGATGTCGATCTGCCTTTGAAAACCCGACGAGAGGCTCAGGATCACCGCGATGCCGATGATGCCGATGCTGGAGGCGAAGGCGGTCAGGAAAGCCCTGCCTTTCTTGGTGCGGATGTTGTTGAACGACAGCTTCAGCGCTGTCAGGAAGCCCATGCTGGTCTTTTTGAGGCCGAAGCTGTCCGACTGCGCTTGTTCGGCCGGCGGGTTGCTGTCTGAGACGATCCTGCCGTCGCTGAAGCGGATCAAGCGGTCGGCGTATTTCTCCGCGATGGCGGCGTTGTGGGTCACCATGATCACGAGCCTTTCGCCGGCCACCTTCCGGATCAGGTCCATGATCTGGGCGCTGGTCGCGCTGTCGAGCGCGCCAGTCGGCTCGTCGCACAGCAGCACCTCCGGGTCGTTCGCCAGCGCCCTGGCGATGGCGACGCGCTGCATCTGGCCGCCGGAGAGCTGGCCGGGCTTCTTGTGCAGATGGTCCCTGAGCCCCGCCTGAACCAGCACATCCAGGGCGCGCCTGCGTTTTTCCGCTGCCGGGACGCCGCTGAGGGTCATGCCCAGCTCCACGTTGGCCACGATGCTCTGGTGCATGATCAGGTTGTAGTTCTGAAAGACGAAACCGATGGAGTTGTTCCTGTACGCGTCCCAGTCGCCTTCGGAAAAGCTTTTCGTGCTCCTGCCTTTGATGATGACCTCGCCTGAATCGCAGTGGTCCAGACCACCGATGATGTTCAGGCAGGTGGTCTTGCCGGAGCCGCTCATCCCGAGGATCGCGACGAATTCCTTTTTCCTGAAGGAAACGCTGACGCCGTCGAGCGCAACGGTCTGGATGCCGCCGACGCGGTACACTTTGGAAACCTGTTTGAGTTCAAGCATCAATTATGCCCGCAGGCTTGTTCCCCTTTCGATCATACGAGGCGCCCCGCCATCATACAGTCGTCCCCAGGGGCTGTCAAACCGCAGCAGGCAGCGCGAAGGGGGAGGACAGGGGCGCTGAAGTTGCGCTCGCCTTGATGCGGAACACTCTGGTATCATGGGCGGCGGGCCTGTATCATGGGCCGGCAGGCTGACAGGCCGGGAGGAAAAGATGAACGAAAACCACCGGAGGCGCTTTTCCTGCCGGGAGGTGTACGACATCCTCTATCTGGCGCTGCGCAGCGCCGGAGACTTCGCGAAGGGAAAGAAAAACAGCGCCGTGGACGAAAGCTTCACTGAAAGGCTGATGCTCGCCGTCACAGGGGTGAACGACTGCCCACTGTGTTCCTTTGCGCACACCGGCATGGCGCTGAAAGCGGGGCTGAGCCGCCAGGAGATACGGGCTGCGTTGCTTGGAGATTTTTCCGCCTGCCCGCCGGATGAAACGGAGGGCATCCTGTTCGCGCAGCACTACGCCGAAAGCCGCGGAAGGCCCCTTCGAGCAGCCTGGGACAGGGTCGTGACCGTCTATGGCCGACCGGCTGCCCTGGCCATCCTCGGCGCCATCCGCATGATCAGCGCGGGAAACGCGCTGGGCATCCCGGCAGGCGCCCTGGGCAGGCGCCTGAGGGGCAGGCCCGCGAAAGGGAGCAGCGTCTATTATGAGACGGGCATCCTCCTGTTCGCATGCGCTGCATTTCCCGCCGCGCTTCTGCACGCCGCGCTGGCAGCCCTGCTCAAGGTCCCGCACGTCCGCACCCGCTGAACCGCGAAAGCGAGCGCCGGCGGCTGCGGCCGCCGGCGCTCGAAGGGCGAGGCCTGGCGCCTACCTCAGCGGATCGTCCGAGCGCTCCACCCTGGACCACAGCAGGCTCAGGAAAGATATATCGGCGATCCCGTCCGGGGTCAGGGCGTTGTCGCCTTCGAATTTCATCACCGCCGCCTTCGTTGCCGCGCCGAAGTCTCCCGCAGGGTCTGCCAGGGGATAGCCGGCTTCTTCCAGCCAGCGCTGCAGGAGGGCGACCCTTTCGCCGCTGCTTCCTTCCTTCAGCTCCGCGAAGGGGGCGAGGATCCCGGCGGCGAGCCTGTCATAGCCCTTGCGCGCGAGCGTATACCCGAAGCTCAGAGCCTTTTTGTAGTCGTTGAGCGCCAGTTCCCGGTATCTCGCGTCTCCGCTGTCCTCATAGGCCAGGGCGTAGCAGGCAGCGCGGATCTCCAGTTCGTACATGTTCACGCCGTTTTTGTCAAAACCGTCCGAGATCATCCCGACGACCAGCTTCAGTGCCCTGCGGGCGTCGTTGCGGTCCGCGTCCGTGTATTTCCCTGCGTCGCTGAACACGTCCGCGGGGAGATAGGCTTGTTTCAGGTCCATGATATAGCCGTAGGCGGTTTTCCCGCCGAAGGCGGGGTCGGGCACGTCGGGCACGGGGGAACCGGGCAGGCCGGAGGGGAGTTCAAAGGGCGCGGCGGCCTGTTCCATTGCGAAGCTTTCCGGGACGGGGATCGGCCGGCTCCCGTCGGCGATGTTCGAAAGCAGCGCGGAGGCGATCCTGAATGCGATCTCGCCCGCATCCAGACGGCCGGGTCCCTGCGCCCAGGCGACGGCTGGGACCATCGCTTTCAGCACGAGCTCCCCCTTGCGCACCACTGCTGTGCGGTACAGCAGCGGTGAGTTTTGGAGGTTGTTGAGCCCGCACAGGAAGGCCTCGTCCCCGACGCCCGGGAGGGGTGCGACGCGGCCGAGGGCCGCAAAACTCTTGTACAGCTCAAAGCGCGCCCTTCCGCCGCTGTGCTCCGCGGTCACGACGATCCCGCCGGCCTGGGGGTCGCCCGCATCCCTGGCACCGTATACGACGCCAGTGAGCCCGCGAACGGGATCTTTGTGCGCGTATTCCATCAGGTCCACCGCGTCGGGAGCGAGCCCGAGCAGCGCGGCCATCTCATCCGGCGTCAGCGCCTGGGGCACTTCCCACAGGGTCGGGAACACGCGGGCTTCCAGCGCGGCCGTCCGGTCGTAATCGGCCTGCGCGTAGGCGCCTCCCAGCGCCACGGTTTCCCTGTAGTCGCTCAGCGCCTTCTCCTTGTACAGAGGATCGCCCGTATCCAGGAACCACTGCTCATAGCAATTTCCGCGCAGATAGAGGTTGTATTGGTCGGCTTTGCCGGCTTTTCCGAACTGCTCGTCCACCGCGGCGACGATGAGACGGATGGCCCGCCTGGCGTTTTCCCGGTCGGCCTCGCCGTACTTCAGCGGATCGGTGAAGACCTTTGCGGGCAGGTAGTCCTTTTTGAGGCCTGTCAGATAGCCGTACAGGGTCTTGCCGCCCAGATCTGCCGGGAGCTGGCCGGGAACGGGGGAAGAGGCCAGCGCGCCCTCCGCGCAAAGGCCAAGCAGGATCAGCAGCGCAGCGAGGATACCCAACGTCTTTTTCATGTGCGACCCTCCATTGATATAAATTCATCCGCCTGCGCGGCGGCCTTCCCGGGCCCCTCCCAAAGCGCCTGGGCGAGGTCCAGGAACCTTCGCAGTTCGTCCGGCGCATCCAGGCGTCTGCCCTCCAGCGTGACGCGCAGTTCCTCCGGCTCGGCACGCGCGTCCAGCGGCCACCCGGCCGGCCAGTCCAGAAGGCGGGAGAGGGCCTGCGCGGAGAGAAAGTCCCCGGCTGACACGCCGCCCTCGGCAAGGAGCAGATAGCGCCTGGCAAGGCCGCCGGGCAGGGGGACCTCCGCGCAGCCCGCGGCTTCCTGCAGCATGGCGGACTTTATCCAGTCCGGCAGCGCGCCAAAGGAGATGTCCCCGGAAAGCCTGACTCCGAGGCGAAAGCGCGGGAAAGGCTGTCCCCCTCCCTTTGCGGTCCATACCGTGCGGCTGGAGACATTGGAGGAACCGGGGCCGGCGTCCCGTCCCGTGGATGAAGTCCGGGTCTCGAGTTCCCAGCCCGCGGAGACGATGCGGAACCCTGACGAGAGCCTCCCCGCGAGCGGTTCAAAGACCCAGCCGTTCTCCGAACAGTACCTCCGCAGCTTTTCGCGCCTGAGCGCCTTTGCCCTGCCCGTCAGGATGAATACAGCGGCGACCGCCAGGAGGGTCGCGATCAGCACGACCAGGCTGTCCGTCACGCCCGTTCTCCTCCCGGACGGCTGGCGCCAGGCCTCGCCGTCCCGCCCGTCCGCGCGGTATTTTCTGGGCGAGTATAGCAAACCGGGCTGCCGTACGCAAGGCTTGTTCCGTGTTGTTCCGCGAGACCCAACGCATGGTATCGCTCTCAAATATTTCCTTCCGCCCCCTCCTTCACACGCGGCGCGGCTTGGGTTATACTCTGCAAAACTTCCTCCGGAGGCCAGGATGGATGCATCGAAAGGCGCCGCGGTCATGCATGTGTTCGTCGTCAATCCGGCGGCCGGCTATTCCAGCGCGGAAGGCGCCGTCAGGCAGAGCCTGCGCGCCTACGGCGGCGCGCTGGACAGCCTCGTCCATGTGACTAACGCCCCGGGAGAGGCCACACGCTTCGTGCGCGCCGCCTGCGAGAAGGGGGACGCGCCGCTGCGCTTCTACGCCTGCGGCGGCGACGGGACGCTCAACGAGGTCGTCAACGGCGCGGCCGGCTTCTCCGGCGTCTCCGTGGCCTGCTGGCCCTGCGGGAGCGGGAACGATTACGTCAAGTATTACGGCGGGCGGGAGCGGTTCCTCGACCTGGCAGCCCAGGTGGAAGGCGCTGAGACCCCTGTGGACCTGATGCGGGTCGGTGACAGGGCAGCGATCAATATGGTCCATTTCGGTTTTGACAGCCGCGTGGCGGAAACGATGGCCAGGGTGAAACGCCTGCCTCTCGTCGGCGGGCAGAACGCCTACTATACGGGGATCATCAAGACCTTTTTCAGCCCCTTCAAAAACCGCTGCACGGTCTGGGTGGACGGCGAAAAGCTCAACGACGGGCTGATGCTGCTGTGCACGGTCGCCTGCGGGCAATATGTGGGGGGATCCTTCCGCAGCGCGCCGCGCAGCGACAACGCCGACGGCCTGATGGACGTCTGCCTGGTCAAGCCGATCAGCCGCGCGCGTTTCTTTTCGCTGATCGGTCCCTACGAAAGAGGCGAGCACCTCGAAAACGCGAAGTTCGGGGACTGCCTCGTCTACCGGCGGGGGCGGACCGTGTCCGTCCGGGCGGAAAAGCCATCCGCCATCTGCATGGACGGCGAGATCATCAGGAAACAAGCGTTCGAGATCAGCGTGCAAAAGCAGGCGCTGCGCTTTGTGGTTCCCCGCGGGGCGAAGCCCATTCCCGCTGCAGTAACCTGAAGCCGGCCGGTTCAGCCCCGGCTCTCTCCCGGACCCTCCCGGTCAATCACTTCCCTGAACTGCGTCTCATACAGCTCCCTGTAGAGCCCGCCCTTCATCAACAGCTCTTCATGGCTGTCTTCTTCCGCGATTTTCCCGCCGCTGACGACGAGGATCCTGTCCGCGGCAAGCACGGTGGAGAGCCGGTGGGCGATCACGATGCTGGTCCGCCCGCGCATCAGCTTCTCCAGCGCGTCGCGAACGGCGTTTTCCGTGATGGAGTCCAGCGACGAGGTCGCTTCGTCCAGGATCAGGATCTTCGGATCCCTGAGGATCGCCCGGGCGATGGACAGGCGCTGCTTTTCCCCGCCCGAAAGCCTCAGCCCGCGGGCTCCCACCTGGGTTTGGTAGCCTTCGGGCTGCGCTGCGATGAAGCCGTGGATGCCCGCTGCCCTGCAGGCGCTCTCCACCTCTTCCTGCGCCGCGCCCGGCTTGGCTGCCAAGAGGTTATCAAGGACGCTTCCGTTGAACAGGTGGCTGTCCTGCGTGACCATGCCGATGCCGCCTCGCAGGTGGTTCAAGGAAAAATCCCTTACATCCACGCCCGCGACCGATACGCGTCCCTGCTTCACGTCATACAGGCGGGGGATGAGGCTGACGATGGTCGATTTCCCGGAGCCCGAGGGTCCCACAAGCGCGTACATCTTTCCGCCGGGCACGGCAAAGCTCAGGTCCCTGAGGATCTCCCTGTCCTGCGTGTAGCCGAAGCTGACGCCGCTGAACCGGACCTCCGCACCGTCAAGCGGCGGCGAGAGGGGGTGGGGCTTTTCGGTCAGGGGGTTCATCCGGTCCAGGTAGTCGAAGATCCTCGTGAACAGCGCGAGGCTGCGAACGAAGGAGACGTTGAGGTTCATCACGGACTGCACGGGCCTGTAGAGGCGGTTCACCAACGCGACCATGGCCGTGACGGTGCCTACGCTCAGCGAGGCGTCCAGCCTTGAGATCATGAGCCACCCGCCTACGGAATAGATCAGCAGCGGGCCAAGCTGTGAAAAGAGGCCCATGAACACGCGGAACCAGGTGCCGCTCCTGGCTTCCCGGACGGCCAGCGCCGTGTGCTCTTCGTTCAGCTTCCGGAACTTATCATACTCTGTCTTTTCCCGCGTGAGCAGCCTGACAAGCAGCGCGCCGGACACGGACAGCGTCTCGCCCACCTGCTCATTCATCTCGTCCTGCTTCTGCTGGGACCTGGCCGCCAGCTTCCAGCGAACGCGGCCGGCGGACCTGGTGGGGAGGATGAACAGCGGCACCACCACGACGCCCGCCAGCGCCAGGGGCCAGTTCATGGAAAAAAGCGCGGCGAGGGTCGTGACGATCGTGGCGATGTCGCCCGCGGCCTGCGCCAGGGTGCCCGATATGACGCCGCTGACGCCGCTGATATCGCTGTTGAGGCGGGTGAGGATATCCCCCTGCTTCTCTGTGGTGAAGAAGGAATGGGGCATGTGCTGCAGATGGCCGTACATCTGGTTCTTCATGTCGTAGACGATCCGGCCGGAGATCCAGGAGTTGACATAGGTCTCGCTCACGCCGATCACCTGCGATGCCGCAAGGGCCATAAATGCCAGCAGCACCAGGCGCAGGAGCCGCCCCATGTCCGAGCCCGTCAGGGCTTCATCCACGATCTTCCCGATGACTACCGACGGCAGCAGCCCGGCGGCTGCGGCAAGGAAGATCGCGGCGAATACGAACAGGAGCTGCATCCAGTAAGGCGCGAGATAGGAAAGGATCCTTTTGAGCAGCGTTCCCGTGACCTTCGGCTTTTGCTGCTTTTCCTCGTCCGTCAGAAAGCTCCGGGGCCCGGATGGGTATCTAGGCAATTGTCCTCGTCTCCCAGTTCAGCGCCTGCGGGCGCCTGCAAGCGGCGGGGAAAACAGGAGAGCCGCCGGCAGCGAAAGGATCGCTGCTGCGGCGGCTCTGTCCCGCCTGCCCTGCGAGTATACCATCACCGGCAAGGCGTCAGGGGCGAAATGGTTATTTGCACAGCCGATAAATGTTGAGGACGTCCTGCCAGCGCAGTTTCTTGAAGCCTCCCAGCGGGGACTCGTTTCCGAACGCCTCGCCCGTCGCTTTTTTGGCCATGGCTTCCAGGCTTTCTTCACCGATGCCCAGTTCCCTGAGCGTCGCCGGCAGCCCCATGCGCTTGAAGAAGGCGCGCAGGCGCGCGATCCCTTCGCGCGCGACGGCATCCGCATCGCGCAGGCTCCCGCTGACGCCCATTACGTTGACCGCGAACTGGGCGAACATCCCCACGTCCTCCTTGTATACATAGTCCATCCAGGCGGGCGTCAGCACGGCGAGGCCGGCGCCGTGGGCGACGTCGTAGGCGGCGCTGAGCTCGTGTTCCATGCCGTGGCAGGCCCAGTCCTGCTCACGGCCCATCCCCACGAGGCCGTTGTGGGCGACAGTGCCCGCGAAGCCGACCTCGGCCCATGCGTCGTAATCATTCGGGTCGTCGAGGACGAGGGGCGCGTTCCTCATGATCGTCCTGAGCGTCGTTTCGCACAGGCCGTCCGTCAGGTCGGTATGGCCGGTGCGCGTGAAATACCGTTCAAACACATGGCTCATCATGTCCGCAACGCCGTTGGCGATCTGGTTTTTGGGGAGGGTGAAGAAAAGCTCGGGGTTCATCACGCTGACCAGGGGCCGCAGCTTCGGGTTGCCGTAACCGTACTTGCGCCCCTTGGCTTCGTTGGTGATGACGGTGTCCCCGCTGGACTCGCTGCCGGCCGCCGGGATGGTCAGGATGACTGCGACAGGCAGGGCCTTTTCGATTTCTTTCCCCTGCTCGTAAATGTCCCATACGTCGCCGTTGTAATAGACGCCCATCGCGATCGCCTTCGCCGAATCGATGGCGCTGCCTCCGCCCACCGCGAGGATCAGGTCCACCCCTTCTTCCCGGCACATACGGATCCCTTCATGCACCAGGGACAGGCGCGGATTGGGCACGACGCCGCCGAGTTCCACGAATGCGACGCCCGCAACCTTGAGGGACGCGGTCACCTCCCGGTAAAGCCCTGTTTTTTTGATGCTCCCGCCGCCGTAGTGCAGGAGGAGCTTCTTCGCGTGCGGCTTGAGCAGCCCGCCGATCCCAGCCTGAGCGCCGCGCCCGAAAACGATTTTTGCCGGCGCGTAAAACTCAAAATTTTCCATTTCTCCTCTTTCCGGCGCCGGGGACGGCGCCTGATGACGTTTGCGGCAGGCCGAGCCCGCTGGCCATGCCAATACGCAGTATACCCCCATCGCAAATGGATAAACGACATGTACCCCTCGCCCCAGGGCATGTTCATGAAAAATGAGGCTGGTTGAAGAGGACATGTTCGAGCAAAGG
>CAZLYF010000113.1:0-11847 GCA_964563725.1 uncultured Oscillospiraceae bacterium
AAGCCATGGGCGAGGAGGGGCTTTACACGACGATGGTAGCGCACGTGACCAACGCCTCCCACAACGAGTGGGCGGACGGCGGCGTCGCGCACCAGAAGGCGACCTATCCGAACATGACCCTGCTTGAGGCGGAGCCCCGCGTGGAGTCCGAGGACAACGGCGACGTCGCCTACAACAAGGCGAAGGAACTCTTCAAGAAGTACCCGGACCTCAAGGGCATCATGGGGACCTCCTCCTACGACGCGCCCGGCATCGCCCGCGCCATCATCGAGCTGGGGCTGGTCGACAAGGTGTTCACCTCCGGTACCGGGCTTCCCCTGGCCAACAAGCCGCTGCTTGAAAGCGGCGTCGTCAAGTCCCTGACCCTCTGGGATTCCGCGCTCGCGGGCCAGGCCATGGTATCCCTGGCGCTGAAGGTGCTCAACGGCGAGGAGATCAAGGAACCGGTCGACCTCGGCGTGGAAGGCTACGGCGCGCTGACCTTCAAGCAGGGCAGCGACAAGGTGCTGGAAGGCCAGGGCTGGATCGTCATCGACATGGGCAACGTGGACAGCTTCGGGTTCTGATCCCCCTTCACCAGGCGGTCCCTGCCGGGAGGCCGGCGGGGACCGCGTCCCTGTCCGGAGGTGCCGAGATGGCGGAAAGCCTGCTCAGGGCGGTGGATATCCGCAAGTCGTTCGCGGGCGTGCACGCGCTCAAGGGGGTCTCGCTTACGATCGCCCCCGGGGAGATCCATTGCCTGGCCGGCGAGAACGGCTGCGGGAAATCGACGCTGATCAAGATCATTTCCGGCGTCTACCAGCCGGACGCGGGCTACGTCGAGTTCGGCGGCCGGCGGCTCGGCCACATCACGCCCATCGACGCGATCATGAACGGCATCCAGGTGATCTATCAGGACTTCTCCGTGTTCCCGAACCTTTCGGTCATGGAAAACCTCGCGCTCAACAGCGAACTGTCGGAGAAACGCCGGGTCGTCAACTGGAAAAGGATGCGGCGCATCGCGGAGGAGGCCGTCCGGCGCATTGATTTCGAGGTGGACCTCGACGCCAGGGTGGGCACGCTGTCCGTGGCGCAAAAGCAGCTCATCGCCATCAGCCGGGCGCTGATGTTCGGGGCCCGCCTGATCATCATGGACGAACCGACCACCGCGCTGACCAAAAAGGAGGTCCAGGCGCTGTTTCGGATCATCCTGCAGCTCAAGGCGCAGGGCATCTCGATCCTGTTTGTCAGCCACAAGCTCAACGAGGTGTTTGAGATCTCCGAGCGCTTCACGATCTTCCGAAACGGGGAGCTGGTCGCCTCCGGAAACACGGCTGATCTCGACTCGAAAAAATTCACCTATTTCATGACGGGACGCGAATTCGACCCGGGGCGTTTCGAACCCCGGACAGGGGGCGAACCGCTCCTTGAGGCGAAGGGCCTCGGGCTCGACGGGTTTTTCGAGGACGTGAGCTTCACGCTGCGCCGCGGCGAGATCGTCGGGGTCACGGGGCTTCTGGACTCGGGCCGCAGCGAGCTGGCCCTGGCCCTCTTTGGCATTCGTCCCGCCGACAGCGGAGAGCTCCTGATACGAGGAAAGCCCGCGCGCGTCGCGAGCCCGCAGGACGCCATCGCCTCCGGGATCGGCTATGTGCCGGAAGACAGGCTCAGCGAAGGCCTCTTCCTTCCCCGGAGCATCGCGGACAACGTGATCATCGCGGAGATCGACCGGCTGGCCGGACGCCTGGGCGTGGTAGACGGGAAGAAGCGCGGCGCGGAGGTCGTCCGGCTCGTCAGGGAGTTTGCCATCGCGACGCCGGACGCGCAAAACGCCTGCCAGACGCTCTCGGGCGGGAACCAGCAGCGCGTGGTGCTGGCGAAATGGCTGGCCTGCAGCCTGGACATCCTGGTGCTCAACGGGCCGACGGTGGGCGTGGACATCGGCTCCAAGCATGATATCCACGGGATCCTGAAGGAACTGGCCGGGCGGGGGATGGGGATCGTGATCATCTCAGACGACCTCCCGGAGATCCTGGAAAGCTGTTCGCGCGTGCTGATCCTCAAGGCCGGAAGGGTCGTCAGGGAGTTTTCCGCCGGAGAAGCGGACGAGCCCATGATCCTTTCGCACATGATGTAGGAGGACGGGCCATGCGCAGGGGACTGAAAAAGCTGGCGCGCCGCAACGAGCCGTACATCTTTCTCGTGGTGCTCGCGCTGTGCGTGTTCATCGAGATCCGTTCGGGCCAGTTTTTTACGGCCAACAACCTGGTGGACATCGCCTCGGCCATGATCGTCCCCGGTCTTTTCGCGCTGGGCACCTTCATGGTGATCGTGTCGGGGGGCATCGACGTCTCCTTTCCGGCGCTGGCCGCGCTGACCACCTACGCCACCACGAAGTACCTGCTGGATATCGGGTACGCGGGCGGCATCTGGCTCCCCATCCTCCTCTCCCTGGGCATGGGGGCGGTCCTGGGCGCGCTCAACGGGCTGTTCATCGGGGTGTTCGGCCTGCCCGCCCTGATCATCACCCTGGGCACCTCCAGCGCCTTCAAGGGGATCATGCAGGGGGTGCTGGGGTCCGTGCAGCTGGCATTGATCCCCCGGGGCATGCTGGACTTCGGCACCTCCTCGCTGTTTGTGGCGCAGAACCCGGTCTCCGGGCTCACCTCCCGCATGCCGACGGCCTTCATCGCCCTCGCCGCGGGCTGCGTGCTCGTGTACCTGGCGCTTCGGTACACCTACTTCGGCCGGGGCGTCTATGCCATCGGGGGCAACGAGGTCAGCGCGCACCGCGCCGGCTTCAGCGTGAAGCGGACGAAGTTTCTCCTGTATGTCCTGGTGGGCATGCTCGCTAGCCTGGCGGGCCTGATCCGCACCTGCATGATGCAGCAGAACCATCCCACCAACATGCTGGGAATGGAAATGAACATCATCGCGGGCGTCGTGCTCGGCGGGACGGCGATCACGGGGGGCTCCGGTTCCCTGACGGGCTGCGTGCTGGGCACGCTGCTCATCGTCATCGTGGAGAACTCCCTGATCCTCATGGGGATCCCGACGATCTGGAAAAGCGTGTTCGTCGGCGCCCTGATCGTCATCGGGACCGGTGTCAGCGCCTGGCAGGTGCTTCGCCTCAACCGGGCTGTCGCCCGCAAACCCGTCATGAAGGAGGCGCTGAAAGGATGAAAAGCCCAAACGGAAGCGCCTTCGGGAAAGGCGGCCTCCTGTCGCGCAATCAACATCTCCTCAGGCTGATCGTCGTCATGCTCCTCTGGATGACCTTTATGGCGGCCACCAAGCCCACCAGGTTCTACACCCTGATCAATTTCCAGACCATGGCTTCCCAGTTTCCCGAATTCGGCCTGATGTCGCTTGGCATCATGCTGTGCATGATCACCGGCGGCATCGACCTGTCCACGGTCAGCGTCGCCAACCTGACCACGATCCTCGTGGCCTTCTTCATGAAGGCGCAGATGCGCAGCGACGGCAGCCTGCCCCCATATGTGATCCCGCTGGTCTTCCTGCTGGGGATGGCGCTGGGGGCGGCGATGGGCGTCTTCAACGGCCTGCTCGTGTCAAAGGTCCACATCCCGCCGATCCTGGCCACCCTGGGCACCGGGGAGCTCTTCACGGGCGTGGCGATCGTGGTCACCAACGGGAACGCCGTCAGCAAGCTCCCGGTCGCCTACTCCGGCGCCATCAACAACAAGCTGTTCGGGCTCATCCCCGTGCAGCTGACCGTGTTTGCCGCGATGGCGCTGTTCATCTGGTTCCTGCTGTCGCGCACGACCTACGGCACGAAGCTGTACCTGCTGGGCACCAACGAAAAGGCCGCGCGCTACAGCGGGCTCAGGAACGACCGCCTCCTGATCAAGACCTACCTGCTTTCCGGCGCCTGCGCGGCGCTGGGCGGGCTGGTCATGCTGGCCAACTACAATTCGGCGCGCGCGAACTACGGCAGCGTCTACACCCTCCAGTGCATCCTCATCGTCGTGCTCGGCGGCGTGAGCCCCACCGGCGGCAAGGGCAGGATCAGCGGCGTCGTCCTGGCGATCCTGCTGCTGCGGATGCTGGAAACGGGCATCAACCGCTTCCCGCAGGTCAGCAGCTACTATATCTCCCTCATCTGGGGCGGCGTGCTGCTGCTGGTGATGATGCTGGACTATTTCACCGAAAGAAGGCTCAGGGGGGAGTCCCGCCTGAGGCCGAAGAGAGGCTGAGCAGGACGGGGGCGAAGCGGAAGGGGAGGGGGCGCGGCGTCTGCCGGCCCCCCCTTCTGTCCCGCCCGAAGCCGGGCGGCCTACCGGAGCAGCTTCGCGCAGGCGTCCGCAAGCGCGGCATTGAGCCTTTCCGCCGATTCCATCGAATCCCGGGCGCAGGTGTTCACATACAGCTTGATCTTGGGTTCGGTGCCGCTGGGGCGCACGCAGAACCAGTGCCCGCCCGCAAGCTCGAAGTACAGCACGTCGGAGGGCGGCGTATCGAAGGCCTCCTGCTTTCCGCCCTCCCTTCGCACGCCCGTGAGGTAATCGCGCACCGCGGCGACCTCAAAGCTTCCCGCCCGCCGGGGGGGGTCGTCCCTCAGGCGGCGCATGATCGCCTTCATGTTCGCAAGCCCCTCCCGGCCGGGCAGCGTCGTGGACACGACGCGCTCGCACCAGAAGCCGTATTCCCGGTAGATCCGCTGCAGGCGGTCGTAGAGCGTGATCCCCTCGCGCGCGCAGGCGCAGGCGGCCTCGGCGATCAGCAGCGAGGCGTTGACGCCGTCCTTGTCCCTGACCGCGGTACCCGACAGGTAGCCGAAGCTCTCCTCGAAGCCAAACAGGAAACGGTGGCTGCCCGACTCTTCAAACCCCTGGATCTTCTCGCCGATGAACTTGAAGCCCGTCAGGGTGTCAAACAGCGCCACGCCGAAGGCCGCGCAGATGGCGCGGGAGAGCTCCGTGGTCACGATGCTCTTGACGACGGCGCCGTTTGGCGGCAGGGCGCCCGACCGCTTTTTCTCGCTGAGGATGTGGTGCAGCAGCAGGCAGCCGATCTGGTTGCCCGTCAGCGTGCGGTAGACGCCGCCGGCATCCCTGACGCAGACGCCGAGCCGGTCGCAGTCGGGATCCGTGCCGAAGATCACGCTGGCGCCGATCTTCTGCGCCAGGGGGATCGCGAGGGCGAAGGCCCCGGGGTCTTCGGGGTTGGGCGCGCTGACGGTCGGAAAGTCCGGGTCCGGCGCTTCCTGCTCGGGCACGACGGTGACGTTCAGGATCCCCGCTTCGCGCAGCGTCCGGCGCACCGGGACGTTGCCCGAGCCGTGCAGCGGCGTATACACGATCGACAGGCGCCCCCCTTCTTCCCTGAGCAGCGCTGGGTTTACGCTGAGGGAAAGGACCATCCTGACGTAATCGTCGTCCACCTCCCGGCTGCCGATGACGCTGAGGAGGCCCCTTTTCCGCGCCGCGCCTTCGTCCATGGGCAGGCAGTCCTCGTAGCGCAGGGCCCGGATGCGGGCGGTGACCGCTTCGGCCATTTCCGGCGAGAGCTGCGCGCCGTCCTCCCAGTACACCTTGAAACCGTTGTACCTGGGCGGGTTGTGGCTGGCGGTGATGGCGACCCCGGCGGCGGCTTTCAGGTGCCGGACGGCGAAGGAAAGGACGGGCACCGGCCGCAGGGCGTCAAACAGGAAGGCCCTGACCCCCCGCGCCGCGAGCACCAGGGCGGTCTCCCGGGCGAACTCGGGGCTGAAGCGCCTGCTGTCGTAGGCCACGACGACGCCCCGCGCCGCCATGCCGGGAAGCTCCCGGATCAGGTCGGCCAGCCCCGCGCTGGCGCGGCGGACGGTGTAGCGGTTCATGCGGTTGGTGCCGGCGCCGATCACGCCGCGCATGCCGGCGGTGCCGAAGGCGAGCTCGGTGTAGAAGCGGTCCTCGATCTCGGCGGGCAAGCCGGCGATGCTCTTGAGCTCCTCCGCCGTCTGCCTGTCAAAGGAAAAGCGCTCAAGCCAGGATCTGTACTCCTCCATGATGCCCATGAGCCGTCCCTCCCGGATGCGTTCGTTGCGCTGCGGCCATTATATGAAAACCCCGCCCCCGGGGCAACCGGCTTTCCGCGGCCCGGCGGAAGAGATCCTTGACCCTGTAACGATTCTGTAATATAATCCCGCCTGAAACACCGCGCCGGGCGCGCGACGGAAGGATATGAGGTGTTCCTGATGAAGAGAAACACATATTTTCTGCGGCGAACGGCCTGTTTCCTGCTGGCCGCGGCGCTGCTGGCGCCCATGGCGCCCGCGATAGCGGAGACCGGTTACGGGGTCGTCACGGAGGACAAGGTCAACTTACGGCCTTCCCCCACGACCAGCGACTATATCGACCGGCTGGACGCCGGCTGGGCGGCCAGGGTGCTCGGAACCGAAACGGCGGGCGGAGCGCTGTGGTACAAGGTGGAGACCAATACCCCCACCTTCCCCAACCGGACCTATACCGGCTACATCCACGGCGATTTTTTCCGCATGATGACCGAGGCGGAACAGGCGGCCTGGCTTGCCAATCCCTATCAGGGCGGCGCCTTCGCCGGGGCAGCCACGCCCGCGCCGGGGGGGCAGGCGTACGCGCTGGTCACGGTGGCCGGGGCGAACCTGCGCCAGACGCCGGGCGGGGTTTCGGTAACCGCTTTTCAGAAGGACGTGCTCCTGACGATCCTCGAGGCGCCCGCGGCGAACACGGCAGACGACTGGTACAAGGTGACCGCCAGGGGCTATACTGGCTACATCAACGCCACCCATCTGCGCGTGCTCAGCGACGCGGAAGCCGCCGCGCTGCTGGCCGGCGCCACCCCCACGTCCCCCGCGGCGTCGGGGTACGTCCGCCTGACCAAGCCCGGCGTGAACCTGAGGGTCATTCCGGGCGGCGAAAGCCAGATGCAGCTCCCCCTGGGCAGGGTGCTGCCCACCTTTGGCGTGCCCGCGAGCCAGCTGGGCTATTCCTGGGCCTACGTGCTCGACAGCGCGTCGGGCACCTACGGCTACGTGCGCAGCGACTGCTACGTGTTCTCCGACAGCGCCGGGAACGCGGTCACGGCTGCCCCCCAGCCCACCCCGACCCCGGCGCCCGCCCAGACGGAGCCGCCCGCCGGGGCCACCGGCTACATCAAGCTCATCAAGGGGGGCGTCAACCTGCGCAATGACCCCGGCGGGCTGACCATCGCGCAGCTTGAGCGGGGTACGGTGCTGCCCTATTTCGGAACGGCGCAGGCGGATGGCTACTCCTGGTACTACGTCATTTCCGCCAAAGGCGCGGGCTATATCCGCGCCGACATGGCCGTGCTGACGGACAGCTCCGGCGCTCCCGCGCCCACGGCCGGCCCCGGGCCCACGGCGCCGCCGTCCGGAGAGGTCCTGGGCTATGCGGTCACCACCAAGTCCGGCGTCAACTTGCGGGCGACGGCAAACACCACCGCGGCCGTGCTCACGAGGGTCGACAGGCAGACGGTCTGGCCCCTGGTCGGCTCCATCGTTTCCGCCTACGGCTACAACTGGTTCTACGTGAAGGTCAACAATTACAGGGGTTACCTGCGGGGCGACTGCGCGCGGCAGCTGAGCGCCGCCGAGGAAGCCGCCTACATCAACGGACAGATTCCCTCCATCGATCCGCCGGGGACGCCGGACGACGGGGTCACCGGGCACATCATCACCACCCATACCAGCGTCAATATCCGCGTTGCGCCAAGCCTCGACGCGCAGCAGCTGACGCAGGTGGCGGACAAGGGGGCGGTGTTCGACTACCTCTCCTCCGTCAGCTCCGGCGGGAGGCTGTGGTACAAGATCCTCTACGCGGGCCAGGTCAGCTACATGATGGCAGCCTTCGCGCGCATCATGACGGCCGCCGAATACCAGGCCTGGCTGGACCAGCAGCCCGCTGCGACGCCCACGCCCGCGCCCACGGCGACGCCAAGGCCCGAGGACATGAGCAGCACGGCGGTCACCAATGCGGACCGCGTGCTCGTGCGCGCCTCGGGGAGCATGTCGGCCAGGACGCTGACGATCCTGTACAGGAAGGGCACCGTCTGCGCCCTGCAGGGGCCCACGGCGAACAACGACGGCTACGGCTGGTACCAGGCCAGGGCGGGCGGGGTGACCGGGTGGATCCGCTCCGACGTGCTCCGCGTGCTGACCAAGGAGGAGGCGGCCATGCTGGAGCTGACCGGCGACCCGGACGCGCCGCCGGAGGCCAGTTACCGCACGCTGCAGAAGGGGTCCACGGGCGAGGACGTCACGCGCCTGCAGAGGGAGCTCAACCGGCTGGGCTTCCTCGCGGCCAACGGCATCACGGGGACCTACACCACCCAGACCGCCGACGCGGTCAAGGCCTACCAAAGGGCAGCCGGGCTCGTCGTGGACGGCATCGCGGGGCCGAGCACCCAGCACAAGCTCTACGGCACCGTGCCGGAGGGCACCTACGGGGGGACCGGCGGCAGCACGGTGACGCCGGTGCTTTATCCCGTCGAGCTCGTGGACTGGTACACCGGCGACATCCAGACCGTCTGGGGCAGGGGCGTCACCGCTGTCATCACGGACGTCAAGACCGGGATCTCCTTCCGCTTCAAGCGCTGGGCAGGCGCATCCCACGTGGACGGCGAGCCGCTGACCGCCGCGGATACGGCCGCTTACTGCAAGATCTACGGCGTCAGCACCGCGCAGCAGGTCTCGGACAGGAACCTCTACCAGCGCCGCCCGCTGTGGGTCACCGTCGGCGGCCGGACTTTCGCCGCTTCCCTGTACGGCATCCCGCACAACTATCCCGACGGGGACACCATCCCGGACAACGAGTTCAACGGCCAGGCCTGCGTGCACTTCCTGAACAGCCGCACCCATACCGGCAACAACGTGGACGCGGACCACATGGCCGCGATCCAGTACGCCTATGACCACGCGCCGTCCACCAGATAGCGGCGGCGTCCTCATCGTCGGCGGCGGGGCCTCGGGCCTCGCCGCCGCCTGCGTCTGCCTGGAAACGGGCCTGCGCGTCACCTTGCTGGAAAAGGAGGCGCGCGTGGGGAGGAAGCTCCTGGCGACGGGCAACGGACGCTGCAACCTGCTCAACACGGGGCCGCTCCGGTATTTCGGGCAGGCGGCGTTCGCCGAAGAACTTCTCCGGGCCTGTCCCGCGGGGGAGGTCCTCGCCTTCTTTCACGGCCTGGGCCTGACGACGCATGAGGAGGAGGGCGGGCGCGTGTATCCCGCCAGCGGCCAGGCCGCCTCGGTGCTGGACGCGCTGCGGTATCCCCTTGAGGAGGGCGCGGGCGCGCGGGTGCTGACGGGCGAAGCCGCCCGGGACATCCTGCCGGGCCCGGACGGCTTCACGGTGACCGCTGACGGCGGGCCCTTCTTCGCCCGCGCGGTGATACTGGCGGGGGGCGGGAAGGCCGCGCCCCGGCTCGGCGGCGGGGGCCTGTACCCGATGCTTTCAAAGCTCGGGCACCGCGTGACGCCGCTCCGGCCTGCGCTGGCCCCGCTTGAAACGGAGCGTGGGCCCGTCCGGGGCCTGTGCGGCCTTCGCCTGCCCGCGGTCCTGACGCTCACGGACGGGCGGGGGCCCGTCGCGGCCTCCGGGGGCGAGCTCCTGTTCACGGACTACGGCGTCAGCGGGGTCTGCGTGATGGACCTCTCCAGGATCGCCGGGGAACTGCTGGCGGCGGGGCGGAGGCCGGTCCTCTCGCTCGATTTTTCTCCGCTGCTGGGGCTGGCGTCCCGGGATGCCGGCCTTCTGGCCCCGCAGGAGCCGGGGCTGCGCCGGGAGGCCGCGCTGGACTTCCTGAAGGCGCGCGCGGACCAGCTGCCCGCGCGCCGGCTGCTCATCGGCGCCGTCCCGCGGCTGCTGGCGGAGCGCTTTCAGGCCCTTCCCCTTCCCCAAATGGCGGAGCGCCTGACGGATTACCGGCTCCAGGTCCTGTCCGTCCGGGGCTTCGAGCACGCGCAGACGACCGCCGGGGGGATCGTCACGGACGACGTGGACCCGCGCACCCTGCAGTCACGGCGGGTACCCGGGCTCTTCCTCGCGGGGGAGCTGCTTGACGTGGACGGGCCCTGCGGCGGCTACAACCTGCTGTTCGCCTGGGCCAGCGGGGTCCTGGCCGCGCGCGGCGCGGCGGCTTTCCTGAGCTGAGGGCGGTTCAGCTGCCCCATTCGATGGACTGGATCAGGGCGTAGGCGCGGCTCCCCCAGCCCTCCAGCGCTTCCAGGGGGCAGCGGAGGGTGATGAAATAGAAACCTGCATCGGTCCTGACCCCGTAGAGTTCGCGGACGAGCCCGTCCGCGACCGCGTAGGCGCCGAAGCTCTCCCTGCCGCCAAAGAGGCCCGAGGTGTCCCTTTCCTGCGCGACCGCGCCCGGGGAGGACAGGAGCGCCAGGGCCTCGTCCCTTGCGACGGCGGCGACGGCGCTGCCGGCGGGGGATTTATACAGGCTCAGCTCATAGGAGGCGTCCCCGCCCTCCGGGCGCAGGAAGCGCTCCGTCCCGGTCTCTCCCCTCCAAGGCTCCGGCCGGAAAAAGGCGGCGTCGTACCACAGCGCGAAGCCCAGGGGGCTCTCGTACCGGGTCAGCGTGACCTCCTCGGGCAAGCCTTCGAGCCATATCGTCTCGATCTTTTGCCGCGGCGCCTGCTCCGCGGCCGCGCAGCCGAAAATCAGGGCGCACAGGAGTGCCAGCGCGATCGTCCGTTTCATAAGTTCCGGGCCTCCTTTCCGCTGTTCAAGCCATCAAACGCGCTGTGAAGGGCTTTTCGTGCCGTGCCCCGCCTCCCTGCCCCAGGGTATCACGCAGCACTCCCCTTTATGGCTCAGCTTTCGACACCAGGACTGAACGCGATCATCGCATGCCATCGCGCTTCACGCTCGGCCTGCTCGTTCGCTCACGTCCCTCAATTCGCAATAGGCGCAGCTATCACACTGCGTGTTCGGCTGCTCCTTTGCTCATTGGGCCTTCTCCTGCCTTCATCCCCCACAGGCGGCGGCAGGATACGGCCCCCAGCACTCAGCACGCCGTGCCTCCGGCCCCTCCCCTTGACCGTTGCGCACCGCCCGGGGTACCATGCGGGCCAACGAGGGCCTGGCTGACCGTATCGGCGCGGCGGCCGGAGGGAAAGGAAAGCATGGCAAAAAAGCTCCTCTGCCACTTTCTCGCGCTGTTCCTGCTGGCCGCCTGCGGCCAGGCGGGCGCTGAAAACAGCGGGGACGTTGTGGTCAGCAAGCGGCTGACCGTCCTCTCCTATAATAGCTCCGCGCCCCTTTCCTGGGCTGAAAAAGCGTCGTACGGCGAGGGAGGGCTGCGCGTCCCCCGGCTGTTCCAGGCGGACTTCGACACGCCGGTCTGCGTATTCAACGGGGTCGAGAAAAGCGTGAAGACCTCCGGCTGCGGCGCGGTCTGCCTTTCCATGGCGCTGGCCTACCTTCGCAAGGACCTCCTGCAGACGCCGGAAACCCTGTTCAGGGACGCCTGCCTGGCGGGGCTCTACGCGGGGAACGGACTGAGCCTCAAGACCCTGCGGGCCCTTGCGCTCAGCCATGGCGTCCGGGCGGAATACCGGGGCAGGTCAGGGAAAGCCGTCCGGGAAGCCCTGTCTGCCGGATATCCGGTCATCGCCTATATGGACAGCGGCCGCTTCTCCGCGGGCGGGCACTACATCGTGCTCCGGGGACTGACGGAGGATGGGCGCGTCCGGGTGAACGACCCCAACAGCTTAAGGAACTCCGAAACGGCGTTCGACCTGAGCCTTATCGTCGAGCAAAGCAGGTCGGGCAACCCCTTTCTCGTGTGCGGGCCCGCTATCCACTGACCACTCATCACTCCTCACGCTGTGCCCAGGACGCAGCACGCTACTCCCT
>CAZLYF010000114.1:0-11811 GCA_964563725.1 uncultured Oscillospiraceae bacterium
CGTGGATCACGGCGTCCTTCAGCTTCCGGCGCAGGTTGTCGGTGACGACGAAGTAATCGATGCGCCACCCTGTGTTGTTCTCCCTTGCCCGGGCGCGGTAGGACCACCAGGTGTAGGCGTCTCTCCGGTCGGGGTACAGGTAACGGAAGGCGTCCGTGAACCCGGCGGAGAGCAGTTCGGTCATCTTGCCGCGTTCTTCATAGGAAAAACCCGGGTTGCCGATGTTCTGCTGGGGGTTTTTCAGGTCGATCTCCTCGTGCGCGACATTGAGGTCCCCGCAGTAAACGACGGGCTTTATTTCGGCCAGGCCGCGCAGATAGATGCGCATGTCGTCCTCGAACGCCATCCGGTAGCCGAGGCGCGCAAGCTCGGGCTGGGCGTTGGGCACGTAGCAGTTGACCAGGTAGAAGCCGGGGTACTCCAGGGTCATCACCCGGCCTTCGTCCAGGTGTCTCTCCGCGATGCCCTTCACGAGCGCCGTGGGCGTCTGCCTGGCAAACACGGCCGTCCCCGAATAACCCCTGCGCTGGGCGCTGTGATAGAACGCGTGGTAGCCCTCCGGAGAGAAGTCCGCCTGGCCCTCCTGCATCTTCGTCTCCTGGATGCAGAAGAGATCCGCCCCGGCCTGCGCGAAAAAACTGCCGAAGCCCTTTTGCAGGCAGGCCCTGAAGCCATTGACGTTCCATGTGATCAGTTTCATTCGTTCTCCTTGCGTCAGAAGCGGTCCGTCAAGTTCAGTATACCCGCCCCCGAAGACGATGACAATCGGGCGCCCGCCCTGTCTGCGCCGCCGGCCGGCGGGTATACTGGGAAAGGGCGGCAATGCCGCAGCCGACAAAACGGAGAGGCGATCAGCGCCGGGCAGGAGGCAGCCATGCACAAGGGGAATACGGAGAGGTATCGGACCATGCAGTACAGGCGTGTCGGGAAGAGCGGCGTCAGGCTCCCCGCGGTTTCGCTGGGCCTTTGGCACAATTTCGGCGGCGTCACCCGCTATGAGGACAGCCGTGAGATGGTCCTGGGCGCCTTTGACATGGGCGTCACGCATTTTGACCTGGCCAACAACTACGGTCCCCCTCCGGGCAGCGCGGAGGAAAACTTCGGTCGCATGCTCAAGCATGACCTGGCCTCCCACCGTGACGAGCTGATCATATCCACCAAGGCGGGCTACCTCATGTGGGAGGGGCCCTACGGGGAATGGGGCTCCCGGAAGCACCTGCTGTCCAGCCTCGACCAGAGCCTCAGGCGCATGGGCCTTGAGTACGTGGACATCTTCTACCATCACCGTCCGGACCCGGACACCCCGCTGGAAGAGACGATGGGCGCATTGGAACAGGCGCTTCGTTCGGGGAAAGCCCTGTACGTCGGATTGTCCAATTACGGCGCGGAGGCCGCCGGGCGCGCGATCGGCCTGCTCAAAGAAAGAGGGATCCACTGCCTCATCCATCAGCCGCGATACAACCTGTTCAGCCGCGCGCCCGAGGCGGGGCTGTACAAGGTGCTTGAGGAAAAAGGCGTCGGGGCCATCCCCTTTTCGCCGCTCGCCCAGGGCCTCCTGACGGGCCGCTACCTGCATGGGATCCCGGAGGATTCCCGCGCTGCCGGGAAGAGCGTTTTTCTCAAGTCGGAGGACGTCACCGGCGACGTGCTTGACAAGGTGCGCAGGCTCAACGACATCGCGGCCGCCCGCGGGCAGACCCTGGCGCAGATGGCCCTTGCCTGGCTGCTCCGCAGCCCGGTCACGGCCTCCGTCATCATCGGCGCAAGCAGGCTCAGCCAGGTACAGGAATGCGTGCGCGCGCAGGACCGTCCTGCTTTCTCCGCGGAGGAACTCGCGGCCATCGACGCGGTCACCCTGGGCGGCTGAAGGTACGCTCAGCCCCGGATACCCAAGCGCCCGCCGGATCCGGCGGGCGCTTTGCGCGTGGGCCGGCAACCCGGGACAGGCCGTCAGCCGTTGTGGGGAATGGCGGCGTAGCTTGAGTCGAAGGTGATCGCGCAGTAGTGGTCCGGATACTTTTCCGCCACGAGCCGGGACAGGGTCCGCCTGATCTCCGCCTGCTTCATCCTCATCTCGGGCGGGACGACGCAGTCAAAGACCAGTTTGGTGTGCGTCGTCCCGGGCACGACGCGCAGGTCGTGGATGCTCATGTCCGGATGGACGCTTTTCACCAGGCCTGAAAGGGACAGGCGCAGGTCGCCCACCGCGCTTTCCGAGGTGACGATCGGGTCAAGGTGCACCACAAGGTCCAGGCTTTCATTTTTCAGGAAGTCCCGCTCGATGCCGTCGATGACGTCATGGTTGGCAATGGGGTCTCCTTCGGCGGCCATCTCGACGTGCACGCTCCCAAATCGCCTGCCGGGGCCGTAATCGTGGATCAGGAGGTCGTGGGTGCCCAGGACGCCCGGATAGCCGAGGATGCGCTTCTGGATCTCCCTGGCCGTCTGCGGGTCGGGGGCTTTGCCAAGCAGGGGGTCCAGGGTGTCCCGCACCAGGCCCCAGCCGCTGAAGAGGATGAACCCGGCGATGCCGGCGCCCATCCATCCGTCCAGGCTGACATCTGCGAAATGGGAGAGCAGCGAGGAGGCGAGGACCGCCGAGGTCGCCAGCACGTCGTTGCGGCTGTCGGCCGCCGCGGACAGGAGCGCGCCGGACGCGATCAGTCTGCCGTTCTTTCGATAAAACAAGTACATCCATAGCTTGACGAACACCGACGCGGCCAGCGCCGCGGCCAGGCCCCAGCTGAACCTAAGCGGCTCGGGATGAAGGATCCTCCCGACGCCGCTTTTCATCAGCTCGACGCCGGCCACAAGGACCAGCAGGGCGACGATGAGGCCGGCGAGGTATTCGCTCCTGGCGTGTCCGTACGGATGCTCGTGGTCCGCCGGCTTCCCCGCTATTTTGAACCCGACCAGGCTGACGACGCTGGAGGAGGCGTCTGACAGGTTGTTGACGGCGTCCGCCATCACGGCGAAGGAGCCGCTGAAGACGGCCGCGGCGAACTTGCCGGCTGACAAGAGCAGGTTGCAGGCGATCCCGACCGCTCCGCTCAGCCTGCCGTACGCGATGCGGACCGCGGGATCCGAAGTGTCCGCGCGGTTTTTGACAAAGGACCTGACCAGAAATTCGGAAAGCATCGCACGGCTGTGAGGGGCGCGGCTATCCGCGCGGCCTCAGTCCCCTTTCTCAAGCAGTGTCCTGCATTCCTCCAGCGCGGCTTTCGCGTCCTCGGCGAGTTCCGGGACTTTCGGGTCGATCTGCTCGAGCTTTTCCCTGAGGATGCAGGACACCACGTAGCGGGCGTACCACTTGTTGTCGGCGGGCACCACATACCATGGGGCTTCTTCCGACGAGGTTTTCTCCAGCATATCCTCGTAGGCTTCCATGTATTCGCCCCAGTGTTTGCGCTCCGCCACGTCCCCGGGGGAGAATTTCCAGTTCTTGTCCTTTTCCCTGATGCGGTCCAGCAGGCGCCTGCGCTGTTCCTCTTTGGACAGGTGCAGATAGATCTTCACGACGGCGATGCCGTTGCGGGAGAGGTATCTCTCGAAATTCGCGATCTGGGCGTAGCGTTCCTCCCAGATGCTTTCCCCCACCAGCTCCGGCGGGATCTGGGATTTGCTCACCAGGTCGTGGACCCTGGCGACGATCACGTCCTCATAATGGGAGCGGTTGAAGATGCCGATCTCCCCGCGGCGCGGCAGCGCTTTGGAGATGCGCCAGAGATAGTCGTGGTCGTTCTCTTCCGAGGAGGGGACCTTGAAGCTGGTCACCTGCGTCCCCTGCGGGTTCAGGCCGCTCATGACGTGCCGTATGGTCCCGTCCTTTCCCGCCGCGTCCATCGCCTGCAGCACGATCAAAAGGGCGTGCCGGTTCTCGGCGAACAGCTTTTCCTGCAGCCCGGCCATGGCGCTGATGTTTTCAGGCATCAGCTCCCGTTTGACTTTCTTCTTGTCCGCCTCCGTGTCACAGGCGGTGGGGAAGCTTTTCAGGCTGACCCTTTGGCCTTCTTTGACCAGGTATCGTTCCGTTTTCACCGTTCTGTCCTTTCTCTCCAATTCCTCCCCGCGCGGGCAAGGGCCGGCGGCGCCGGGCCCGGGGATGGTTTCGCCGGTCTTCTGGTAGGCAACGCGCGGCGTGCCGTCGTCCGCAATGACGGTTCCGCAGCGCGCAAAGCCGTTCTTTTCGAGCACATGGCGCATCGCGGCGTTGTCGCTGTGCGTATCCGCGCGCAGATTGCCGCAGCGCGCAGCGCACCAGGAGAGGCACAGGTCCGCTATACCGCCGCTCTTCCCTGCGCTCGCCACCCTGTGGATCGCGCAGTAGGGGAGATCGTTCTTCCACGCGCCGCCCCGGATGTCCCTGTAGCACGGGTCTTCCCCGGGGATCAGGGAAAACACCGCCTCGAGGCGCCCGCCGCGACTCTGGAGCACATAACAGACCCCGGCGCAGATATCCTTTTCGACCAGTTCCCTTCCGGGATAGGCGTCGCCCCACTGCGTCGGGTTGCCCTGCGCGGCCATGCGCCCCCGTGCCCCTTCGAAGATCGCGAGGATCTCTTCAAGATTCTCCCTGCGCGCGCCGCGCACCGTCCTGCCGTCCACGTCCCGGCCGCCTTTCCCCCGCTCCCTGCGCGCATGATAGCATCAGCCCCGCCTATGGGCAAGCCATCCGCCGCCTCACGGGCTTGACGCGGATTTGAAGGGGATGCTATACTTCAGCAAACAAACCCCGATACTTTTTCCGGGAAGGTCTGAACGCGACTTTGATGCGATGCGAGCCGGCTGGCCGGGCAGTCGGCGAAGGGAGAGGGCATATGACAAAAACGGAAAAACTCCTGTTTGCCTTGTGCGCGGCGCTCGCCGTGCTGTTGATCGTCCTGATCTTCACGGTGAACAACGCCGCTCTTAGGATCCTCTTCGTGCTTCTGGCGGCAGCCATCGTCTTCCTGCTCGCCTGGATGCTGGACAGGGCCTGCGCGAAACGGGGCAGACCCCTGCTTTTCTTCGGGAAACGGGCGGCGCGCACGGAGCCTGCGCCTGAGCCTGCCGGCGTGGGCGAAGCGCCCGCGGCTGCCTGCGATGTGGACGGCGAGGAGGTCGTCTGCGAGCTGGAGGACGCGGAAACGCCTGTCTGGCCCGGCGGAGCCGGGGAGGACGGGGAGGCCCCCGAACCTGCCCCGGAAACGGAAGAAGAGGACAGCGCCACCGCGGAAACGGAAGCGGCCCCTGGGCCTCCGCGGGAAACGGACGCCGGGGAGGAACCCCCGCCGCCTCCTGAGCGCCCGGCCAAAGACGCCGCGGAGAAGCCCGCCGCTGACCCGAAGCCCGGCTATATCGGGCATATCATCAACCGGAAATTCCATCTCCCGGACTGCCTCACCCTGCCCGCCGAAAAAAACCGCGCGTACTTCACGACCCGGGAAGAGGCGCTCGAACAGGGTTTCGAGCCCTGCACCAACTGCTACCCCTGACTCATCCGCGCGCCGCGGCGGCGCGGCCCGCTCGGGACAGGCCCGCGCGCGATGGGCGGCCTCGCGTGCCGGCCGCCGGGAGGGGGTTCCGCGCGCTTTGACAAGCGGGCGCGCCCTGATCTATAATGCAGCCTGCATCATGATCATGGCAAAGGAGCGGAGTTATGACAGCCAAAGCAAAAAGGGCGCGCGCCGCAGGCAGGACATGGTTTGTCCGGGCGCTCAGCGTTTTCCTGGCGCTGCTGATCGTCGGCGGCACGCTGGCGGCGCTTCTTGACATCGTCTGACGCGGGCAGGCAGCCAAACAGGACGTAAGGGGGACAGTATGGAGCTGAAGGGTTCAAAAACAGAGCAAAACCTCAAGGATGCGTTTTCCGGCGAGAGCCAGGCGCGAAACAAGTACGACTACTTTTCCAGCGCGGCCAAGAAGGAAGGCTATGAGCAGGTAGCCGCTCTCTTCGCGGAAACCGCCCTGAACGAAAAGGAGCACGCCAAGCTCTGGTTCAAGGCGCTCGGGCTCCTTGCGGACGGCAAGACGCAGGGAGACACCATGAAAAATCTGGCCGCGGCGGCGGCAGGCGAGCATTACGAGTGGACCGAGATGTACAAGAGCTTCTCCCAAATCGCGCGCGAGGAAGGGTTCAACGAGATCGCCAGGCAGTTTGAGAACATCGCAAAAGTAGAAAACGAACACGAGAAGCGCTACCTGAAGCTGTACAAAAACATCGAGACCGGCGAAGTCTGGGTGCAGGATTCCCCCACGCGCTGGCACTGCCGCAACTGCGGCTTCATCTACGTGGGGACGACGCCCCCGGTGAAGTGCCCGGCCTGCGACCATCCCCGCAGCTATTTTGAGCGGATGGCGGAGAATTACTGACCGGTTTCCCACAGCCCATCGGGGACGGCGTCCGGCCGTCCCTTTTTTGCGGCTTCAGGCGTAGCTCCCGTCAAGCAGGCGGATCGACGCCTCGCCCGAAACCACCCTGACCAGGCCGCTGGCCGTCCTGACAAGGAGCGCTCCCGCGTCGTCGACGCCGACCGCCAGCCCTTCCGTCCCGCTCCCCGTTTCTGCGGAAATCCGCACGTCCCGCCCCAGCGTAACGCATCTTGAGCGGTATTCGTCCATGAAGGGCTGCCCGGGCCGGCTGAAGCGGAGCAGGTGATTGACGATGGCGGCGGCGAGGCGCTCCTTCGCGCCCGGGGTCGGCGGCAGCTGCAGCGACCCCGCGTTTGCGCGCAGTTCCGGCGGGAATTCCGCCGGCGCGGCGTTGACGCCGACGCCCACCACGATCGCCCGGTCCCCCTCCCCGCTGCCCGTTCCCTCCGCGAGGATGCCCGCGACTTTCCGCCCTTGAAGCAGCAGATCGTTCACCCACTTGATCAAAAGTTCCGCGCCGGCTGTTTCGGCGGCCGCCCGGCAGACGGCGACGGCCGCCAGCGCCGTCAGCCCCGGGACCTGCTTTTGCGGCAGGCGCAGGATGACGCTCATATACAGGCCGCCCGGCGGCGAAAAGAACTGCCTTCCCAGCCGGCCCCGGCCCTTCGTCTGCCGGGCGGCCAGGACGCAGGCGCCGTGCGGCGCGCCTTCAAGCGCCCAATCCTTCGCCGCCCGGTTGGTGGAGTCGACGCTTTCAAGGGCCCGGACGGGGACCGGCGCCTCAAGCAGGCTTCGGATCAGCGAGAGGTCCATGGCTCCCCTTCCCGCCGGTCCCGCGTTTGACGGAGGCCCCGGCTGCCCTTACAATGCGGCGGACAGGCTGTGTGCAGGGAGGCTGCGATGAAGACGGCGATCGTGACGGGCGGGTCCCGGGGCATAGGCGCCGGCATCGTGCGCGAATTTGCGCGGGACGGCTGGCGGGTGGCCTTCAACTTTCTCAGGAGCTCGGAGGCCGCCGCCCTCCTGTCCAGGGAAACGGGCGCGGTCGCCTTCAGGGCGGACCTGGCCGACGAGGGGGAAACGACGGCGTTCCTGCGCGCGGCGCTGCGTCAGCTGTCCCACGTGGACGCGCTGGTGCTCAACGCGGGCCTGTCCTGGAACGGCCTGATCACGGACATGCCGGTCACGGAGTGGGACCGCCTGTTTGACGTCAACGTGCGCGGCGCCTTTCTCTGCGTCAGGGAAGTCCTCCCCGGCATGATCCGGCGCCGCGCCGGCAGCGTCCTGATGGTCTCGTCGATGTGGGGCCGCGCCGGCGCTTCCTGCGAAGCCGCCTATTCCGCTTCGAAGGCGGCGCTGATCGGCTTTGCCAAATCGCTGGCAAAGGAGGCTGCCCCGTCGGGGGTGCGCGTCAACTGCGTCGCGCCGGGCGCGGTCGACACGGATATGATGAAAGGCTATTCCGACGGCGAGAAGGACGCTCTTCGCGCGGCGGCGCCGCTTGGAAGGCTCGGCACGGCGGAGGACATCGCGCGCGCCGCCGTCTTCCTGTGCGGCGAACGCGCCTCCTTCATCACCGGCCAGGTTCTGGGCGTGGACGGCGGCATGGTGATCTAGGCGCCGTCCGCTCATTCGCCGGGGATGAAGTAAAAGGCCTCGTTTGGGACGGCTCCCCCCACGGAGGCGGGGTCCGCCTCATACAGGATCTCAAACAGGGGCGCGGCCATCGTTCGCATGTCTTCGCCGTCGATGTACACAATATGGCTCAGTGGGATCGCCTCCCTGGCGATCTCCTCAGTCGGGAGGATCCCCGCCGCCACGATATCGGCCGCGGCCTCCCCCGGAAAGCTGTTGACAAAGGCGACCGATTCCCGATACCGCCGCATGAATGCCTCAAGCGCCCGGGGGCGCTCGCCCGCGAACCCTTCGCGGACCACCATGCAGCCCATGGAAAGCTCGGCACCTTCCCTGCCGCTCAGGGCCGCGGCCTTCGCGAACGCTTCGGTCACATCCAGGGCGACGCGAAAGCCCGGATCCTTCCTGAGCAGCGCGGTGACCATCGGCTGGGGCAGCATTACAAGGTCCGCAAGGCCCGAGGCGGCCAGCGCGGAGACCTCGTTGTGCTCGGACCTGTATTCGACGCGGAGGTCTTCCACCCCGTTTGCCCTGAGGATGTACGAAAGCGCGTACTCCGGGATGGATCCCTGGCCGGAGGTCACCAGCGTCCGGCCCGACAGGTCCGCGGCCGTCCTGACCCCCTCCCCTTTTTGCAGGATGTACAGGACGCCCAGGGTATTGAGGGCGATCATGCGCACGGCGCCCTCCGTCTTCCGGTACAGCACCGCGGCCAGGTTGGTCGGCACCGCCGCGATGTCAAAATCCCCCGACACGATCCTGCCGACCAGTTCTTCCGGCGCCGCCGCGAGCGAGAAGCGGCAGGTCCCGTCATCCTGCGAGATCATGGGCGCAAGGCCCATGCCCGTTGGGCCGATCAGACCCCATACGCGGACCGGAGGCTCCCCGCCGGCGGACGCGCCGGGGGCCGCCGCGGCCAAGAGGCTCGCAAGCAGCAGAAAAATCGTCAGTTTCTTCACGCGGTCCAGACCTTTCCGTCTGCGTCCGCCGGCCGTCCGGCAGCTTTTCTCCCTCCCCGGGCAAATAGACAGCGCGGGGGCTCCCGCGCTGTCTGTCGGGCGCCTAAGCGTCCGCGTAGGCCTCCACCGCCCTGCTCGCGCCGATGCGGTCGCAGCCGGCCGCCAGGAAATCCTCGATCTGGCCGGCCGTGCGGATCCCGCCCGCAGCCTTGATCCTGACCCCGGGCCCGAGATGTTCCCTGAACAGGGCGATGTCCGCGAGCTCTGCGCCGCCGCTCCCAAAGCCCGTGGAGGTCTTGATGTAGTCCGCCCCGCCCTCGGTGACGCAGCGGCACAGCGCGATCTTCTCTTCCTGCGTCAGGTAGCAGGTTTCGATGATGACCTTGAGCACCCTGCCGCCCGCCGCTTCTTTAACAGCGCTGATCTCTTCGGTCACGCGCCCGAAATTTCCTTCCTTCGCGTCGCCGATGCGGATGACCATGTCCACCTCGTCGGCGCCGTCGGACACCGCCTGCCTGGTTTCATAAACCTTGCATTCCTTTGTCTGGTATCCCAGGGGAAAGCCGATCACCGTGCAGATCTTCAGGCTTTCGCCGAAGGTTTCCTTCACGGGCCTGACAAAGCAGGGGGGGATGCAGACGGTCGCCATGCCGAAGCGGACAGCCTCTTCGCACAGCGCGGCGATCCCCTTCCATGTGGCGTCCGCCTTGAGCAATGTATGGTCCACATGGGCGAATACCTTTTCCTTTTCCATCGAACGCCTCTCTTCCGCCACAGCGGCACAAATTCAGCAAGATGGTAGCACCCGGGAAAGGGGAATGCAAACGGCGGCAGTCCGCTTCCGGACCTGCGCGCTTCAAGCGGGCGGCAGCGGCATGACCGGTTCCACCCAGCCCCCCCGGCTTCCGTAGCCGACCCTTGCGCACCCGGCCGGGGCCGCCCAGCGGACCGCATTGCGGATGACCTTCTGGATCTCCGGCATGTGATACACGGGGAAGGTCTCGTGACCCGGCTGGAAATAGAAGATCTTTCCCTTCCCGCGATGGAAGCAGCATCCGCTCCTGAAGACCTCGCCCCCGGAAAACCAGCCGATGAAGACCAGTTCGTCGGGGCGCGGGATCTCGAAAAATTCCCCGTAGTTCTCCTCGTGCGGGATGATGATCTTTTCCTCAAGGCCCGCGGCGACCGGATGCGCGGGCTCAACGACCCACAGGATCTCCGTGTCCCCGGCCACCCGCCACTTGAGCAGCTGCGAACGGGTCCCGCAGAGTTTCCTGAAGATCTTTGAGGCATGCCCCGAATGCAGGACCACCAGACCCATGCCGTCCAAGACACGGGCATAGACCCGTTCCACGACTTCCTCCACCACACGGTCGTGCGCCATATGCCCCCACCAGACGAGGACATCGGTCCGGGCAAGCACGTCAGGGGTCAGGCCATGGGAGGGCATGGACAGCGTCGCCGTGCCCGCCTCAAAGCCCATGCCGGTGAGGAAACCGGCAATGCAGCCGTGGATCCCTCCAGGGTAGATCCTCCCGATCCCTTCGTCTTCAATCTCGTGAATGAACTCATTCCAGACTGTCACACGGATCTTTTCCATGAACCCGTCCCCCTTCCGATTCGATTTCCCCTTCCTCTATCCAAACAGCAGATGCGCCCCCCCCCCCAGCACCCCCGCCCCCAGCATCACCGCGATGGGGCTTAGCTTCCAGCGGCGCAGCGCGAACAGCCCGCCAAGAAAGCAGGCGAGCGAAATGACGTCGAACCCCCCGCCGGGCTGACCCGCCTGCCGGTCGCCGAACAGGGCCAGGTTCAGGATGGCAAGGCCCGCGCAGCTGATCATGGCGACCACCGCGGGACGCAGGCCCTTGAGGACCTCCTGCACGGCGGACAGCCGCCTGTACCTGAAATACAGGAAGGCGAGAAGGGACACGATGATCACGGAGGGCAGCACGGCGCCCAGGGTCGCCGCGACCGCTCCGGGAAAGCCCGCGATCCGGGTGCCGACGAAGGTGGCGGAATTGAGCGCGATGGGGCCGGGCGTCATCTCGGCGATGGTCACCAGATCGGTGAACTCCGCCATCGTCATCCAGGGATGCGCCCGGATCACCTGGTCCTGGATCAGCGGGATCGCCGCGTAGCCGCCGCCGAACGTGAAGAGCCCGACCTGAAAGAAACTGAAAAACAGCTCCAGCAGGCGCAGCGCGGCGCTCATGTCCTTGCCTCCCGTTTCTTCTGCGCGAACGCCTGGAACCAGCCGAGGAACCCGCAGACGGGCAGGATGGCGATCACGCTGACCTTGAAGAACCAGGATGCCGTGAACGACAGCAGCATCAGCAGCACGGGAAACAGTTTCCTGTCCCTGAGGATGTTGCGGGCCATGGTCCACACCACGTCCGCGATCACGGCGGCCACGCCGGCGCGCATCGCGGTCAGGAGCGCCGCGATCCATCGGTTCTCCCGGAAAAGATCATAAAACAGCGAGACGACCGACAGGGTGATCAGGGGGGGGAGGATCGTTCCCAGGATCGTGAGCAGCGCGCCAGACGGGCCCGCCACCCGGTACCCCAGCAGGATGGAGGCATTGACGGCCATGGCCCCGGGCGCGGACTGGGCGATCGCCACCAGGTCAAGGATCTCCTTCTCGTCGATCCAGTGGAGCTCGTCGCAGAATTTCTTCTTCATCAGCGGTACGATCACGTATCCCCCGCCAAAGGTGAAGGCGCTGAGCGCAAACGTGGACAAAAACAGCTTCAGGCGCGGCGGCCCGTCCTTTCTCTTCAAGCGCGATCCTCCTTTTTGCGGGCCATGATATTGTTCCGCCAATTAAACATTGGACACTATCCAGCATACTTTGTGTACTTCA
>CAZLYF010000115.1:0-11787 GCA_964563725.1 uncultured Oscillospiraceae bacterium
GCCCTCGGTCACGGCCACCTCGCGCATGTTGTCCCCGAAGCGGCAGACCTTGAGCCTCCTGCTTTCGTACACGCCGATGGCCGCGCGCATCCAGTCCCCGATGCGGGACCTGACGGTGGCGTCGCCCCAATGGCCCGCGACCACCTTGCGCGGCAGGCGAAGGCGCGCGCCGATGAAGCCGTGCTCCCGGTCCCCGTGTGCGGACTGGTGCAGGTTCATGTAGTCCATGTCGATGCTGTCCCAGGGGATGTCCCTGAAAAACTGCGTGTTGAAATGCAGGCAGGGCTTCTGCAGCCTTGTCAGGCCGCCGATCCACATCTTGCTGGGCGAAAAGGTGTGCATCCACGTGATGACGCCGGCGCAAAGGGGCGAGGCGTTGGCCTCCACGACCAGCCTCTCGATGCCCTCGGCGTCGGTCACGGCGCCTTTTGGCACGATGTCCCCGACGACGCGGGGGTCCCCGTTCAGCTCCGCGCAGACCGCGAGAGCGTCCTTCTCCACCTGGCGGATGACTTCTTCCCCGTACAGGGTCTGCGTCCCCGCGATGAACCAGAACTGGTACTTTTTCAAATCCGGCATTGTTTTCTCCTCCCCTTTCCGGGTCAAGCGTTTTGGAGCTTCAGCGCCTTGAGGCGCTTCATCACGTCGTTCGCCCCGCGCCCGAAGTAGTCGTGCAGAAGTCGGTACTCCGCGAAGATCTTCCCGTAGGCCTCCACGGCCTCCGGGTTGGGCCGGTAGGACTTGTTCTCCGCCTTCCCCATGGTGCGCGCTGCCTCGAACACATCGTCGAAGCCTCCCGCGCCCGCGCCCGCCGCGACGGCGCCAAAGATCGCGCTCCCCAGCGCCGGGCCCTGCTCCGCCTGCGCGATCTGCACGGGCATGTTCAGCACGTCCGCGTAGATCTGCATCATCAGGGGATCCTTCTGGCTGATCCCCCCCGAGGCGACGAAGGCGTCCACCCCGACGCCGTAACTGCGGAAGTTGTCCACGATCACGCGGGTGCCGTAGGCCGTCGCCTCGATCAGCGCCCGGTACATCTCCTCCGCCGTCGTCTGAAGCGTCATGCCCAGCATCATCCCCGTCAGGTCCACGTCGACCAGGACGCTGCGGTTGCCGTTCCACCAGTCCAGCGCCAGCAGCCCGCTTTGGCCTGGCCTCAGTTTTTCCGCGAGGGACCTCAGGTACTGGTGGACGCCCATCCCCCGTTTTTTCGCCTCCTCCAAATAGCGGGCGGGGACGGCGTTTTCCGTCAGCCAGGCGAAGTGGTCGCCCACGCAGCTCTGTCCCGCCTCATACCCGGCAAAGCCGGGCATGATGCCGTCCTCCACCACGCCGCACATCCCCGGCACCTGCTTCTCCTCCCTGCCCAGCACCATGTGGCAGGTGGAGGTGCCGATGATCGCGAGCATCTTGTCCGGCCTGTCGATGCCGACCGCGGGCATGCAGACATGCGCGTCCACATTGCCCACGGACACCGCCGTGCCTTCCCTGAGCCCCAGCCTCGCAGCCATCGCCTTCGTCAGCCCACCCGCCCTGCTGCCGATGGGCGTCACGGGGCAGGACAGCTTGTCCGCGATCACGTGCCTCAGGCGGGGGTCGAGGGAGGCGAAAAACGCCTCGGAGGGGTATCCCGCCCGCTTGTTGTAAATCGCCTTGTACCCGGCTGTACAGGAATTGCGGGTCTGCCGGCCGCAGAGCTGCCAGACGATCCAGTCGGCCGCCTCCACAAAGTGATCCATCGCCGCGTAGATCTCCGGCGCCTCGTCCAGGACCTGCCAGAGCTTGGGGAAAAGCCACTCCGACGAGATCTTCCCGCCGTAATTGTCAAGCCACTTTTCCCCCCGCTGCCGGGCGGCCTCGTTGAGCCTGTTCGCCTTGTCCTGCGCGGCGTGGTGTTTCCACAGCTTGACGTAGGCGTTGGGCTCGTCCCTGAAACGCTCAAGGAAGCACAGCGGGGTGCCGTCGTCCTTGACGGGCAGGACCGAACAGGCGGTGAAGTCGGTGCCGATGCCGATCACGTCGACGGGAGAGACCCCGGCCTCGCGCATCACGGCGGGCACCGTGCGGTCCAGGGCGTCCAGGTAGTCCTGGGGATGCTGCAGGGCCCAGTCGGGCCCGAGGCCCTTCCCGGAGGGGAGTTCCCTGTCCATCACGGCATGCGGATACTCAAACACGCAGGACGCGGCCTCCCGCCCGTTTTCCACGCTGACCAGCACGGCGCGCGCCGAGAGGGTCCCGTAGTCGATCCCGATCGCGTATTTTCCCATCGCTTCTTCCTCTTTCCTTCCTGACGCCGCCGCGCCCGGACCGCCGGCCCCCGATCGGACGGCGGCGGCCCCGCGGCTCATGGCTGATTCCTGTAGGGGCTTTTTACCATAAGCCCGGACGCCTGTCAACGGCGGGCCCTCTCCGAAAGCGTCGGCGGGCTTGCGCCCGTCCGGCGCGCGTGCTATACTCTTTTTCCACGGCTCATGGTCGCGCGCCATGAATCCGCAATCAAGCGCGGGAGAGGTGAAACCCTTGAAAAAGGACATCCATCCAAAATACGGGAAGGCTGTCGTCCGCTGCGTCTGCGGCGAAACCTTCGAGACCGGTTCCGTCAAAAAGGACCTCCGGGTCGATATCTGCTCCAAGTGCCATCCGCTGTACACCGGCAAGCAGAAGCTGGTCGACACGGGCGGGCGCGTGGACCGCTTCAAGAAGCGCTACGGGATCTGAGGAAAGGCCCCAGCCATGCGGACCCGCCACTGGAGGTAACGGAGGCGGGCCCGTTTTGTCTTTTTCGGGCGGGGCCCGTTCATGGCGCCGGCCCGCCCTGCGGGGCGGCCAGGCTGATTTGAAAAGAGGCTGCTGATGGGAAAAAAAGCTGAGGACAAGTCTCCTTCCTGCCCCGATATCGGCGGGCAGGCGGTGCTTGAAGGCGTGATGATGAAGGCGCCCGAGGCGATGGCCGTATCCGTGCGCAGGCCGGACGGAAGCATCGCCATCAAGCTTGAGAGCTGCGAGCCGCCGGCCAAAAGGCACAAATGGATGGGCTGGCCCCTCGTGCGCGGCGTCGTGAACCTGGTGATCATGCTCAGGATGGGCATGAACGTGCTGCAGACGAGCGGCGAGATGTCCGGAATGCTTGACGAGGAGCCCGGCAGGTTTGAGAAGTGGCTGGCGAAAAAGCTCGGCAAGAAGGTGGACAAGGTCGTCATGGGCGTGGCGGCGGTGCTGGCGGTCCTGCTGTCGCTGGCGCTGTTCGTGCTGCTGCCCAATCTCCCCTCCGCGGCGCTGCGCCGCGCCGGATGGTCCCTGACGGCGGTCAACCTGATGAGCGGCTTCATCCGCATCCTGATCCTCATCGGCTACCTCGTCCTGTGCGGGCTGATCCCGGACATGAGGCGGACCTTCCAGTACCACGGGGCGGAGCACAAGACCGTGTACTGCCACGAGAAAGGCCTGCCCCTGACGCCGGAGAACGCGCAGCGCTTTTCGACGCTGCACCCCAGGTGCGGGACGAGCTTCCTGTTGATCACCTTCGTGTTTTCCATCCTGTTCTACAGCGTGGTCGACTCCCTGGTGCTCGCCGCGACGGGCTTTGACATGGGGAGCAGCTATTTTGCCAGGGTGTCCACGCGCCTGCTGCTGCTGCCGCTGGTCGCGGGCATCAGCTACGAAGTCCTCAAGGGGCTCGCCCGCAGGAACAGCCCGGCGGCCCGCGCGCTGCGCTGGCCTGGCCTGCAGATGCAGCGCCTGACCACCCGCCGGCCGACGGACGGGATGCTGGAAGTGGCCATCGCTTCGATGAACGCTGTCCTTGAAGGCCTGCCCGAAGGCGCGCGCACGAAGGAGGGCTACGCGGTCCTCCCGGGGAAGCGGGCTCAGGAAGCGCAGACGGAAAAGGGGCCCGCGCCGCAAAGCGCATGAACATCGGCGCGGCGCTGCGTTTCGCGGAGGAGCGGCTGAAGGGTAATGGCGTCCCCGACGCGCGGCTCGACGCTGAGCTGCTCCTGTCGGAAACGCTGGGGCTGCCGCGCCTGGACCTGCTGCTTCAGCGCGGCGAGCCCCTCGGGGCCCGGGAGGCGGCGGCCTTCGAAGGCCTGCTTGACCGGCGCGCCCGGCGGGAGCCCCTGCAGTATATCGTCGGACGCCAGGACTTCATGGGCCACAGCTTTCGGGTGTCGCCGGGCGTGCTCATCCCCCGGCAGGACACGGAAACGCTCTGCCTGGAAGCCCTTGCGCGCCTGCGCGGCGGCGAGGAGGTCCTGGACCTCTGCACGGGTTCCGGCGCGGTCGCCGTCAGCCTCGCCCTCGCGCGCCCGGACCTGAAGGTCACGGCGTCCGACCTGTCCGGGGCGGCGCTGGAGACCGCCCGCGAAAACGCGCGGCGGCTCGGGGCGCCGGTGCGCTTTGTCCAGGGGGATCTCCTTGAGCCCTTCCGGGGCGAGCGCTTCGGCATGATCGTCTGCAACCCCCCCTACGTCCCAAGCGGCGAGATGGGCAGCCTTCAAAAGGAAGTGCTCGCGGAACCCAGGATGGCGCTGGACGGGGGGAAGGACGGCCTCCTGTTCTACAGGCGGCTGTTTGACGGGGCCCCCGGCCATCTTTTCCCTGGGGCCTGGCTCCTGTGCGAACTGGGCGACGGCCTCCAGGAAGCGGCGGCCGCGCTGGCGGGGCGGCGCTTTACGGGCGTCGTGATCCGCGCAGACCTTGGCGGCCTCCCCCGCGTGCTGGCCGCCCGGCTGAAGGGGTGAAGCGCCATGTCGCTGCTTGAGGACAGGTTCGCGTGGCTGGAGGCCCGTTACGAGGAACTGGGCGTCGGCTCCGCGCAGCCTGAGATCATCGCAGACCTGCCCCGGTGGCAGAAGATCATCAGGGAACAGGCCCAGCTGGAGCCCGCGGTGCTGGCCTGGCGGGACTATCTGAAGCTCAGGGAAGAGATCCGCTCAACGGAGGAGCTGCTCACGCATCCCGAGATGGCTGACATGGCAAAGGAAGAGCTGGCGGCCCTCCGCGCGCGCGAGGAGGACGCGCTCCGGCAGCTGCGGGTCTTCCTGCTGCCCGCGGACCCCAACGACGTGCGCGGCGTGGTGATGGAGATCCGCGCGGGCGCGGGCGGGGACGAGGCGAGCCTGTTCGGGGCGATGCTGCTGCGCATGTATACGCGCTATGCCGAGCGCCACGGATTTCGCGCGGAATCCGTCAGTCTCAGCGGGACGGAGATCGGCGGGGTCAAGGAAGCCGTGTTCGTTTTGAGCGGCAGGGGCGTCTACAGCCGCATGAAATACGAAAGCGGCGTGCACAGGGTGCAGAGGATCCCCTCCACGGAGTCCGCGGGGCGCATCCATACGAGCACCGCCACCGTCGCCGTGCTTCCGGAAGCGGACGAAGTGGACGCGGAGATCGACCCGGGCGACCTGCGCATCGACGTCTACCGCGCCAGCGGCCACGGCGGGCAGTACATCAACAAGACGGATTCGGCGGTGCGCATCACCCACCTGCCCAGCGGGCTGGTGGTCACCTGCCAGGACGAGAAGAGCCAGCTGAAAAACAAGGAACAGGCGCTGCGGGTGCTCCGGTCGCGCCTGTACGAGCTCAGGCAGGCTGAACAGGACGCGGCCTACTCGGCGGACCGCCGCCAGCAGGTGGGCACGGGAGACCGCAGCGAAAGGATCCGCACCTATAATTTCCCCCAGGGGCGGGTGACGGATCACCGCATCGGGCTCACGCTCCACCGCATCGACGCGATCATGGACGGCGACCTCGACGAGCTCATCGACGCCCTGACCATGGACGCCCAGGACAGAAAACTGCGCGCCGAGGCGGCCGCCGGAGCGCGCGGTCCGGGGGAGGAGGGGCGATGACGCCGGAAAAGAGGCCTTTTTCAGCGCGGGGCAAGCTTCTGCTGGCGCTGGCCGCGGCGCTGATCGTCGCGGTGCCGGTGCTGGTCCTGCTGCGCAGCCCGCCGCCCCTTGCCCCGCCCCAGCCGACGCCCACGTCGACCTTCGTCCTCATCGAAGACGCGATCGATCTGCTCCCCACGCCGGTGCCCGTGACGCCCGAGCCGACGGTGACCCCCGTCCCGACGCCCCCTCCCACCCCCGTGGTCATGCCCAAGCCCACCAAGGTGGTCACGCTGCGCAGGAACGACGAAGGGGACGCGGTCCGGGAACTGCAGCGCAGGCTGGCCGCGCTGGGTTACCTTCTTGAAAGCGACGTGGACGGGGACTTCGGCAAAGGCACCGAGGCCGCGGTCAAGGCATTTCAGCAGTTGAACGGCCTCAAGGCGGACGGGGTCGCGGGCTCCGCCACGCTGACGGCGCTGTTTGGCCCGGCCCCCGTTCCCGCGCAGCAGCTCCGATGAAGGCCCCTTCGGTGTCCGGGCCCTGCCACGGACAGTTCAGGCAGGCCGCCCCCGGTCCTGTCCCCCGCGAAGCGGGAAGCTCTTCCTTGAGGCGCGTGGTTCTCGCCGCCCTCCTGTGCATTGCCGCGGCGCTTGCGGGCTGTTCTCCGGCCGGGCGTCCCGATGGTGGATCGGGCGACAAGCCCGTCATCCTGGGTTTTTCCCAGCTCGGTTCGGAAAGCGGCTGGCGCATCGGTAACACGCGTTCGGTCATCGAGGCCGCGGAGCGCGCGGGCGTGCAGCTGATGTTCAAGAATGCGGAACAGAAGCAGGAAAACCAGATCAAGGCGATCCGTTCTTTCATCGCCTACAGGGTGGATGTCATCGCCTTCGCTCCCATCGTCGAGGACGGCTGGGACAATGTGCTCAGGGAGGCCAGGGACGCTGGGATCCCCGTGCTGTGTTCAGACCGCTCGGTCCGGCTGGGGGACCCCTCGCTCATCGCGGGCTTCGTCGGGAGCGATTTCTATGCCGAGGGCCGTCGCGCCGGAGATTTCCTGCTCAGAAAGACGCAGGGCGCGCCGGGGCCCGTGCGTATCGTGGAGATCTCCGGCACCCTTGATTCCACGCCGATGCGGCAACGTGCCCTCGGCTTCCGCAACGCGCTCGCAGGGGACAGCCGCTTTGCGGTCGTCGAGAGCGTGTCGGGGGATTTTCTCCGTTCCAAGGGAAAGGAGTGCATGGAAGCGATCCTTAGCCGCCTTGAGGGGATCGACGTGCTCTTTTCGCACAACGACGCGATGACGCTCGGTGCGATCGAGGCCATCGAGGCGCGGGGACTCGAGCCAGGCCGGGACATCGTGATCGTCACCGTGGACGGGGAGCAGGGTGCGGTCGACCTGTTGAAGGAGGGAAAGATCAACTGCGTCGTCGAGTGCACGCCAATGCTCGGGGACATCATCATGGAACTCTCGGGGAAGCTTGCCCGGGGCGAAGCGATCCCTGCCGTCACCTATTCGGAGGAACGCGTCTTTTCCGAATTTGACGCGGACCTCGATAGGCTCGCTCCCAGAGGGTACTGACGGATGAAGGCGCCGCCCCGCGGCCTGTTCGGGTTTTTTCGCCTGGTCGGACCGCTGGGCCGCAGGCTCAGGGTCTCCTTCAGGACGATCATGATCGTGATGCTGCTGCCTGCGCTGGGGAGCATGGCGATGATGCTGGGGTATTCGCAGCAGTACCACAGCCTGATTTCGCGGGCCGAGCGGGTGAACTCGCTGTCGCCGGTGGTCACGGACGCGCTGCCCAACGAGCTGTTCAGCGTCGTGGCAGGACGGAAGCGATTCGAGGAAGGCAGCCAGTACGCGCTGCTCGCGCAGGTCAGCGGGGAGCTTGACCGCCTCATCGCCGAATCCCCGGCGGGACGGATGGAGCTCACTGTCGCGCGCCGCGCGGCCGGGACGCTCAGGAGCTATATCGACAGCCTCGGGGAACAGATGCACGCGGGCGCGGCCGTAGACGAAAACCTGCTCGTGCTGGAGGAGATCCGCAACGTAAGCGCCCTCCTGGGCGACATGTTCAGGGACGCGGTCTCCGCGGAGATCCGGGCCGCAACGGACACAAGCAGGAAGCTGCAGCTCACCCTGGCCGCGCTGCTGACCCTGGAAGCCGCGCTGGTGGTCCTGGCGCTGGCGTTTATTCGGGGGGCCCGAAGGTCCCTTGTCCGCGCCGTGGCAGGCCCCATCGACCGGCTCAAGGTGTTCGCGGGCGAGATTGCCAACGGAAGGCTCGACGTCCGGGCGCCCGAACCGGACGTGGACGAGCTGAGGGAACTGAGCGCCAGCCTCAACGCCATGGCCGCCAGACTCGCCGGCCTGATGGAGGAGAACCGCAGGGAGCAGGAAAACTTGAAAAAGAGCGAGATGCGCGCCCTGCAGGCGCAGGTCACCCCTCATTTCCTGTACAATACCCTCGACGCCATCGTCTGGCTCGCCGAAGCGAAAAAGACCGGCGAAGTCATCGCCGTTACCCGGGCGCTGTCTGACTTCTTCCGTATCTCGCTCAGCGACGGACGCGACTGGATCTCGGTCGCGCAGGAGGAGGAGCACCTGAAGGGCTATCTTACGATCCAGAAAGTCCGATACAGGGATATCCTGGACTACGGGATCCAGATCGATCCGGCGGTCCGGGAGGCGATGATCCTCAAGCTGAGCATCCAGCCCCTTGTTGAAAACGCGATCTATCACGGCATCAAGAACCGGCGCGGAGGGGGGAGGATCGACGTCCGTGTATGGGGCGAAGGAGGGCTGCTGTGCGCCCGTGTGTCCGACAACGGGGCGGGAATGGATCCAGGGCGCCTGAGGGAAGTGCGTTCGCTTTTGTCGGGCCAGGGGCCGTCCAGCGAATCGGGCTACGGCCTTTTCAGCGTGGACAAGCGCATCAAGCTGTATTACAACCTGACGGAGGGCCTGCATATCGACAGCGCGCTGGGGCAGGGAAGCTCCATCTCCTTCAGCGTGCCGATGCTCAAGAAGGCGTCGTAACCGCGATGTACACGGTGTTTCTGGCCGACGATGAGGTGGTGGTCCGCGAGGGGATCCGGACCTCCTTCCCGTGGGACGGGTCGGATTTCGTGCTGGCGGGCGAGGCGCCCGACGGTGAAGTCGCCCTGTCCATCATGCAGGAGATCAAGCCGGACATCCTGATCACGGACATCCGCATGCCGTTTATGGACGGCCTCGCCCTGAGCCGGAAGGTCGCCTCGTCGATGCCCTGGGTACACATCGTGATCCTCAGCGGTTTTGACGATTTCACCTATGCCAGGGAGGCGATCTCACTGGGCGTCTGCGAATACCTGCTCAAACCCGTCAGTTCTCAGGAGCTGGAGACGGCGCTCAAGCGCATCGCCCTGCGCATCGACGAGGAACGCCGCCAGCGCGCGGACCTGCAGCTCATCCGCAGGCAGCTGGACCAATCCAACGCCCTGCGGAAGGAAAGGCTGCTCCAGGAGATCCTTTGCGGCCTGAAGGATCCCGGGGACCGCGCAGGGCTTTTTATGCGTGCGCGCGATCTGGGAGCGAACATCGTCGCCAGGCACTACCGCGTCATGTTGATCTCGCCCGGACGGGGCCAGGAGGAGGATCTCCTGCCGCTTCGGGCGCAGGTGCAGCGCCTTGCGGACGGCTCGGAAGGCGGCGCTCACCTCTGCCTGGACAGGGAAAAACTGGCGGTCCTCCTGCAGGACAGCACGAAGGAGGAGCTGGAGGAGCGCGCCTTTTCCTTTGCCCAGGCCGTCAAGCACGAAACGGAGGTGCACTTGGGCGCCTCCGTCCACGTCGCCATCGGCGTCCCCGTGTCCTCGGTGTTCGAGGTCCCCGACTCCCGGGCCTCGGCCGCTATGGTGCTCCGGGCGATGGACGAGCAGCTGGGCAGCGGCGTGACGCGGATCATGGACTCCTCCGACCTGTGCCTGGACATGGGCGAGGTGCTCTCCAGAACGGAAAGCGCGACGCTGTATGAACGGCTACGGTACGCCCCGCTGTCGGAGGTCGGGCCGGTCCTCGGCGCCTTCTTCTCTTCCGGCGGCGAAACGGCTCCCCAATCCGTGATGATGCTCAACTACCTGTATGTGGAAAGCCTCCTCGCCGCCGCCCGCATCGTACGCGAAAGCGGCGGCGACCCTGCAGAGACCGTCCTCGCCGCAGCCGGCGACCCCGGCGGCGTCACATGGTTTTCCTCGAGGGAAGCGATGGAACAATCGGCGGAGACGGTCCTGAGGAGGGCGCTGGCTTTCAGGGACAGGCAGTCTCTCTCCCGCTACGCCGGCCTGATACGGGACGCCTGCGCCTTTATCGAGAGAAATTTCCAGAATCCCGACCTCTGCCTGGGGGATGCGGCGCGCGCGGTGCACCTGTCCGTCAACCATTTCTGCACCGTTTTCGCGCAGGAGACGGGCAGCACCTTCATCGGGCATCTCACCCGCCTGCGCATGAAGCGGGCCAGGGAACTCCTGCGGACGACCGAACTGCGTTCCTCCGAGATCGCGGGCCTGGTCGGCTACGGGGACCCGCACTATTTCAGCTACCTGTTCAAGAAGCACGCCGGCATGAGCCCGCGGGAATACAGGAACGCCGGCGGGACGGATGAGGCGGAAAATATCGGCAGTTTTCCGTAAGATCGCGAAAGCATTTCCCTTCGCCGGTCGCAGGAGGCGAAAAAATCACCGCGATTCGCCGAAGGGCGCCTGTTTACCCCCCCCTGCGATCCGTGATAGAATGCAGATGAGTGGGCTGGACTGCGTCCGGCCCGAGAATTGAAAACGGAGGAGAGAATCATGAAGAAAGTGCTCGTCCTGGTGCTTGCGCTGACAATGATGATCGGCATCACCGCCAGCGCGGAAACGCTGAAGGTCGCCTTCTCCCAGATCGGGCAGGAGTCCGACTGGCGCACGGCCAACACCGATGACGTGAAAAACGCCATCGTGGAAGCCGGCTGGGAGCTCGTGTACGACGACGCGCAGCAGAAGCAGGAGAACCAGGTGAAGGCGCTGCGCAACTTCATCACACAGGGCGTCGACTACATCGTATTCACGGCCATCGTGACGACCGGGTGGGACGATGTGCTCGCTGAAGTCAACGAGGCGGAGATCCCGCTGATCCTCATCGACCGCCTGCCTGAGACCGCGTTCGGCAACGACGACTGGTACACCTGCTACTTCGGCGGGGACTTCCCGGCGGAGGGACGCAAGGCCGCGATGTGGGTGCTCAACTACATGAAGAGCGTCAACCATGAGGGCGACATCAACATCGTCCGCCTCAGCGGCACCACCGGCTCTGACCCGCAGATCGGCCGCACCAACGGCTTCAATGAAATCGTCGAAGCCAATCCGCACATGAAGATCGTTTTTGACCAGACCGGCAACTTCACCCGCGCCGAAGGCCAGGCCGTGATGGAAGCGGCGCTGAAGGCCGTCGCGGATGTCGACGTGCTCTGGTGCGAGAACGACGACATGGCGCTGGGCGCCATCGAAGCCATCAAGGCCGCCGGCAAGGTGCCCGGCAAGGATATCATCATCGTGGGCTGCGACGCCGTGAAGGCCGCCTTTGAGGCGATTGTTGCGGGCGAGATGAACGCGACCTCCGAGTGCACCCCGTTGATGGGCGACCGCGTTGTCGAGGTCATCAAGGGCCTCGAGGAAGGGCAGACCTTCCCCAAGGTCGTGCACCCCGTGGAGTATGTCTATGACATGGAGGGGGGCATCGTGATTGACGCGGAAGGCAACGTTTCGCTTAAGGCTGCCGACCACATTGCCGAGCGCCTCTACTGAGCCGACTCTGACCTGAAGCGCAGGGCGTGCACGGGTAATCCCCGTGCACGCCCCTTGCGGCCGCTCCGGCGGGAAGGACGGGGGTGACAACGCACATGCCGGACGACAGGATCCTTCAGATGACCGGGATCGAAAT
>CAZLYF010000116.1:0-11452 GCA_964563725.1 uncultured Oscillospiraceae bacterium
ATACCAAAAAGAGTTTCGTAACACTCTGCCGTCCCCTGTGTTTCGGTAAGAAACGGTGAACTAACATGAAGAAACAGCTTGCACGCATGGTGTTCCTGATGTCGGCATTATGTGTGATCACCGCATCGGCCATCAGCGCGGGGATCTCGCTCACCCTTGAATCCTCCCAGCCCGTGGACGAGCAGCTTAAAGGGTTGGGAAAATACATCTCACAGCTTCCACAGACGCAGCAGGACGAGTGGATTGAAGGCCTAAGAGGCCTGGTGGATGAAAAGAAAGTTATATATTCGGACATGGCGCCGATAGAGGATGCAGACACCGTCTATATCTCAGGCAAAGGTGAAAAATACCACAGGAGTGCTGACTGCCGGGGCCTTAGAACAGCCGAAAACATTTATGCCGTTACAAAGGATGTGGCAATCGAAATGGGTAAGACGCCATGCAAGTTCTGTTATCCGCACGGAGACCGATAATGAGAAAATGCCCTGCTTTGATCGCGCTTATTATCTTTCTGCTGTTGTCGGCCGCGACAGTTGCAGGTAGCTCCCCGCGTCCGGCCATGCCGCCTGCCGGAATGCTGGCCGAGGGACTTTGTTCCTATGTCGTCGACGGGGACACCGCCTGGTTTGAGGTCATGGAAGCATCTGTCTACGTCGCGCACTCGTACCGCTTCATCGGCGTGAACACGCCGGAAACGGTGCACCCTGAGAAAGCCCCCGAACCCTATGGCCCCGAAGCGTCCGCCTTCACCGCCGAGACGCTGCTGGGCAGGCGGGTGTATATCGAATACGATACCGAAAGGATCGACGACTACGGCCGGCACCTGTGTTACGTATGGCTGGAGGACGGCACGCTGTTCAACCTCACCCTGCTGGAGCTGGGATACGGCAAGCTGTCGCTGTTTCCGCCAAACATGAAATACGCCGATTACCTGGCTGCCGCTCAGAAGGCGGCAAGGCAGGCGCAGGCCGGTCTCTGGGCACCCCCTGAATCGGCCGCTTCTGCAATCGATCTGAGCTCGATGACCGATGAAGAACTCCGTGCCCTCCAGACGCGAATCACGGAAGAGCTGAGGAGGCGTTCAGGCGAGGACTGAAGGGAATATTCTGTCTCGACCTGCCCGGAGCAGGCTTCAGCAATAAGGCAGAGAACGGCAAGACCGGAACAGAAAAAAGGAGGCGCAATCAATGAAGCAGGTCACGAAGGAAGAAGCCAAAGTCAAGCACTGCAGGGCGCGCACCATCTACGCCGTGGCAGAGGAAGACGGCGTATTCAAGAGCGATCACATGATGATGGGCTTCGCAAGGTTTGACAAAACACTGGGCGACATGATCCCGCACAGCCATCCGGAGGAAGGCATGTACGTGATCGACTGCGCAAGGGCCTATGTGCGGTATGGCGCATCCAGGGAAACGCTGGGCGAACGGCATTCGATCGCCCCCGGCATGATCATGTGGGCGGCGGAAGGCGAGTGGCATGCGTTCGAATTCGACGACGGCGGATTTATGGACATCGTGTTCTGTTTACCCGTCGGCTCCATCGTACGCCCGGAATAGCCGCAGGCTCCTGAGCACAGGGGAAAGGTTCAGGCGTCAATCGTGGTTGCCTGAACCGCATTCGCCTTTCTTCTTTTTACGGGACAGCGCGAGGCCGCCGAAGCCGCTGATGACCGCCATATAGTAGCCAAGATCGTACCAGAACCCGGTGTTGTACACCTCGTAGATACCGATATCCCTGTTGAAAATGGAGATGACCAGCGTGATCGGCGCGATCCATCCGTGCCAGATGCCTGAAAAGAACCCCGCCGGCTTGGCAGCGGAATTCGCTCCGTCACCCGGCGCGCAGCCGCTGAGGACGACCATCAGCAGGATCATCAGGACACAGAACAGCAGCAGCTTTTTGCCTTTCATGCACGTAGCTCCTTTTGCGCCTGAGGCGCGTGATGCGTCGGTGAAACAATTGTGAAGGGCGCCTTCGGCACGTGAAACCATGGGGGGGCGGAGAAGCGGGAGCTTTCAGTTCCCGAGAAGCAGCCGCTGCGCGGCTGAGAAGCAATGGAGAAGCAGTTGGAGGCTTTGGGCATCGGAAACGGACGCTGCGTGCGTGGGTCAATCGTGATTCTAACTGGTTTTGATTGCCTTCAGGATCCTGTCGAGGCCCTTTATGGTATGTGCCATCCTGTCCGGGCGCGGCCAGCAGATGTCCAGGAGCTGTTCCGACAGCCCTCGCTTCAGTCCGTCCGCAATATACTCCAAGCTCCGCTCGATGCCAAGCGCGAACAGTTCCGGAAGCGCTTCAGCCAGGCCCGCGTCCATCACACACGAATAGAGCACCTTGCTGTCATATCCGTACAGCGACGCTTCCTCCGGGCTGAACATGTCCGTGCACCTGTCGTTTTCATCTTGACGCAGGACGGGCCGCAGCCGTCATTCGCCTTGGCGGTGAAGATGACCTTGTCGACTTTGCCAGTAAACCAGGATCCACCAGGAACAGCAGCTTGTGGATCGGCAGTTCCGGGGCCTAGTGGCCGGTGATTGGCCTGCTGTGGAAATCCGAAACGTTCCTGAGAAAACCCCGGATCCTCCTGTCCGCCGGGGCCAGTTCCCGCTGTGCCGCGAGGTTCTCCCCGGGTTTGCGGCACAGACGGAGCCACACGGCGAATTTCAGCCAGTCGTCGCTGTGGTTGAGCAGATCAGCATGCATCATTGCCTTTCCTGTCTCCCATCGCGCCATAAAGGAAGGATCGACCCGTCCCGATCATACTTTGTCCGGATAAAGCAGCAAACAAATCGTACAGCCTCTCCCGTCACTCGTCAACACAGGTTGATTTGATACCGCGAATGTAGTTGGTGACACTATGCATGAGCGCTGAGGGATACAGGAGAAAGACCGGCCTGCGGAACAGACCGAAAAGATCAGGCGTGAACCACCCGCCTGCGTACCAGAATACATATATATTATAAAATTTGCATATTATGCTATACAGGCGCACAGGTTTGTGCTATGATTCGGCCGCGGAGGGGGAAGAGATGCAGGCAGGACACGAAGGGAAACTATGGGGCGGGCGTTTTCAGCAGGCAACGGACGAGCGGATGGAACGCTTTCACAATATCGCGGGCACGACCAGCTGGCTGCTGGAGGCGGACATCCGGGGCAGCATCGCCCATGCCAGGATGCTGACGAAGTGCGGGCTGATCACACAGGACCAGGGCGATCGCATCGACCGGGGCCTCCGGGAAATGCTCGAAGAGACGCAGAAAGGCGCCCTGACGCCGGACAACAGCTTTGAGGATGTGCACAGCTTCGTGGAGGTCAAGCTGACCGAGCGCATCGGCGAGGCGGGCAAGGTGCTGCACACCGCCCGCAGCCGCAACGACCAGGTCAACGCGGACATGAAGCTGTACGCCCGCGAGAGCTGCGAGGCCCTGATTCGGCTGCTGCGACAGTTGCTGGAAACGCTGAAGGCGAAAGCGGATGCCCATCCCATCCCGATGCCCGGCTATACGCACCTGCAGCGGGCGCAGGCTGTCACCTTCAAGCACTGGCTGATGGCCTATCACGGCATGTTTTCCAGGGACCTCAGGCGCGTGGAAAACACCGTTACGGGAATGGGCGAATGCCCCCTGGGCTGCGGAGCGCTGGCGGGCACCACGCACGAGATCGACAGGCACTACACGGCGGAGCTCCTCGGCTTTGAAAAACCCTACGCCAATTTTCTTGACGGCGTGTCCGACCGGGACTACCTGATCGAGACGCTGGCCGCCCTGGCGATCATCATGATGCACCTGTCCCGCCTGAGCGAGGAGCTGGTGCTCTTTTCAAGCCGTGAATTCGGTTTTGTGGAGCTGGACGAACGCTTCACCACGGGCTCCAGCATCATGCCGCAGAAGAAGAACCCCGACAGCGTGGAACTGATCCGCGGCAAGACCGGGCAGGTATACGGCAGCCTGATGGCGCTGCTGACGGTGATGAAGGGCCTGCCGCTCGCCTACAACAAGGACATGCAGGAGGACAAGGAGGCCTATTTCAGCGCGATGACCACCGCGCAGGCTTGCCTGACCGTGATGGACGGTGTCATCGCGGGTCTTGAACCTCGGGAAGGACAGATGCGGCGCGGCCTGAAAGGCGGCTTCATGAACGCGACGGACGCGGCGGACTACCTGGTGCGCAAGGGCGTCCCCTTCCGCGACGCGCACGGCATCATCGGCTCTCTGGTGCTGTACACCGAAGCCAGGGGAAAGGAACTGGAGGACCTGAGCCTGGAGGAATTCCGGCGGTTTTCCGATGCGTTCGACGAGAGCGTCTTTGAGAGCATCAGCTGCGAGCACAGCCTGACCCTGGGCATCAAAAAGGAAATGCTGTAAGGACGCTCCGCAAGCGCGCAGCGCTTGCGGAGCGAGAAGCGGGAGCTGAAAGCTCCCGAGAAGCCGCCGCTGCGCGGCTGAGAAGCGGTGGCGAAGCGGTTGGGGCAGGGACTTTACGCGCGGGACGCCAAAAGCACGAGAAGCGGTGAGACAATTGTGATGCGCGCCTGCGGTGCCTGTGATGCAGTGGGGAGTGCAAAGTGCACGGGACAGCAGGTGCGGAAGGGACCAAGCCGATTCGCAGAACCCGGCAGGTCAAAAAAGAAAAAGCACGGAGAAGGATCCCCGTGCCTTCTCATTTCCTGCCTTCGGCTGTCCGCTTTTTCATCATAATTAGAAACGCGAACCTGAAAGCCGATCGAGACTGCGCTCTACGCGTTGAAAATGGTGAACAAAGGCGCTTACCCGCTGCCGGTCAACCTTTACTTCGTCTTCAGTTTCACCAAATGAATGCTGACGCCCAGGCCGACCGTCGCAAGAAGGATGTGCACAGATGGAATGTCGATGAAATACATGGAGAGCCCCAAAGAACACCACAATATGATGACGGCGCTGATTTTTACGCCCTTGCGGACCGCTCCGCACAGGAGGTAATCCCTGATGATCCCGCCCAGGTGTTTTTGATTCAGCAGCCAGTTGTAGAGCCGGTCGGAGCTGCGGAGATAACATAGGGAGGACAACAGCAGAAAAGGCGTCGTGGGGATCAAGGGAAGCAGGATGCCGACGATCCCAAGGGCCAGGCTGAGCGTACCGGCAATCAGCAAAATGATCTTCACGAAAGACCTCTCGTATCAGGCGCCGGGCTCGCCTGCATGTTCATGAAGAACGTTGCCTCCGGGTTGGGATTTCAAAGATTCATGTCCTGTTTTCGCAACTGTCATTCGCGAGCAATTTGTACAGCAGCCTGTACAGCGCGTGGGACTCGTCATTGGAAAGCGGAAGGCACTTCTTCATTTTTTCTGGGACTGGCAGCGCTTTTTCCTTCAGTTTTTCGCCTTCCGCTGTCAGGCTGACGATGACGGCGCGCTCGTCCTCGTGGGAGCGTTCCCTGCGCACGAAGCCCTTGGCCTCCAGCCGCTTGAGCAGCGGCGTCAGCGTGCCGGAGTCAAGGAAGAGGCGCCCGCCCAGTTCGTTCACACTGACGCGTTTGTTTTCCCACATCACCATCATGGCGATATACTGGGTGTAGGTGAGCCCGAGTTCGTCCAGCAAGGGCTTGTAGCGGCTCAGGACCCCTTTGGCAGCGGCATACAGCGGGAAGCACAGCTGGTTTTCCAGCTTCAAAGCCGAATCGCTGATTTTGACCTCCGGTTCTCTCTGAGCCTTCTGGCAGGGGATCACAGCAGGGTTTCGATGTCGCCGGCGATGTCCTTGGGTTCGACTGGTGGCTCAAAGCGCTTCACGACCTCCCCTTCGCGGTCGACGAGGAACTTGGTGAAGTTCCACTTGATCTGCGGATCGGTGTATCCGTTTTTGTATTTAGCCTTGAGCATCATCTCAAACGCCTTGGTCTTGATCCCCTTGCCCATTCCCTCAAAGCCCTTCCGGGCAGTCAGGTACTTGTATAGAGGGATAGCCGTATCCTCGCGCACATCCACCTTGCTGGAGAGCGGGAAGGTCACGCCGAAGCGCAGCATGCAGAACTCCGAGATGGCCTTCTCGTCGTCAGGCTCCTGGTCCATGAATTGGTTGCAGGGGAAACCGATGACGGCCAGGCCCCTGTCCTTGTACTGCTGGTAAAGCTCCTCAAGTCCCTTGTACTGGGGCGTGAACCCGCACTTGCTGGCGGTGTTGACGATCAGCAGTACTTTGCCGGCATACTCCGACATGTTCACGGGATGGCCTTCGATTGATGTGTAGCTGAAATCGTAGACCGACATACCTTGACCTCCTGAATAATTGCGCGTAATTTGATTGCGCAAAATCATTATACACGGTGAACGGCCGATATCAAGGCGGATTCGAGGGAGCAGGGAACAGGGAACAGGGAGCAGGGAACAGGGAGCAGGGAGTAGGGAACAGGGAGTAGGGAGTAGGGAGTAGGGAGTGGGGAACAACCGGTTTCCCGCGCGCGGAGAGTATGCTATGCTTTGCCGGCTCCGATGGATATAAATCAACAGGCAGGTGAACGGGATGGGAATGTTGGACGAACTTAGTGTGATCACCGGGTATGAAACGCGCTCGATTTCCCCGGAAAACAGGACGGGGGAAAAGGGAGGAGGCGCGCGTACGCCTTTGGAAAAAGGCACGGCGCGCAAGGCTGCCAAGGACCTTGGCAGGGGCTGGAAGGTGAACCCCTTCCTGCACCTCGCAGCCGGTGAGACCCTCGTGCTGGCTGACATATCCGGCATGGGTTCCGTCAGGCATATCTGGATCACTCCGACTGGCATCTGGCGCAACCAAATCATTCGGTTTTACTGGGATGACAGCGAAATCCCCTCCGTGGAGTGTCCGCTTGGCGATTTCTTCGCGTGCGGCTGGGGGCGCTACGCCCCGGTGAATTCGCTGGCAGTTTGCGTGAACCCGGGCAGCGCCTTCAACTGCTACTGGAACATGCCGTTCCGCAGGCGCTGCCGGATCACCCTTGAAAACCGCAACGACAGCCAGGTGACCGTGTATTTTCAGATCACGTATGTCCTGCACCCGGTCCCCGAAACGGCGGGATATTTCCACGCGCAATTCCGCCGCGCAAATCCCCTCCCCTACAAATCCGAATTCGTGATCCTGGACGGGGTCAGAGGAAAAGGGCAGTATGTCGGCACCTATATGGCGTGGGGGACGCACAACGCGGGCTGGTGGGGCGAGGGGGAGGTCAAGTTTTTTCTGGATGGAGACGCCGAATTCCCCACGATCTGCGGCACTGGTACGGAAGACTATTTCTGCGGATCATATGACTTTGAGAACCCCGTGACCCATGAATATGAGGAGTTCTCGACGGCGTACGCCGGTTTGCCGCAGGTGATCCGACCGGACAGGCTGTACGATTCACAGATGCGGTTTTCCATGTACCGCTGGCACATCACGGATCCCATCTGCTTCAGGAGCGACCTGAAGGTGACGATCCAGGCGCTTGGCTGGCGCGCAGACAGGCGGTATCTGCCACTCCAGGACGACATCGCCGCGGTCGCCTACTGGTACCAGGATCAGCCATCAAAGAGGCTATCCCCTTTGGGATCCCGTGACGAACTGGAGATCATCTGACAGACACGGGTCAGTCAGGCCTTGGCAAGCACGTCGTGCAGCCTTGGTATCAATCTCAGGGCGTTTTCGGAATATATCTTTTTGAGCACTGGGTCAGGAAGGTACACCCCATAGATGTTCCACCTGCCCTGGTTATGCTCATCCAGGGAGTTGTAGGGGAAGTATTCGTCGCGCGTTTCAAAGAAACGGTAATTGCCACTGATATTGTTCCTTGTGGGGAGCAGGTCCGTCCCGTACACGATCCGGTCCTGATGCCGCAGCAGGAAGTCCCGCGCGCTGTAGGGCTGCCGTCCAAGCTCCGAGATGCGTTCCGCGGTATCCGCGTTCATGTTGGGATAGGCGTCCAGCATGCGCGAGACTTCGGACAGGTTTTCGGCGTAGGAGCCGACATGCGCCACGATGAAGGTCGTGTCCGGATTACCGGACAGCATGTCCTCCTGCGCGTCCAGCAGCTCATGGAACCTGGGACAGGGGCGCTGTCCGTAGGACCAATGGGGATGCACCGCCAGCTCCTCATAGCGTTCGTGGGCGCCATCGATCACCTCATCAAAAAATGACGGCGGGTCCGCGACGTGGATCGTGACCGGAAGACGGAGCTCGGCAGCGGTGTCCCATACGACGGCCAGGCGCTTGTCGTTTGGCTTGAGATAACTCCCGCTCCTGTCCCGCAGCTTGACGCCCAGGGATTTTGAAAACTTGACGCCGCAGGCGCCCTTGTCAACACACTCGCGCAGCCAGCTCCGCGTACGTGGGACGAAATCGGCATCCTCGATGCCCTCCAGGTCCACCCGCGCGAAATGCGCGAAACGGCCGGGATAACGGCGGCCATACAGCGACAACTGTTCGTCCAGCTTTCCGCCCCAGAAACCGTCCAAGTCCACCATCAGCCGGACGCCATAGCGATCCATTGCTTCCATGACGGCGGCCGAATCGCGCGTCCTCATCAGATGATTGTGGCCGTCGATCACGGGGAAACGGGGAGTGGTGCGTTCCTGCTGCCTCAGCTCAAGCCTGGATACCGGCCGGAACTCCTTCAATGTGATCATCCTGTTTACGCCTCCTGCTTCTACATCTGCGCCTGAAGACCGCAGGCGTCCTTTTCCTATGAGTCCTGCCCGGATTGCGCCGCGTCGCAACTGGCCGACTCCGCCCGCATGCGGCCGCGTACCCGGACGGTCCGCTCGGCGAGCTCGGACAGGCTCCCCCACCCAAAGCCCGCCACGCATGAACGCACGCTGTCATGAAGCGGATCGATCCACCTGCGGGGCAGTTTGCCGTATCCGACCGCTGCGCCGACGATGGAACCGGCGTTTGCCGCGTTGCAGTCCGTGTCGGTCCCGCACTGCACTGCGGTCGCGATCGTCTTTTCATAATCCAGACCGCCTTCAAGGAGCGCCAGGACAATGAAGCACAGATTGTTGATGGAACCGGCAAAGTACCAGGAGCCGTACTCCCCGTAGATCCGGTCGCAGACCTCCTCCCAGGCGGAAGAAGCGCAGTGCCAGCGCATGACGTTCCCGATCGCCTCAAACAGCCGGCTGCGTCGGGGGATATTGGACAGCCCGCAGCGCAGGATCGTTTCGACGTCCGGCCGCGGACTCAGGGCGCCGGAAACGCAGCCCTGCAGGAACATCCCGCCGTACAAACCGTTTTTCGTTGCGCTCAGGCGTCCAAGCCGGTGGATCAGCCGCGCGCCGCGCCGTGGTTCGCCGGGCATGACATAGCCCCAGAAGTCGGATTTGAGCTGCGGGCACATGCCCTCCCGCCACGGGTTCATCCGGGTCGAAAACGCTTCGCACTGCTTCTCGGCATCCTCCGCGGGGTCCACCAGCACCAGGTTTCTGTACAGTTGGCGGTCTGACGACCAGACCCAGCGGTAGGGCAGGTTTTCCAGGAGGTTTCTGCCCGCGTCCCATAGTGTGAAGGCTTCGCCTTTCTCTTCCGCCAGCAGCAGGGACAATATGGTGTAGTGCAGGTCATCGTCGCTTTGAACGTAAGCCACGTGCCCGCGTGTGGAAGGCAGGCAATCTGTCCGCAGGGTGACGTCCAGCTTGTCGGAACGTTCCGGGACCCAATCCCGCAAAGGCCAGGCATCCACGGATTCCAGGTACGCCTGAATGGCCCGCCTGTCCATGCCCATTTCCAAGGGCTTCCCAAGTACCAGCCCCGCGCAGCGGCCGAACCAGGCGCCTTTGACGCCGTCGCGGTACGCCTCTTCTGAAAGCTGCCCAAGGCATGGTGGCTCAATGGCGTCCTGAAGGATCGCCTCCAGGCCATCCGGCTCCACATAGGGATAGCCTTGCCGGATCTTCATGGCCTGCCGCGACGTGAGTGCCGCGTAGGCGCTTCTGTACGCCGCTTCGGCGCTGCCCGTGGAGGCTGCGTCCGCTTCCCGCGGAACGCGGGCCTGTTTTCCGGAGATGTCCATCGTGCGGAGGTCTTCAAGCAGGAACCCTTCCTGCTCCAACTCGAACAGCTCTACCTCGTACAGTTCCTGCCAGCTGAAATTGTCTGTCATGGCCCGTCCGCCTTCCCTGTCTTCATGGGATCGACTGGAAATCGGCGTCGCGAACGTGATACAGCTTTGACAGATCCTGTCGTCCGGGAAGCGGCCAGCAGGCCTCCGCCGCTGTCCTAAGGTAGTAGTACACTGTTGAAGAATGGATGAACTGCTTCAGCCTCTCCCGGCTCCAGGGATTGATGAAAGCCATACGGAGGCTGCTGCCAAACAGGACGCGGTCCTCGTCCAGAAAGCGGTACATCGTCACCATGGACCTCAGCGGGTCCTTCAGCGGGACGCCGTGCAGGTCTCCAGAGAATTCGCCGTTGCGGAAATACCAGCCGCCATTGAAGAAGTCTTCCATGCCCGTACCGACGATGCAGGGCGTTTGCGCTCCGTCGATCCATATATATTCGGGCGCCTCAAGATAGGACAGGCAGTTGGGTTGCTTCCCCTGAATGGACAAGGCGCAGCCCGCCAGATGCCCATTTCCGGAGATGTCCGCGATTTCAATCGGTTCGCTTCCGGTGTTTTCACCGCAGCGGAACGCGCAGTGAAACCTTCCGGCGTCGTCCGGCAGCGTTTGGAGCAGGCGGCAGTTGAGGTTCAGGAAAACCTCCACCGTCTCCGTCGGATGTAGGTTCTCGATCTCCAGCCTGAATCCCCCCTTGAAGGGCAGAGGAAAATAGCTGTAGAAGCCGCCGCTGCTCATCCCCAGGTATTTGGACAGGTACTGCCGGTATTCCATGTGCCCCACCCCAAAGAAATCCCCGGCCGGCGCCGCGACCGAAGGCCGGGACGCCCCGTCAAAATACATCCGGAGGATCGTAAGCCGAAGCACGGACGCGTCGACCCTCGCGTACTCGTCCCAGTAGCGCCAGAACCAGCCGGGAAAGGTCATCCACAGCCGCGTGATGATCCCGGTGTCCGTACTTTCGATCACGGTCCTGCGCTCTCCGGGCGCAATGTACTTCGTCTTGCCGCCTTTTTCCAGGTCAAAGGTCGTGTACTGACACACCCTGCCCTGTTCGATCTCGTAAATCTCCTTTTTCACGTGGCGACACCTACCCCTTGACGGCTCCCGCCGTCATCCCCTCGATGATGTAATGCTGTCCGACGAAGTACACCGCCAATATTGGCAGCGCCGTCATGACGAGGTCGGCGAACACAAGGTTCCAGCTGCTCTGGTACTGGCCGAAGAAGTTGTATACAGACAGCGACATGGGCCACTTCGCGCTGTCTGACAAAAAGTACAGAGGGAGGACGAAGCTGTTCCACACGCTCATGAACACGATGATCGCGCCGGTGACCATCACGGGCTTGAGCAGCGGCAGGACGACGAAAAAAAAGGTCCTAGTCAGGCCGCAACCGTCGATGACGGCCGCCT
>CAZLYF010000117.1:0-10778 GCA_964563725.1 uncultured Oscillospiraceae bacterium
GGCTATTTCGGGAGCCGTGTCAAGCAGTGCAGGTGCGGCAGCCATGAAATAAGAAGGTATCTGGACCGCATCTCGGGCCCCCTGCTCGACCGGATCGACATCCAGGTCGAGGTGGACGCCGTGGAGCTTTCGGAGATCACAGCCCCAGACGCGGCGGAAAACAGCGCCACCGTGAGGGAAAGGGTACAGACGGCCCGAGGAAAACAGCAGCGGCGGTTTGCCGGGACGGGCCTGCATTGCAACGCGCAGATGGATTCACGGCAACTCGAAAAACTCTCCGGGACAAAGGAGGAAGCCATGAAGCTGCTTCACGGCGCCATGCATCGCTATGGCTTCAGCATGCGCGCGTACGGCAGGCTGATCAAAGTGGCCCGCACGATTGCCGACCTCGCCGGACTGGAGGAGATCGGGGCGCCGGAGATGGCCGAAGCGGTGCAGTACCGCATGATCGACGCGAAATACTGGGGAAGCGGCGCATGAACTGCAGCAGGGAAGGGCTCTGCAGGATCTGGCTGGCCTTCAGCGAGAGCGCGACCGTCAAGGCAAAGAGAAGGCTGGTCGAATACCACGGTGCGGCGGAGGCTGCGTTTGACCGCTTTTCTGATGCGTCGCGTGAACATATCGGAAAAACCGCCTGGGAGGAACTCGCGGAGCTGAAAGAGCGCGGTCTCGAACAGCTGGCGGCAAGCCTTGAAGACAGCGGGGTAAAGGTCATCTTCCCTGAGGATCCGGGCTATCCGGTCCTCCTGAATCAAATCGTGGACCCCCCGGATCTGCTTTTCTTCAAAGGCAGTATGGATTCCCCGCAGGAGCGGGCGATCGCCGTCATCGGCTCCCGCCGGGAAACCCGCTACGGACGCGAACAGGCCTACCGCATCGCGAAGGACCTGGCGCACGGCGGCGTCACCGTGGTCAGCGGCCTGGCCAGGGGCGTCGATACCGCCGCCCATCTTGGCGCGCTGGATGGCAAAGGGCGGACCATCGCTGTGCTGGGATCGGGGCTTGGCAGGATCTATCCCCAGGAGAATGAGGCGCTCGCACAGCGGATCATCCATTCCGGAGGCGCGATCATCAGCGAGCTGCCGACCTTCAGTGAACCTCTCGCTTACCATTTCCCGGTCAGAAACCGCATCGTCAGCGGCCTGTCCAACGGCATCCTGCTTGTCGAGGCGCGCGAGAAGAGCGGGACCCTGATCACGGTCGGACACGCCCTTGACCAGGGCAGGGAGGTTTTCGCCCTGCCCGGCCAGGTGGATTCCGCGGGGAGCCTCATCCCGCACCGCTTCATCAGGGAAGGCGCAAGGCTTTGCACCTGCGCGGATGATATTCTGGAAGACATGGGCTGGAAAACCAGCCGTGAAAATGCGGCATTGGTCCCGGACCACCTTCCGCCCATCGGGTTGACAAGCGAACAGACCCGGATTTATCATGCGCTGCGTGACGAGGCGAAGAGCTTTGCGGAACTGCTTTCCTGCACTTCGCTGCCTGTGAAGGATCTGGGCGTCCAGATCACCATGCTTGAAATGGGCGACGTCATCGAGCCCCTGCCGGGCCGCATGTACCGGCTGAAAAGATGCTGAACGACTGGAGGACCATCCGTGGCGTCAGGCAGCAAGCTTGTGATCGTCGAATCTCCCGCGAAGGCGCATACCATCGGAAAGTTCCTTGGAAAAGGATACAAGGTCGAGGCGTCCCAGGGACATGTTCGGGATCTCCCGAAATCCCGTCTCGGCGTCGATGTCGACAATGGTTTTGAACTCAAGTACATCACCATCCACGGCCGCGGAGAGATCCTGGCCAGGCTCAGGAAGGAAGCCCGCACAGCTTCCGGCGTTTTCCTGGCGACGGACCCGGATCGGGAAGGCGAAGCGATTTCATGGCATCTGGCGCAGGCGTTGAAAATCAGCCCGCAGGAACCCTGCCGGGTCGAGTTTCATGAGATCACAAAAAAAGCCGTGACGGCGGCAGTCAGGGCGCCCAGGTCGATCAACATGCATCTTGTGGACGCGCAGCAGGCGAGGCGCGCTCTGGACAGGCTGGTGGGCTACGGGATCAGCCCGCTGCTTTGGGCCAAAGTCAGAAAAGGGCTCTCGGCCGGCAGGGTGCAGAGCGTCGCTGCCAGGATGGTTGCCGACAGGGAAGAGGAGATCGGCGCCTTCATCCCCGAGGAATACTGGGACGTATCGGCAGCGGTGGACGCTGGCGCCAGGGGCGGCAAGGGCAGGGTTTTCACCGCCAGGCTGACGTCGCTTGACGGGGCGAGAGCCGCCGTCTCCAGCGGGGAGGAAGCGCAGGAGGCACGCGAAAGGATCAACGCCGCCTCCCTCAAGGTGGAGGATGTGAAGAAGAGGGAGAAACGAAAGCAGCCCGCCCCGCCCTTCATCACCTCCACGCTGCAGCAGGAAGCTTCACGCAAGCTTGGCTTTACCATTTCCCGCACCATGCAGGTCGCCCAGACGCTCTACGAGGGGGTCATGCTGGAAAAGGGCGGCCAGCAGGGACTGATCACCTATATGCGCACAGATTCCGTCCGCGTCAGCCAGGAGGCCATTTCTTCCGTGAGGGAGCATATCCTCGCCACCTTCGGGAACGAGTACCTGCCTGAGAACGCAAATGCGTTCAAGGGCGGCAGCGGCGCCCAGGACGCCCATGAGGCCATCCGTCCGACGGATATCCGGCTGTCCCCGGAAGCGGTCCAAAGATCGCTCACGAAAGAGCAGCATCAGCTCTACAGGCTGATCTACCTGCGCTTTCTGGCGAGTCAGATGGCCGATGCCGTTTTCGACACCCAGACGGTCGAAATCCGGGGGGACGGGGTGGAACTGAAGCACTATGGCGAGAGGAAGCGCTTTCCCGGCTTCACCGGCATCTATGAGGAAGGGGAGGACGAAGCGCCGCAGGACGGCGACGCTGGGCTGCCCCGGACAGCGCCGGGGGAAGCGGTGACGGTACGGGAGGTTGTGACGCAGCAGCGCTTCACGCAGCCCCCGCCGAGGTATACCGAAGCGTCCCTCGTGCGGACGCTTGAGGAAAAAGGGATCGGACGTCCCTCAACCTATGCTCCCATCATTTCGACCATCATATCCAGGGGCTATGTCACAAGAGAGAAAAAGCGCTTGTATCCCACGGAACTGGGTATCCTCGTCAACAGCCTGATGACCGCGCACTTCTCGCCCATCGTGGACACAGGCTTCACGGCGGCGCTCGAGAGTGAATTGGACGCGGTCGAAGCGGGGGAGAAACCCTGGGTCGAGGTCCTTCAGTCATTCTATCCGTCCTTCAGGGACATGCTGTCGGGCGCTGAGGCCCAGCTTGAGAAGCGGGTCGTCGAGGATGAAAAGAGCGATATCGTTTGTGACCGCTGCGGCGCGCTCATGGTATATAAAAACGGCAGGTACGGAAGATTCCTTGCCTGTCCGAATTTCCCGGAGTGCAGGAACACGCTTCCCATCCTCAAGCGCATCGGCGTTCCCTGCCCTGCCTGCGGCGCGGAGCTTCTTGAAAAAACAAGCAGGAAAAACCGCAAATTCTATGGCTGCGAAAGGTATCCCGAGTGCAGCTTCACCTCCTGGGAAAAGCCGGCCTCCGAACGTTGCCCGGTCTGCGGCTCCCACATGACCATCAGGAGGAAGAAAGGCGAGCCGGTGCTGCTGTGCGCCAACGAGTCCTGCAGGCACCACCAGCCCTTTCAAGAGCAAGGCCAGACGGAAAATGATTGACGGGACCGTCGCCGTTGTCGGGGCAGGGCTGGCGGGATGCGAGGCTGCCTGGCAGCTGCTCAGGAGGGGCCTCAGGGTCTGCCTGATGGACATGAAACCCGAACGGATGACGCCCGCCCACCGCTCGGGCCTTCTGGCCGAACTCGTGTGCAGCAATTCTCTGCGTTCGGACCGTCTGCAGAACGCCCCCGGGCTGCTCAAGGCCGAGATGCGCCTGATGGGTTCCCTGATCATGCGCGCGGCCGACCATGCCCGCATCCCGGCCGGCGGGGCCTTGGCAGTGGACAGGGAACTGTTTTCTTCCCATATCACGGAATCGCTCCTGAACCATCCGAACCTTGTTTACCTGTGCGGCGAAGTCACCCAAACGCCCCCGGGTCCGGCCATCATCGCGACGGGCCCGCTGACGACAGAACGCCTGTGCGCATCCATTCGCTCCCTCCCGGGCGCGGGGTTTCTGCATTTTTACGACGCCGTCGCGCCGACTGTGACCCTTGGATCCCTGGACATGAGCAGAATATTCAGGGCTTCCAGGTATGGCAGGGGGGACGACTACCTCAACTGCCCCATGGACGCGGAACAGTACGCCGCCTTCCACGAAGTGCTGATATCCGCCCAGACCGCGGAGATCCAGGGCTTTGAGGAAGACCTTGTCTTTGAAGGCTGCATGCCGGTGGAATCGATGGCGCGCAGGGGCAGGATGTCCCTCGCGTTCGGGCCGATGAAACCCGTCGGGCTGGTGGATCCCAGAACCGGCAGGGAACCGTTCGCAGTTGTCCAGCTCAGGAGGGACGACGCCGCGGACACGCTGTACAATCTCGTCGGTTTCCAGACAAGGCTGAAGCACCCCGAGCAGAAGCGCGTTTTTTCCATGATCCCCGGCCTGGAAAAAGCGGAATTCGCCCGGTACGGGGTCATGCACCGCAATGTGTTTCTCGACAGCCCCGGACTGCTTGACAGGCGCTATGCCTTCATCGGCGCGGACAGGCTTTTCTTTGCGGGGCAGATCACAGGCGTGGAAGGCTACATGGAAAGCGCCGCGAGCGGGCTGGTCAGCGGGCTGAGCATGGCGGCGCTGATCCTCGGGCAGGAGCCGCCGGTATTCCCGGCCACGACGGCGACCGGGGCGCTCGCCCGGTATATTTCCAGCCCAAACCGGCATTTCCAGCCGATGAACGTCACCTTTGGGCTCCTTGACCCGCTCAGCAAGCGCGTCAGAAACAAGGAAGACCGTTATCTTCATTTGTCACGGCGGGCTTTGGCCGACATGGCCGCCTGCGCGGGCAGCCTCCGGGCCCCGGCGATGGAAACAGGAGAGGAAGACAGGCCATGGAATTGAAAGGAACGACGATCTGCGCGGTCAGGCGGGATGGCCGCGTGTCCATCGCCGGCGACGGACAGGTCACGATGGGCGAGACCTCGATTTTCAAGAGCACAGCGAAAAAGGTCCGCAGGATTTTTCGCGACGAAGTGCTCATCGGCTACGCGGGATCGGTGGCCGACGCCTTTACGCTGTGCGAGCGCTTTGAGGAAAAATTGACGCAATACAACGGCAACCTCGAGCGGGCGGCGGTCACGCTGGCCCAGGAATGGCGGGGGGACAAAGTCCTGCGAAAACTGGACGCGATGATGATCGCCGCAAACCGCGACGAGCTGCTGATCATCAGCGGGAACGGCGAGGTGATCAGCCCGGACGACGGCATCTGCGCAATCGGCTCCGGGGGCAGCTACGCCCTGGCCGCGGCGCGCGCCCTGAACCAGAACACGGGTCTTTCCGCGCACGATATCGCGGAAAAGGCGCTGCGCATCGCCGCCTCCATCTGCGTATACACCAACGACAACATCAGCGTTGAGGATATCTGATCATGAAAGAGCTGACGCCGCGGGAAGTGGTCCGGGAACTGAACCGCTACATCATCGGGCAGGATGAAGCGAAACGGATGGTGGCCATCGCCCTGAGGAACCGTTACCGCAGGTCGATGGTGTCCCCAGATATGCGCGAGGAGATCTTCCCCAAAAATATCCTGATGATCGGGCCCACTGGCGTGGGAAAGACGGAAATCGCCCGGAGGCTGGCCAAGCTTGTCAACGCCCCCTTTGTGAAAGTCGAGGCGACAAAATTCACTGAGGTGGGGTACGTCGGCAGGGATGTGGAAGGGATCATCCGCGACCTGGTGGAGAATTCCTTCCGTATGGTCAGGGAGGAGCATGCCGCGCGCGTCAAGGCGCGCGCGGAGGTGCTCGCGGAGGAGAGGCTGCTCAGCCTCCTGGCCAATCCTCCAAAGAAATCCGCCTCGAATCCCATCGACATCCTCCTTGGGTCTGCGCGCCGGGAGCCGGAGCTGTCCGAAGAGGAAAAAGCCCGCGCTTCGCTCAAACGTTCGGATATCTCGGAAAAGCTCAGGGGCAGGGAACTGGAGGATATGGAAGTCGAGATCGAGGTGGAAGAGACCGCCCCTCAGCTCGAGGTGGGGGGAAGCTCCATCAATATCGGCGACATGATGGGCGGCATGCTGCCCAGGAAAACGAAGCTGCGCAGGGTCAAGGCCCAGGAAGCGCGGAAGATCCTCATCCAGGAGGAATCGCAAAAGCTGATCGATGAGGACGCGGTCAAGGAGGAAGCGCTGCGGCGCGCGGAACAGGACGGCATCGTATTCATTGACGAAATCGACAAGATCGCGGGACGCTCCGCGGTTGGGAGCGGCCCTGACGTGTCGCGCGAAGGCGTGCAGAGGGACATCCTCCCCATCGTCGAAGGCAGTACCGTGAACACCAAATACGGCAGTCTGAGGACGGATTTTGTGCTGTTCATCGCCGCCGGCGCTTTTCATGTCTCGAAGGTGACAGACCTGATCCCGGAACTTCAGGGACGCTTCCCGGTCCATGTCCAGCTGAAAAGCCTGACGAAGGACGATTTCGTCAGGATCCTGACGCAGCCGGACAACGCGCTGACAAGGCAGTACACGGCGATGCTCGAGGTTGACAAGGTCAAGCTGTCCTTTGACCCGGAGGCTCTGGAAGAAATCGCCCAGGCCGCCTGTTTCGCCAACGAAGCGGGGGAAAATATCGGCGCCAGACGGCTGCACGCGGTCTTTGAGGAGCTGCTTGAAGATATCTCCTACAATGCCGGGGATGAGGACATGCCCGAAGTCGAACTGAAGATCAGCGCGAAGTATGTCGTGGAACATGTCAGGGCCGCAAAAAAGGACGACCTGAAGCGGTTCATCCTGTAGGCGCGAATCATGCGGCGAGGGGCGCGGACGCCGGGCCCGGCCAGCCGTCAGCGCAGGGCGCCCGCCATGGCTTCGCCCCAGGCTTGCGCGAGCCTTTCCATTCCCCATGCCGCGTTGGCGGAGCTCGTGGAAGGCAGGACACAATAGGGAAGATCGGGAAGGGGCCGGACCATCCTCCGATACAGGTCCGCCGCGACGCGCCCGTTGAGCAGCACCCTCCCGATCCGGGACCCCTCGGTCAGGAGGGCGACAGGATTGGCGCTCAGGCAGGCGATGCTGCTGTCCGAGGAACCCGCGATCTCACAGCAGTTCACGACGTCCCACAGCGCGATCCCGCTGTCAAGCAGGAGCCTTTCCCTGCCGCCGGCGCCCGCCGGAAGGTCCGCGCCAAGCAGCCTTGACATCAGCGGCCAGAACCGGTTTTTCGGATGGCCGTAATAGAACCCTGCTTCCCTTGAGCGCACGGACGGAAAGCTCCCGAGGATCAGGACACGGCTGCTGCAGTCGTATACAGGAACAAAGGGATGGCTGACCACGGCTGCCGCCGCTCCTCTCCCGGCCGATGAGGCCCGAGTGGATTGTACCATGCCCGCTGGCACGCTTGAAGCCCCGGCCCTTGCCTCATCGCCGGGTTGCGGCCGTGCGCGGCTGTCTGTATAATCGGAAACGGCCTTGCGCCAAAGGAGTGCTTCATGTTTCAAAAGGTCTTGAAGATGTTCGGCTTGGGTGACGAAGCGCTGATGAAGCCGCTCAGGAAGACGGCGGACCAGATCGAAGCCCTCGAACCGGGATTTGAAAAGCTGTCCGACGACGAGCTGTCCATGAAAACGGGCGAGTTCAGAAAACGGCTGGAAGAGGGCCAGACGCTGGATGACATCCTTCCGGAGGCCTTTGCTGCCGTTAGGGAGGCGTCGAAGCGCACGCTCGGCCTGAGGCCCTTCTACGTGCAGCTGATTGGCGGGATTGTGCTCCATCAGGGCCGTATCGCAGAAATGAAGACGGGAGAAGGGAAAACGCTCACCGCCTGTCTGCCCGCCTATCTCAATGCCCTGTCAGGCAAGGGGGTCCATATCGTCACGGTCAACGATTACCTCGCCTCCTTTCAGGGGGAGGACATGGGAAAGCTGTTCCGTTTCATGGGGCTGACCGTGGGGATCATCGTCCATGATCTGACCGGCGAGCAGCGCCGCGAAGCCTACTCCTGCGACATCACGTACGGCACCAACAACGAAATGGGTTTTGACTACCTGCGCGACAATATGGTCATTTACAAAAAGGACATGGTGCAGCGCGGGCACTGGTACGCGATCGTTGACGAAGTGGACTCCATCCTCATCGACGAGGCGCGGACGCCCCTGATCATCTCCGGTCAGGGCGAAAAGCCCACGGACATGTACGAAAAGGCGGACAGGTTCGTCGAACGGCTCAGAAAGGAAGAGGACTTCACCGTCGAGGAAAAGGAGAAAGCCGTCGTCTTCACCGAGGCCGGGACCCGAAAGGCTGAAGCGGCCTTTGCGATCACCAATCTCTCCGATCCCGCGAACAACGAGCTGAACCACTACCTCATCCAGGCGCTCAAGGCCAACGCGCTGATGAAGCGCGATACCGACTATGTCGTGCAGAATGGGGAGGTCGTCATCGTCGACGAGTTCACCGGCCGCCTGATGATCGGCAGGCGCTATTCGGACGGGCTGCATCAGGCGATCGAGGCGAAGGAACGGGTGAAGGTGGAAAGGGAAAGCAAGACCCTGGCGACCATCACTTTCCAGAACTATTTCCGGATGTATAAAAAACTCGCGGGCATGACGGGCACTGCCAAGACGGAGGAGGAGGAGTTTCAGGGGATCTACAGCCTGGATGTCGTTCAAGTCCCGACGAACATGCCGATGATACGCAAGGACCTCAACGATGTCGTGTACAGAAGCAAAAGGGCCAAATTCGAGGCGGTCATCAACGAAATCGAAGCCCGGCACAAGACAGGCCAGCCGCTTCTGGTGGGCACGATCTCCGTGGAAGTCAGCGAGATGCTCAGCCGAATGCTGTCGATGCGCGGCGTCGGCCACGAGGTGCTCAACGCGAAGCAGCACGCACGCGAGGCAGCCATCATCGCCCAGGCCGGCCACCTGAGCGCCGTCACCATCGCGACCAACATGGCGGGGCGCGGAACGGACATCCTGCTGGGAGGAAATCCCGACTATCTCGCGCGCCGCGCCATGCGCCAGGAGGAATACGGGGACGAGATCATCGAGGAAGCGACGGGAAGAAGCGAGCGGGTGTCCCCGGAGGTTCTCGAAGCCAGGAAACGATACAATGAGCTGAAGAATGGATACAGGAAGACGACGGACGAAGAACACGTGAAAGTCGTCGCCCTGGGCGGGCTGCACATCATCGGAACCGAGCGCCACGAGAGCCGGCGCATCGACAATCAGCTGAGGGGGAGGTCGGGAAGGCAGGGCGATCCCGGGTCGGCCCAGTTCTTCATCTCCCTCGAGGATGACCTGATGCGCCTCTTTGGCGGGGAGAGGATCGAGCCGCTCATCGCGCGCCTGGGCATGGAGGAGAACTCCCCGCTGGAAGCCGGCATGCTTACAAAGCAGATCGAGAATGCCCAGAAGCGCATCGAGAGCAGGAATTACGAGATCCGCAAAAACGTGCTTCGTTACGACGATGTCATGAACCAGCAGCGCGAGCTGATCTACACCCAGCGAAGGCAGGTCCTGGAAGGCGAGAACATGAACCCCGCCGTCATGGGCATGGTGGACAAGTTGCTTGAGGAATCCACCTCGCGGTTTTGCGCGGGCGAGCCCAAAGACTGGGACACAAAGGGCCTGGCTGAATACCTGGAGCGCCTCTGCGTCCCGCCGGATACGTTCCGCACCCGCTTTGAGGAGATTCGCGGCTTGGACAAGGCCGGGCTGGTCGCCTTCCTCAAGGGGATCGCGGCGGGATTTTACGCCCAGCGTTGCGAAAAAATCGGCGAAATCGGCATCGACATGAGGGAACTGGAGCGTTCCGTTCTTCTCAGGTCCGTGGACGTACGATGGATGGACCATATCGACGCCATGGACCACCTCAGGGACGGCATCGGGCTGAGGGCCTATGCCCAGCGCGATCCGGTCAACGAGTATAAAATCGAGAGTTATGACATGTTCGACGAGATGGTCCGCCTGATCCATGAGGACACGATCCGGACCCTGTATCAGATCCGCATCGAAAAGGCCCCCGAGCGGCGCGCCGTGGCGCGCCCCGTCCAGACGCCTGCCGCAGGGAGCGGTCCTGCGCGGCGGGAGGCGCCGAAACCCGCGAGGAGGGGGGAGAAGGTCGGCCGCAATGATCCCTGTCCCTGCGGGAGCGGAAAGAAATATAAAAACTGCTGCGGGAAAAACGTGCTGGTCCAGTAGCGTCCGGACGGCAAAGTCCCGGAGGCTACCGACGCAGGGAGGAAGATCGCATGATACTCGAACTGGACCAGAACAGGCTCGATCTGCAGAGGCTCAGGGACAGGCTCCTTGAGATTTCGGGCGGCCTGCATATCGACCAGGCGGAGAGGGAACTGACCGAGCTAAGGGAGGAGATGGGTCAGCCCGGTTTCTGGGACGATCCTGAGCACTCCGCCGCCGTGAACCGGAAGATCGTTGCTTTGGAAGGCAGGATCGCCCATTACAAGGGGCTCCTGTCAAAATGCGCCGATATCGAGACCATGCTCCTTCTTGCGCAGGAGGAAAACGACAGCGAGATCGCGAAAGAGGCGTCTGAAGAGCTTTCCGCCTTGTCCGAACTGACCGAGGCGCTGGCGCTGGAAACGTTTATGCGGGGCGATTACGAC
>CAZLYF010000117.1:10829-11107 GCA_964563725.1 uncultured Oscillospiraceae bacterium
TTTCCCTCCATGCCGGCGCGGGCGGCACGGAGGCGCAGGACTGGGCGGAAATGCTCTACAGGATGTACACGCGTTACTGCGAGCGCAGGGGGTTCCGGGTCACCCTGCTGGATTACCTCGCGGGCGACGAAGCGGGGATCAAGTCGGTCTCTTTTGAGGTGGACGGGGAAAATGCCTACGGCTACCTCCGCGGTGAAAAGGGCGTGCACCGCCTGGTGCGCATCAGCCCCTTTGATTCAAACGCGAGAAGGCACACCTCCTTCGCTTCCCTGGATGTC
>CAZLYF010000118.1:0-10900 GCA_964563725.1 uncultured Oscillospiraceae bacterium
GGGCGGCAGGCCCGCTTTCTTTACATCCCCGGCGCGCTGTGCTATCGTCCCCGTGAACGCCGCGTCTGCGGTGACAGGGGTGTTTTGGTGAAAAAGGTCCTGATCCTTGGCGCGGGCGTGTATCAGGTGCCTCTGATCCTCAAAGCGAAAGCGATGGGGCTGTTTGCTGTTGTCGCCAGCGCCGCGGGCGACTATCCCGGCTTTCCGCTCGCGGACCGGGCGTATCGCGTGGACACGACGGACCGGGAAGGCATCCTCCATGTGGCGCGGGAGGAGTGCGTTGCTGCCGTCTGCACCGCGGGCACGGACGTGGCCGTACCGGCCATTGCGCACGCGTGCCGGCAGCTTGGCCTCAAAGGCTTAAGCGAGCAGGCGGCGGCCCGTTCGTCGGACAAAGCCGTCATGAAGGAAGCCTTCAGGAGGAACGGGGTCGCGACAGCCGACTTTCAGGTCGTGCGCTCACTTGAAGAGGCGCGCCGGGCCTTCGGGAAACTCAGGAAGCCCGTGATGCTCAAGGTGGTGGACAGGTCGGGCAGCCGCGGGATCACGCGCCTCGACGGCGAAGACGAGCTGGACGAAGCCTACCGGGCCTCCTCCGCGGTCACCCGCGCCGGACACATGGTCCTGGAAGAATACATACGGGGAAAGGAAATCGGCGTCGACGCCTTCGTCCAGAACGGCCGCGTCAAGGCGCTGCTTCCGCACGACAAGATCATGTACGCCGCCGGAAAAACCACCGTCCCCTACGGGCATATCTTTCCCGTAACCTGCGGCGCGGAGGCGCATCGCAGGATCGTCCGCGAGGCGGAAAAGGTGATCGAAGCGCTCGGGTTTGACGACTGCGCCGTCAATATGGACCTCATCCTGACGGACGACGGGAAGCCCTTCATCCTCGAGGCGGCCGGAAGGGCCGGCGCGACAGGCATCCCCGAGCTGATCTCCCATCACCTCGGCTGCGACTTCTACAAGGCCATCATCGACTGCGCGCTGGGCATCGACACGGAACCCGACACGGGCCTGCGCCGCCCCTGCGCGTCGCTGCTCATCGGGTCTCCCCGGCCGGGGGTCTTCCGGGGCCTTGAAAGCCTCCGCTCCAGCCGCGTCTCCCTGAGCATGGACTGCCCGCCCGGGACGGCTGTCCCAGCGTTCATGAACGGGACGCACCGCATCGGGCAGGCGGTCCTGGCCGAGGACAGCTGCGAGGCCCTCCTTGAGCTGCTCGACCAATTCAGAAAGTCGCTGGTTCTGAAAATCGATTCATGAAACGGGATGGACGCCATGTTGTTTTCCCAGATCGAAACGCCCTGCTACGTCATCAGGAAGCGTGCCTACCTGGACAGCGTCTCGACGCTGATGCGCGAGTATGGGGAACGCTGGGGGGGCGAGGTCCTCTACGGGTATTCCGTCAAGACCAACCGCCTGCCCTTCCTGCTTGAGACGGTCGGGGATCTGGGCTGGTACGCCGAAGTCGTTTCGCCCGACGAATACGCGTTCGCGGCCTCCCTCGGCTTTGACGCGGACAGGATCATCTACAACGGGCCCCAGAAAAGAGCGGCGTTCCTTGCGGCCCTGGAGGGGGGCGCCTACGTCAACCTCGACCATTTCGGCGACGTCGGGGCCGTCTGCGCGCATGTGAAGGCGCACGGCGCAGGGCGGCGGAACTATCACCTGGGCGTCCGCGTCAATTTCGACCTCGAGGCGCGCTGTCCCGGGGAGACGGCCGCCGAAGGCGGCGTAAGCCGCTTCGGCCTGTGCCTGGAAAACGGGGACCTGCTTCGCGCCTGCCGGGCGCTGCGCGACAGCGGGGTCCCGCCCGAGGGCCTGCACATGCACGCGAGCACGCTGACCAGGAGCGCCCGGGCCTTCCGCGAGATCTGCCTGAAGGCGCTGGAGGTCAGGGACCTGCTCGCGTCGGACGGCTTTGACCCGCTCCGCTTCATCAATGTCGGGGGAGGCTTCTTCGGCGGGAGCTACTTTCCCGGCAAACCCTCCTGCGCCGAATATGCCCGCGCCGTCTGCGATACGCTCAGGGAAGGGATCGACCCAAAGGCGGTCACGCTGATCCTGGAACCGGGCGCGGCCATCCTCGCCACGGCGCTGGACTATGTCGTGTCGGTCCTCAATATCCGGCAGATCCGCGGCAGGCGCGTTGTCACGGTCGACGGGAGCAGCCTGCACGTCGATCCGATGATGAAGGGTTTCCGGATGCCCTTCACCCTGGAAGGCGGCGGGGAGAGGACGGTGGAAGAGCAGATCGTCGGGGGCAGCACCTGCATGGAAGCGGACCGCTTCCGTCCAAGAGGGCTTGACCGCGAGATCAGCATGGACAGCAGGCTCGTCTTTCACTGCGCGGGCGCCTATACCGTGACGCACAACAGCAGCTTCATCAACTGCGCGCCCAACGTCTATGTCGAGGAGGATGGGGAGTGCCGCCTGCTGAGGAAGAAGACGGTCGAGTCCATGCTTCGGTTTTAGGGATCCTGTTCAAGGCGGCGGAAACGCGGCTGTGGTATACTGAAACGGAAAGCGCGGCCGCGGTCCGGGGCCGGCGCGGACGAAGAAAGCGATCCGGGAGAGCTTGCGAATGCAGAATGTGCTGATCATCGGGGCCCACTACGACGACGCGGAACTGGGCGTGGGCGGGACCGCGGCGAAGCTCGCCGCCGAGGGGAAGAACGTATACAAACTGACGCTGACAGACAACGTGACGATGTCGGAGCATCTTCATCTGCGCATCCAGTATGAGACCAGCCTCGCCGACAGCGCGAAAGCCTGCAGGGTCCTCGGGATCAGGGAGGTCACGGATTTCCGTCCGCTGGACTGCTGCAAGCTGTTTTACGAAACGGAAACCATGCAGGCCATCGAGGACGTCCTCTACAGGCACGGGATCGACACGGTCTTCCTGCATTATTCCGCCGACGTGAACCAGGACCACATCGAGGCGTCCAAGCTGTCCAGGACGGCGGCGAGGCACTGCGACAACCTGTTCGCGTACCAGAGCAACCTGTATATCCTGGACAAGCCCTTCTATCCCACCCTGTTCGTGGATATCAGCGAACAGATGGACCAAAAGATCGAAGCCCTCAAGCAGTACGAGGACCAGCACAACCGCTTCTCCCGCCTGTTTGAGACCACCGTCCAGCGCAACGCCGTCTGGGGCTACTCCAACAAGGTCGAGTACGCGGAGGGCTTCGTCGTGCTCAAACAGCTGATGAGGTGACGCATGGGAAAAGTCGTCCTGGTGGCCTGCACGTCGGTCGGCAGGCACATGATCGAAGCGATCAGGAACCTCCCTGAGCTGCGCGAGGTGGAGCTTGGCGGGGTCGTCAACCTGAAGCCCGAAGCCGGCGTGGGCAAGGCAAATTATGATCCTTACCTGGACCTCCTGAAAACATACGGGATTGCCTGCCACTTCTGCGACAACATCAACGAACCCGCGGCGGTGGATTTTATCCGGGCCATCGGCCCGGACATCCTCCTGCAGTCGGGATGGTCCCAGAAGTTCAGGAAGGAAGTGCTTGGGCTGGCCAGGTACGCGTGCATCGGGGAACACCCGGCCCCCTTGCCCAGGGGGCGCGGCGCCGCCTGCGTCAACTGGGCGATCCTCCAGGGAGAGACCCTGTGGGGCGACAGTTTTTTCCAGATGCAGGAGGAATATGACACCGGCTGCGTCTTCGCGCAGGAAAGCTTTGAGATCGCCCCGTACGACAACGTCAAGACGGTGTATGACAAGGTGGCCGCGTGTTCGGCGGAGATCCTCAGAAAGCACCTGAAGGGCTGGACCGAGGGGAAGCTCGAGGGAAAGAAGCAGGATGACAGGATGGCCACCTATTACCGCAGGCGGCGGCCTGAGGACGGGCTCTTCGCGTTCACGCTGACCGCGGCGGAGGTCCATAACCGCGTCAGGGCCCAGACAAGGCCCTATCCGGGCGCTTTCTATCTCACGGACGAGGGCCGGAAGGTCTACGTCTGGAGCTCCGCGCTTCCCGGCGGGGAGCCCGAAGCCCTCGCGCCGGGGACCGTGGCCCGGCGGGACAAACAAAACGGTTCCGCGGACATCGCCTGCGGCGACGGACGCCCGGTCACCCTGTTCCGCGTCCAGACAGAGGGGCGGCCCGAAGCCTGGGCCTGCGACTTCTGCGCAGGCCTTGACCGGCTGCAACGGGCGGACGCCGCCGGGCAGGGGCCCCGCAGCGCCTCATGAAGATCCTGTTCGTCAGCGCGATCTGGGGCGGCGGCGGCCCGGGCGGGGTGGTCAAGGATCTCTACGCCTACATGGAAGCCCGGGGGGAGGAGTGCTGGTTCGCCTACGCCCGCAGGAGCGTGCCCGACAGCGTGCGCTCCATCCGCATCGGTTCCACCCTGACGGTCGCCGGCCATATCGTCAAGGCCCTCTGCCTGGATTCGAACGGCTTCCATTCCGCGGCTGCCACAAGAAGGTTCATCCGGGCGGTCGGCGAACTGAAGCCTGACCTGATCAACCTTCACAACATCATCGGCTTTTCGCTGCACGTGGGCGTGCTGTTCGAGTACCTGAAGCGGACGGGGATCCCGGTGGTCTGGACGGTGCACGACTGCTGGCCGTTCACGGGCCACTGCACCTACTTCGACGACGTCGGCTGCGACAAATGGCGGGACAGCTGCGGCGGCTGCCCGGCCCGGATGCAGTACCCGCACAGCCTGTTTTTCGATTTTTCCAGGCGCAACCTCCAGATCAAGAAAAGGCTGTTTTCAAATGTCGGCTCCCTCAGTCTTGTCACGCCCTCGGCGTGGCTGGCGGGCATCATGCGGGACTCGTTTCTGAAAAGCTATCCGATCCGGGTGATCAACAACGGGATCGACCTTGAGGTGTTCCGCCCGGTTGACTCGGACCTGAGGCGGCGTTACGGGCTGGAAAACAGAACGGTCGTGCTCGGCGTGGCGATCGTCTGGGCCCTGCGAAAAGGGCTGGACGCCTTTGTCCGGCTTTCGGACATGCTGGATCCGGAAAAATACCGCGTCGTCCTCATCGGGATCACCAAACACCAGAAACGCCGTCTCCCGGACCGCATCCTCGCCCTGCCAAGGACGAGGGACGCCCAGGAACTGGCCAGGTGGTATTCCGCGGCCGACGTCTTCGTCAACCCGACCCTGGCCGACAACTATCCGACGGTCAACCTCGAGGCGCTCGCCTGCGGGACCCCTGTGGTCACGTACGATACCGGCGGCAGCGGGGAGATGATCGCGCCGGGCAGCGGGACCGTCGTCAGGAAAGGCGACCTTCACGCCCTGCGCGACGCCATCGAGTCCTGCACGCTGAAAAGAAGCGGCTTTGCGGCGGACCGCTCCCGGCTGGACAAGTCCGTCCGCTTCGCGGACTATCACGAACTGTTCAAATCCTGCGCGGAGAACGGCGGCCGCGGGAAGGGCGAAACCCCGACGCGGTGACCGGACTTCCGTCCCCCGATCCCTGATGAAGGAGGCGACGCAATGACCCTCTCGCTGCGGCTGGCGCTGCTTGCGGCCATCGTCCTCTATTTCTTCCTTCTGTTCCTCCTGCTCAAGAAGGAGCGCCTGATCCTCAAATACTCGCTCCTGTGGCTCCTGTCGGGCCTGCTGATGCTGCTGGCCATCCTTTTCCCGCAGCCCTTCCTGCGCCTGCTATCCCTTTTCGGGATCGCGGACGCGATCAACGGCCTGCTGGCGACTGCGATCTTCCTGTGCATCCTGATCATCATGTCGCTGACGTCGATCGTATCCAGGCAGAGCGACAGAAACCGCCGCATCGTCCAGGAGCTGTCCCTGCTGGAGGAGCGCCTGCGCTCCCTGGAGGGCGCCGGGCGCCGGGCCCCGGGCGCGCGGGAAAGCGGCGCCTGAAGCGAGCCACGGACGGCGCGGCCTGATCACCTCCCGCCGTTAGAGGCGGAGCACAGGGGAGAAACATATGCACACGGACCTGCAGTACCCCTTCGATCCCCAAAAAATCCTAAGAAGGCGCAAAGCCATCCGGAAGGAATTGCTGTCAGGCGCCAGCTTCCTTGAGAAACGTGTCGCCGTGCTGGGCGGTTCCACGACCCACGACATCCTGGAGGTCCTGGAGCTGTTCCTGCTGGATCACGGGATCAGGCCAGGCTTTTATGAATCGGAATACGGGCAGTACTGGCAGGACGCCGTCTTTGGCTCTCCGGGGCTGGACGCATTCCGTCCGGACCTGGTCTATATCCACACCAGCGTGCGGAACATCTCCTGTTTTCCCTCGCTCCGGCAAAGCCCGGCCGAGGTCGACGCCCTGCTTGAAAAGGAGTTTCAGCGCTTCGCCCTCATGTGGGACAGCCTCCGGGAAAAATTCGGATGCCCGGTCATCCAGAACAATTTTGAACTCCCGTACTACAGGCTGCTGGGCAACGGCGACGCGGCCGATGTCCGGGGAAGGGTGAATTTCGTCCTGCGGCTCAACGAGATGTTCGCGCATTATGCCCGGACGCACGCCAATCACTATGTCAACGACCTGCATTACCTGGCCGCGGACTACGGCCTGCGCGCCTGGTCGGATCCCCAGTACTGGTACCTGTACAAGTACTGCCTCGCGGTGCCGGCCATCCCGCAGCTGGCCTTCAGCGTCGCCAACATCATCAAGTCGCTGTACGGCAAAAACAAAAAGGCCCTGGCGATCGACCTGGACAACACCCTCTGGGGCGGGGTCATCGGCGACGACGGCCCCGAAGGCATCGAGATCGGGCAGGAGACGAGCCTGGGCCAGGCCTACAGCGAATTTCAGGCCTACCTGAAGGCCCTCAGGGACAGGGGGATCATGCTGAACGTCGTTTCGAAAAACGAACGCGGCAACGCGCTCCTGGGCCTCAACCACCCGGAAGGCACGGTCAGACCGGACGACTTCATCGTGATCAAGGCCAACTGGGAAAACAAGGACCTCAACGTGAAGGCCGTCTGCGATGAGCTCAACATCTTTCAGGACAGCGTCGTCTTCGTCGACGACAACCCGGCGGAGAGGGCCATCGTCGCCTCCCGGCTGCCCGGCGTAGCCGTCCCGGCGCTTGACAAGGTGGAGCGCTACATCGAGGTCGTCGACCGCTCCGGGTTCTTTGAGGCGACAGCCCTGTCCGACGACGACCTGAAGCGCAACGACATGTATCAGGCCAACCTTGAACGCGCGAGGCTGGAGCAGGGCTGCGAAAACTATGAGGATTATCTCAAGTCCCTGGAAATGGTGGCGCTGATCAGGGACTTTGACGAGATCTACCTGCAGCGCATCACACAGCTGACCAACAAATCCAACCAGTTCAACCTGACGACGAAGCGCTTCACCGACGCGCAGATGCGGGCCGCGGCGGCGGACGGGAACCTGATCCGCCTCTACGGCAAGCTCACAGACAAGTTTGGCGACAACGGCGTCGTCACAGTGGTGATCGGCCGCAGGGAGGGAGATCTGCTGCACGTGGAGCTGTGGCTGATGAGCTGCAGGGTGCTCAAGCGCGGCATGGAACACGCCATGCTTGACGAGCTCGTCCGCCGCTGCAGGGAGGAGGGCGTCCGAACGATCCGCGGCTACTACTTCGCGACCGAAAAGAACAGGCTCGTCAGGGATTTCTATGCAGACATGGGCTTTGAGCCCGTCGGGCGCGACGGCGGGGATTCCGTCTGGGAACTGGATGTGGCAAAGCATGCTATAATGAATGCCGCGATCACGGTCAGGCGGGAGGCGGACTGAGGCCATGAAGAGGGAAGAGATTTTCAAAAAGCTGGACCTGGTGTTCCAGGACGTCTTTGACGACAGCGGGATCCGCGTCGGCGAGGCCACCGAGGCGGTGGACATCGACGGCTGGGATTCCCTGATGCACATCACGCTCATTTCCGCCGTGGAGAGCGAGTTTGGCGTGAAGTTCAGGATGAAAGAGGTCGTCGGGCTCAAAAACGTGGGCGATATGGCCGACATCATCGAAAGGGAGGCCCGATGACCGCCCATCACATCGGCTACCTGGTCAAAAAGATCGGCCGCGCGGAAACGGCTTTTCACGGCCTGGGCTTCCGGACGGTCATTCCCGCGGCGCGCGACGCGCTGCGGGGGGTGACGATCTGCGTTTTGGAGAAGGACGGCTACCGGGTCGAGCTGATCTCCCCGGCCGTCGGCGGCAGCGCGGTGGCCGGGATCACGGAGAAATTCGTGAACGCGCCCTATCATCTCTGCTACCAGTCGGAGCGTTTCGACGAAGAGCTCGGGCAGCTGTGCGGGCAGGGCTTCACCCTCATCAGCGAAGCGGCGCCGGCGCCCGTGCTCGGGGGCGGGCGCGCCGCCTTCCTGATGAGCCCCGATATCGGCATGATCGAACTACTGGAAAAGCGGGTCCCATAAGCCGTGCTGTTCACTTCGGCAACATTCCTGGTATTCTTCAGCGTCGTCTTCACGGGATACTACGCCGTCCCCAAAGGGTTCCAATGGGCCTGGCTGCTGCTGGCAAGCTACGCCTTCTATGCGGCCGCGTCACCCGTGTTCGCGCTGTTCCTGCTGTTTTCCACGGCCGTCACCTATTTGTCCGCGCTGTGGCTCATAAGGATCCCCGCCGGGCAGGCGGGGCGCAGGAAGGCGGTCCTCGCGCTCGACGCCGCGCTGACGCTGGGCCTGCTGGCGACGCTCAAGTATTCCTCGTTCTTTCTGGGCACGGCGGCCGGCGTTGCCGGCCTCTTCGGGCTGAACCTGCGTTTTTCCGGCCTGTCCCTTCTGCTGCCGGTCGGCCTGTCCTTCTATACCTTCCAATGCCTGGGTTACTGCATCGACGTGTACAGGGACAGCTGCCCGCCCGAGAGGAATTTTTTCAGGTTCGCGCTTTTCGTGTCGTACTTCCCGCAGATCCTGCAGGGACCCATCGGGAATTTCGCCGACCTGTCCCCGCAGCTTTCCGCGCAGAGGGGGTTCAGCGCCAGGGCAGCGGCGTCCGGCGCCCGGCGGGCGGCCTGGGGGTTTTTTAAAAAGCTCGTCATCGCCGACCAGCTCGCGGTGATCGCGGCCGAGGTCTTCGGCAAGTACGAGCGCTATGCGGGCTTCACGGTCGCCTTCGCGCTGCTGTGCTATTCGATCCAGCTGTACGCGGACTTTTCCGGATACATGGACATCGCGCTGGGGTGTTCGGAAATGCTGGGGATCCGGCTGGCGGAAAACTTTGATCTCCCGTATTTTTCAAAGAGCGTCGCGGAATTCTGGAAACGATGGCACATCACGCTCGGCGCGTGGTTCAGGAATTACCTGTTCTATCCGCTTCTGAGGAGCGCGGTCTTTACCAGGATGCGGGATTCCCTGAAAAAGAGGAGCCCCCGGCTGCTAAAAACGCTGCCCAACGCGGCGGCGCTGCTGATCGTCTGGCTGCTGATCGGGCTGTGGCACGGGGCGAACTGGAATTACATCCTGTACGGCCTGTATCACGGGGTTTTCATTATCCTGGCCGTCTTCCTTGCGCCCGCGTACAGGCGGGCGGAAAAGAGGCTGGCCGCGGGCAGGGCAAAGCGCCTGTACGCCTTCTTCCAGTACGCGCGCACCTTCCTCATCGTCGCCTTCGGCTACCTGCTGTTCAGGTCGGCCGACCTGCATGTCGCGGGCGTCCTGCTGCGCAACCTGCTGGGCGGGTTTTCGCTGCGTTCCCTGTTCCTGCTGTGCTACAACAACATAAGGGAACTCGCCATCGCCTTCATCGGCGTCTGCCTGCTGTTTTCGGTCGAGCTGTATCATCTGGGCGGCAGGCGGGCCCCTTTGCGCGAGCGGATCTCAAAGCTGCGCCCGGGCTTCAGGTTCGCCCTCTACGTCTGTTTTATCCTGTCCATCCTGGTCCTCGGGGCGTACGGGACGAGGGCTTCCAACGAATTCGCCTATTTCAGGTTTTGACGAGGACGCGTGGAGATGCGGAAATTTCTGTTGAAGGCGTGCGCGGTCGGGCTCCTGGCCCTGCTGCTCTTCGCGGCGCTGCTGTCGGCCCTGGCCTTCGCCGTGCCCGGGGCGCACGATGACAGTTACCAGAAGGGCTTCGTCCTGCAGTACCGCGCGCTTGAGCGCAGCGACCCGGATACGCGCAAGGCCATCGTGGTCGGGACTTCCTACATGGCCTTTTCCGTCGACACGGAGCAGCTGAGCGGTCTGCTGGGCATGCCGGTCTACAGCCTGGGGGTCAACGCGGGGATGGGCGAGGCGTACATCCTTGAAAGCGCCAGGAAGTTCATCCGCAGCGGGGACCTGGTGATCAAGCCGCTTGTGCCGTTCGACCCTTCCCATTACGGCATCGAATCCATCTTCATCACGCTGGACGGGGAACGGGACCTTTTATGGGATTTCATGAAAACGCGCCCGATGGAGGTCGTCCGGGGCGCGAACACGATGGCGGTCACGAAGCTCTACGGGCTCTTCGTTTCGCCGCTTGTGGAAAAGCTGCGCTCCTCGTTCCTGACGGGCGAAGGCCTCAGGGACCCCTATCGGATCCAGTCGTTTTCGGAAACGGGGAACCTTATCTTCCACAGCGAGGAATGCGTCATGGGCGAAGACGAGCTGAAGGCGACCCGGGCGTACCGCCTGGCGGATTACAGCGATAGGCAGATCGCTTCCCTAAACGAGTTCAACGCATTTTGCGGGGACAGGGGCGCCACGCTGCTGTTCACCTTTCCCCCGCTGTACGAATCCGTCCTGACCACATCGGGCGAAGAGCTCGAGGGCTTTGAACGCGGGCTCGCGGCGCTCCTGGACGCGCCGGTGATCTCCGACGTGCGCAGCAGCCTGTATCCCAGGGAACTCATGTTCAACGTGGTCCTGCACCTGAATTCGATGGGAAAAAGGGTCTACACCGAACGGCTGCACCAGGACATCGCCTCGTACCTGCAGAGCGCGCCGATTTGACCGGCTGCGTTCGCGTCCCTTGCCTGTACC
>CAZLYF010000119.1:0-10895 GCA_964563725.1 uncultured Oscillospiraceae bacterium
GAGTGCTGAGTTGGGGGAGCGGGGTGTCCCGCGCCGCAGGCGCAGCAGCCCCTACTTCTTCACGCGAAGCTCTTCACGTCCGCACAGCGGACACTTCACGGCGGCAAGGCCGCCACTTCACGCATAGCGCGCAGCGCACCGCGCACCGCGCACCGCGCGCTGCGTCTGCGCGCTGAGGGCTGAGTGCTGTGCAGACTGCCGTCTGCAGTGCTGGGGGCCGGAGCCGAGCGCCCGCTGTGCGGGATGAAGCAAGGCGAAGGCCCAATGAGCAAAGGAGCAATCGAGCGCGAACAGCGCGATGATTACGACTATTGCGAATTGAGGGCGCAGGAGTGCTGAGGGCTGGGGGCTGAGGGCAGCGCGATAGGAACACACACTTTTTATATGTCGCAGCGTATTTTCAGCGCAGCCGTTTCACACGTCTTCGGGATATTTCACAAATCACGGAGGGATCTATTTCATTGGGAGCTATCGGCCAGCTTGCGGACGCAAGCTTCCAAGCGGCAGGAATTGTTTGAACAATGGTGGGAGGTTGATATCCATGGACATGGGTCTGCAGTCAAAGGCGGTCGTCATCACGGGAGGGAGCAAGGGGATCGGCTTCGCGACGGCGGAGGCCTTCCTGGCTGAGGGAGCCCGTGTCGCAGTCTGCGCGCGCGGCGAAACGGAGTTGAACGAGGCATACGCGCGGCTGTCACGGCTTGGGGAGGCTTTCGCTTTTCCCGCCGACGCGACGGACCCTGTCTCCCTGGACAGCTTCGCCGGCGCGGCGGCGGAACGCTTCGGGGGCATCGACTGCTGGGTGAACAACGTCGGCGGCAGCGTCCCGCGCGCCGGGGCGGGTTACAGCCCCGAAGAGCTGCGCCGGACGGAAGCGCTGTGCTTTGACTCGGTGGTTTTCGGCTGCCAGGCGGCCCATCCATTTCTGAAAGCACGGGGCGGCGCCATCGTCAACGTCAGTTCGCTGGCCGCCCGCTGCGGAACGGCGGGCCGCAGCACGCTGTATGGGCCGCTGAAAGCCGCGGTCGTAAAGCTTTCGGTCATGTTCGCCGCCGAATACGCCGCCGATGGGATCCGCGTCAACGCCGTCCTGCCGGGCTTTACGATGACGCCGGGCGTCGGGAAGGGGATCCCGCCGGCGGAGCTTGAGACCAACGCACAGCAGACCCTGCTGCGCCGGGCGGCCAGGGCGGAAGAGATCGCGGCCCCCATTGTTTTCCTATGTTCGGACCACGCTTCCTACATCACCGCCGCGGCGCTGGAAATATCGGGCGGACGTGCCATGGTGCTCAACCCGGAGTACGCATGGCAAAAATAAAAGGACATCAGTCTGGCGGTTTGCGCCTCCCGCATGGAACAAAAACCGGCCGCCGTGCGTCCAATAGGGCAGAAGGAGGCGAAAGCCACATGAAGAACCATGTTCGCAGGGTAAAGGCATCCCTGGTCGTTCTGGTGCTGTTCCTCTCAACAGCGCTTGCTGCCTGTCTGCCGACCGCGGCGCTGCGCGCCGAAGGCTTCGCAAGGGAGCTGAAGGAAGGGGACGCGGGCGAAGACGTCCTCGCCCTGCAGGAGAGGCTCAAAACGCTCGGTTACTATGCCGGGGAACCGGACGGCGCCTTCGGCCCGGAGACGACGGAAGCGCTTGCCGCATTCCAGTTGGCCAACGGCCTGCTCGCCAGCGGCATGCTGGACGCTGTCACCTGGCGGATCCTGTTCTCGGAGGCGGCCAGGCCCTATATTGAGGTGGCGGAAGAAGCTGCCGACGGCTACAGGGCGATGACGCAGGCAGGCATGATGTACATGCTGCCCGCCATGGCGCCGCTCCCGATCGAATTCAACGCCAACGAGTACCCCTTCTTTCAGGAAAACCGCTTCCTCTCCGTTCGCACCTCGCCGCTGTCTACCTTCGCGGCCGACGTGGACACCGCGTCCTATGCCCAGCTGCGCAGGATGATCCTCGCGGGCGAAGCGGCGCCGGCCGACAGCGTGCGCATCGAGGAAATGCTCAATTACTTCCGCTACAGTTATGCGCAGCCGGAAGGCGACGAGCCCTTCGGCGTCACGATGGAACTGGCGGGCTGCCCGTGGAACCCGGACACGCAGCTGCTGCTCATCGGCCTGCAGGCGCGGGAGATCCCCAGGGAAGAGCGCCCCGCCCAGAACCTCGTGTTCCTCATCGACGTGTCCGGCAGCATGGACATGCCGGACAAGCTGCCGCTGGTGAAGCGGGCCTTCCAGCTGCTCGTCGAGCAGCTGTCCCCGACGGACACGGTGTCCATCGTCACCTACGCCTCCCGCGATGAGGTCCTGCTGGATGGCGTGCGCGCAAGCAGCAAAACGCAGATCATGGAGGCGATCGACAGCCTGACCGCCGGCGGCATGACGGCGGGGGCCGCCGGCATCCTCACCGCGTACGAGCTGGCCGCGAAAAACTTCATCCCCGGCGGGAACAACCGCGTGCTGCTCGCCACCGACGGGGATCTGAACGTGGGCGTCAGCGACGAGGGCTCGCTCGCCCGTCTCGTCGAGGAAAAGAAGCGCGGCGGCGTCTTCCTGAGCGTGCTGGGCTTCGGCGACGGGAACTACAAGGACAACAAGCTGGAAGCCCTCGCCGATCACGGCGACGGCAACTACAGCTACATCGACACCATCTTCGAGGCCCGGCGCGCCCTGGTCACGGAAATCGGCGCCACCTTCCTCACCGTGGCGAAAGACGTGAAACTGCAGGTGGACTTCAACCCGGCCAAAATCAAGGGTTACAGGCTGATCGGCTATGAGAACCGGCTGATGGCCGCGGAGGATTTCGCCGACGACACCAAGGACGGAGGCGAGGTCGGCAGCGGTCACCGCGTGACCGTGCTGTATGAACTGGTGCCTGCGGGCAGCCCCTTTGACATCGGTGAAACCGGGAGCAAGTACCAGCAGGCGCCCGCGGAAGGCTCTGTCAGCGACGAAATGCTCACGCTGAGCATCCGGGCCAAGGCGCCCGACGGCGCCGAGAGCCGGCTGTACAGTTACCCGCTTGCGCAGGAAACCGCCGGGGAGATGGGCGAAAACCTGCGCTTCGCCGCCGCGGTCGTCGAGGTCGGGATGATCCTGCGCGGCAGCGAATGGAAGGGAAGCGCCACCTATGCCTCCGCGCTGGACCTCCTGCGGGGCTGCGAAAGCGTCGTCGGCGACGCATACAAGGAGGAGTTCCTCTACCTGGTCACCCTGCTTGATAGGGCTTCGGGCAGCTGAGGCCTGATATCAATGGAAGGCTCCCCGCCTCGGATCCTGGTCCGCGGCGGGGAGTTTTTCGCGGGTGTTTTCATTTTCATGGTTCTTCACTGTCCCCCCTTTGGGAGGCGGGATCACCTCCGCCCGCAGGGGCCGGGATCAGCGCCTTCTGCGCGGAGCGGGCCATCCGGTCTGACCGTCCCCGGGCAGGCCGCCCGGCCCGCCCATGAAGCCGGTTTGGCTCTCGCTGCCGTCGTTCGTGGTGACCTGGCCGGCGATATGGGTGTAGCTGCCGCTCGGGTCGATCGCCCTGTTGCCGCCCCCCGCCCGCAGGACGGTGAGGTCCAATGTCCCGCCGTTGACGGTGATATCCCCGTTGGAGTCGATGCCGTCATAGCCCGCGGTGACCTTGATCTCTCCGCCATTGATGAGGACCCACACGCCCTCCTGCGGCGACATCCGGCCGCGCGCCCCCATTCCGGCCTGTTCCTCTCCGCCCGCCGCGTTGACGCCATCGTCCGACGCGATGATCGAGATGCTTCCGCCGTCGATGGTGACGGTCTTCCCTTCCAGTCCTTCATAACAGCCTGTGATGGACAGGGCGCCGCTCAAGATCCGCAGGTCCCCGTCGGCATGGACGCCGTCGTCGCCCGTGAGGATGCTCAAGTCCCCGTCCCCGATGAGGACCTCCCCGTTGCTGTGGATGGCGTCGTCTTCCGTGTTCAGGTTGAAGCGGCCCCCGAGGATGCTGACCGAGACGCCCGCCTTGAGGCCCTTCATGCTCTCGCCGGCGTCAGGAACGGCTTCCTCCTCTTCCGTCCAGCCGCCATCCGGCGGCCAGCCCTGCTGCGGGCGCATCCCCTGCCAGCGGGTGGTGGCGCTGGCGTCAGGCGGCGCCATCGCCTGCGCCTCTGTCGAAACCGGGACCTGCGTCCCGCCCTCTCCGGTCGTGATGTCGAAAATACCGCCGGAAACGGTCAGGATGCTCTCCGCCTGGATGCCGTCGCGCCCCACGGTGATGGTGAACTGGCCGCCTTCGATCCGGACCGTCCCTTTGCCGTCTGCCGCGCTCGTGGAAACGATGCCGTCCGAGCCCGCCTCGATGCGGAGGTCCCCGTTAAGGACCGTCACGCTGTCCTTGCCCCGCAGCCCGTCTTTGACCGATGCAACGGCAAGGCTGCCGCTTACGATGAGCAGGTCGTCCTTGCTGAGGACGCCGTGCGCGGTCTCCCCGCTGACCTCAAGGCTCCCGTCCCCGTTGATGGTCAGGTCCGTCTTCGTGTAGACCGCGGCATTGGCGCCCTCTTCGTCCGGTTCATAACCCGCGCCGTCGCTCACGCTGTTCGCCGTGCCTTCTGCCAGGGTCAGGATCAGCTTGTCCGCCTGAAGGCCATAGATCGCCGGGCCGTCCGGATTGACGATGTGCGCGCCGTTGAGCACCAGCCGCACAAGGTCTTCCTCACCGGCCTCGATGCTCAATGGTCCCTCCATGGTTCCCGCGAGCACGTAGGTCCCGGCCTCCGTGATGCTGTATCCGCCCTGCTGCAAGTTAAGGTCCACCTGGACGGCCGCGTCCGGGTCATAGGAGGCGTCGAGGTCTTCTTCCTTGTACCTGACCGTCTGTTCATTGCCGTCGTCCGGCTGTCCGCTGTCGCTGTCAGATTGTTCGCCGGCCGCCAGGCCGACAGCCAGCGCAAGCGCGGCCGCCAGGATCGGGATCAGCCGCTTCCATGTCCGTTCCATCACAGTTCCTCCCTGGGGGCAAAGCCCCTGCTCAATGAGATGTTCAGGTTGCCGTTCCGGACCCTGATCCCGTCCAGGAATTCCCGGGACGATATGCCTTTGCGGAGGGTCAGACGGTAGCTGAGTTCGTACAGCGAGCCCATATTGCTGGTCTTCACGCGGGTCAGTTCGCTGTTTTCAGCGTATTTTGCCAGCAGGTCGTCAAAGAGGGTCTCATAGTCCAGGTTCTCGGGCACCGTGACCTTCAGTTCCCTCGCCCCTTCCCTCGGCTCGCCGAAGCGCAGCCGCGTAAGGAGCAGCATAGCCAGCCCCATCATCAGGGTGAAGAGGGCCGCGGCAAGCAGGTATCCGGTCCCGGCCGCGAGGCCGATGGCCATGGCAATGAACAGCGCCGAGATCTCCCTGGCGCTCCCGGGCACCGAGCGGAACCGCACCAGGGAGAAGGCGCCCGCCACCGCGATGCCGACGCCCAGGTTCCCGTTGACCAGCAGGATCACCGTCTGGACCGCCGCCGGCAGGAGGACCAGGGTGGTCACCATGCTGCGGGAAGCCCTGTTGCGGTACATGAAGGCCAATGCGGCCGCCAGTCCCATCGCCAGGGACGCCAGCAGGCTCAGCAGATAGGCTTCCAGCGTCGGAACGCTGCCGAATATGCTCTTAAGCGACATGGAACCGCCTCCTGTCCGCGGACATCCTCCGCGAGAGGATCTCCCGGTAATACCGGCCGTACTTCGAGAATGAAACAGGGAAGATACGCAAATCCGACAGCGCCGCGGCCAGCCACAGGGGCATCGCGCCCCTGGCCTTCGCTTCCATCAGCACCCGAACCTCAGGCAGGATCTCCTCCCCGTCCGGGGAGCCGTCGAGGCTGAGCCCTTCGTCCCGGCAGCGGATGCCGGTGTCAAAGGTCAGGCGCAGCCCGCTGCCCTCCGGATCAAAGAAGGCCTGGCGCTCGCAGGCAATGAACGCCATGGGGACCACGCCGTGGAAGGCGCGGAAATAGCCGATCTCCTTCATGATCTGGCTCAGCGGCCGCGGGCAGCAGCCCGTCTGCAGGAAAGTTTCCGCCTCCCTGAGGCGCATCGTTTCCCGGCGCTTGTACACGACGCCCCTGAACTTCTTTTTGAGTTCCACGAACACCATGCCGTCCCTCTCCGCCCTGCCGTAGCTCCTCATGCGCAGCTTTTCCTTGTAGACCGGGTTGTGAAGGCTTGCGCGGACCAGCGAGCAGTCCGGCGTGTCGTAATAGACGCTGGCGACCGTCTGCAGGCCGTAGCGGTCGGGTATGAGCTGAGGCGCAAGGATACGCTCCAGCGCATCGCGCTGCTCCGGGTCCAGAAGATATTTCTGTTCCACGCGCTGGAACACTTGAATGGGTCCTGTCATGCTCCCTCCTCCTTTCGACGGATGCATCATAGCAGTCCAAACTGAAAGGAGACTGAAAAGCGGGAGCAGGATCCTTTCAGGTTTCTTTCAGGTTCCGTCCAGGTCCCGGGCTGCTCCCATATGATATGTAAAGACGGTGGAAGCCCTTCTGTCAGTGATGGTTCCCGGTCGCCTCGCACCATTGGGCGATCTCCGCGATCAGGGAAAGGGGCAGAGGCTTGTCATACGGGAACTGCGCCGCGCCCTTGCTGGTCCTGCAGTCCTTCATGCGGCCGGCAAAATGCGCAATGGCCTCCGGCCCGGGATAGAGCCCCAGGTGCTTTTGATGGGCGGCGAAACTGATGATGTTTTGCTTTTTTCTGTAGGTCGGCATCCCCCAGGAGATGCGCTCCTCCGCGTCCGGCAGCGCGGCCTTCAGCGTCTCCCGGACCCGGTTCAGGATCCCCTGAACGTCCTTTGGCCTGGCAGCGATGTAGGCGTCGACGCTGTTTTCCACCCTGCCGCAGCTGTGGCTCTGGTTTGCTTTCACAAACTCGCGGCCGCAATGTTCGCATTTCCACATAGGCTTCACCCGTCCAATTCCATGATGGTCACCTTCACCCTGTCGCCCGGTTCCTTGCCGATTTGCTGACGGATGTCTTTGCGCACCCCGATGATGTAGCAGACGCCGCCGTCGTCCTTTTTGATGCCCATATTGACGACGCTTCCATTGTAGCCCACGCCGTCGAAGCTTGCGCGCACCCTGGCCCTGCCCTTCCCGAACTCCTTTTTCAGGTCGAAGGGCATCTCCACATAGGCGCCGTCGATTCCGGGCACTTTTTTGATTTCCGCTTCGAATTCATAGGTACGCTTCATTGATGGTTTCACGCCCCCCTGTCTCCGTCCGCACGAAGACGGCGCCAACTTTACTGGTGGAAGCATTATAACCGGCACAGACAGTTCGAGTGAGAAAACAACAAGTTCCGAAAACATAAGGACTCCGCGCGCCGGCCGGACGATCCGGGGGCGCGCGGACAGGCATCGCGGTCGGCTGTACGCGGAAGCGTTACTTCCGCGGCGGCCTCGGAAGGAATTTGCTTGTCCTTTCCTTGTAGCGCCGCCAGTCCTCCCTGCCCTCGTATTTCTTTTCCAGCATCGGCACGCCGGACACGAACACCAGCAGAAAGGTGATGAGCAGGGGGCTGAAGACCAGCCAGACGCGGCCGATGTCCCCCGTCAGGCTGATGAGGAAGAGGCCCCACCAGGTGACGGCTTCGCCGAAGTAGTTGGGGTGACGCGTCCAGGCCCAGAGGCCGGTGGTCATCAGCTTGCCCTTGGTGTCGGGCCTCTTTTTGAAGCGCCTCAGCTGTTCGTCCCCGGCGACCTCAAAGAAGAAACCGCCCAGCCATACCAGAAGACCCAGCCAGGTGAAGAAATCCGGGCTTTTCGCGCCCTGCAGGTTGACGAACACGACGGGGAAGCCGATGAAGGCGTTGAGAGCGAACTGAAGCAGGTACATCCTGAAAAACATCACCAGCTCGAAGCGGTTTTTCCACTTTTCGCGCATGGCCTTGTAGCGGAAGTCCTCGGGCTTGCCGATGTTGCGCTTTGCCAGGTGGAAGGTGAGCCGGCTGCCCCAGAGGAGGACCAGCAGGGTCATCAGCAGGCCGGCTGAGGGCCTTTCGCCCAGCAGCCAGGAAACCACCGCGGCAAGGATGAAGCCCAGGCCCCAGAAGATGTCAAGATAGTCGTGCTTCCTTTCCTTTTTGCCGATGAGGAACACCAGCGCGAAGGCGCCCAGCAGGATCAGGTAGACCAGCAGGTACTTCACGCGGCGCCTCCTTCAGGACTTTCGTTTTCGATATAGGCGACCGCGTAGGAACCCTCGCCCGAGAAATTCGCCACAACGGAAGAAATGTCGCAGATGTAGCTGGGGGGCATACCGACGCGCTGCTGAAGGGCTTTCGCCGCCGCCTCGGCGCGCGGGAGATCGTTGACGTGGACGACCGCATATTCCCTGACCTTGCCGGCTTCGAGCTTTTGAAGCAGCAGCCTGTCGCTTCGCGCGCGGGAGAAGGACAACCCGGTCACCGTTCCCTCGCCCTCGTGGTTGATGGTGATCAGGGGAAGGAAACCGATGGCCTGCATCACCTTGCCCACGTTTTTGTTGAGCCTCCCCGAAGCCACCATGGCCTTGAGGTTGGGCAGGGAGACATAGATCTTTGTGCGGGCGCGCGTGCGCTCCAGCTCGTCCGCCACCGCGTCAAGCCCCGCGCCTTCCTGAAGCCTCCTGGCGGCATGCAGGGCCAGAAGCCCTTCCGCGACCGAATTGACCCTGGAATCCACCAGGCGGATCTTTGCCTGCGGTTTTTGCGCCAGGTACTCGCTGCAGCGGTCGTAGATGCCGGACATTTTGGAGGACACCGTCAGGATAAGCACCTGGGCATAGCTTTGGACGATCGGGTCCAGGAACTGGCGGACCTCCTCGAGGTTCAGCTGCGAACTGCTCAGTTTTCCCGCCAGGCGCTTGACCCGTTCGAAGGAAACCGTCCGCTTGTCCTCATAGGAAACGCCCTCTGCCAGCAGATGCAGCGGCAGCACGTAGACGTCCGGGCCCAGCATTTCCTCCGGCACGTCGGCGATGGAGTCGACGACCAGAGCGGCCTTGCCGGGATGCGGCCGGGTAAGCGCCTGCTGCATGCGCATGTCGTCCGCCTTGATCTCATTGAGGGTCCCCAGGCTTTCCAGCAGGTCCACCGCCTGGGCGGGGACATCGGTGTGCAGGTGGACGCGCGCCAGTTGGCCGGACTGGGATATGACCACGCTGTCGCCGATGGCGGCCAGCCGCGCCTTCATCCCATCGCCGATCGCGGCGCCTTCGCGCAGCTTCAGCAGCACCTCCGTGCAGTAGCGGAAGCGGGCATCCTCCTCCGCTCCCGCATGGGAAGCTTCCTCTGTCATCGCCGGCAGTTCGAACGCGATCGCGTCTTCCGCCTCGTCTTCCCCTTCCGCCTTACCCAGGAGCGAATGCATGAAGCCCTCGGCAAAGTAGAGGAAGGCCATCGCCCCCGCGTCCGGCGCATGCAGTGCGCGCTGCTGGGGCAGGATGTTGACGCTTTCCCGCACGGTATCCTTGAGCCTGTTAAGCGCCGCTTCCGCGGCGCGCCTGAGGTCTCCCCCCTGCATGAGAAGCTGGTGGAAGGTTTCGCCAAAGCTGCGCATGGCGCTGAGGATGGTGCCTTCCCTGGGCTGCTGGATGGAACGGTAGGCGCTCAAGTATCCCTTGCGGAACATGGCGGCCAGGCCCTGCAGGGACAAGCGCTCGCGGATGTTTTCCTGAAGCCCCGCCGCGGCGTCCCGAAACCCGGAAAAGTACTGCGAAAAGATGGCGCCGCTGTTGCCCCGGGCTCCCATCAGGGAGGCCTCGCCCAGCTTGCTCAGCAGCTCTTCAAAGCTCCTGGGCACAGGCAGCTGGCGCCTGAGCTGCTGCATGAGGTAGGCCAGGTTGTTGCCGGTGTCCCGGTCAGGCACGGGGAAGCCGTTGATGCGGTTGAGCTCGTCCCGTTTCCCCTCGACCCTGTGAGCGCCCTTGAGCAGCGCGCTGTGGAAATCCATGGCGTGGATGCTTGTTTGCACAGGGGTCCTCCTTCCAGGTTGCTTACAGGAAGATACGCGTGACGATCCCGCTGGTGGCGGCCGTGATGAACGTGCCCCAGGCGAGATCGATGGCGGTGATCGTGAGCGGCCAGTTTTTTAGCGTCGCCATGTTGGTCAGGTCGTAGGTGGCATACATCGCCAGGCCCAGGAATGCGCCCGTCCACACCGCCTGCCAGGCGGAGCCCTTCGCCAGCGCCGGATCGATCACGAAGAAAAGAAGCGCCGCGATGTAGATCAGGTAGAAGATCCCCGCCGGTATCAGGCTGGGCTTTTCGGCCATCAGGTGGCCGATGTGCGTCTTGTAGAGCCTGGGCGCGATCAGGCCCAGCCAGAGGACGTCGATCGCAAGGAAAACAGCCAATGCGACCAGATAACGCTTGACCAATTTGGGACTCCTTTCTACCTGGCCTTGCCCTGGGGCAGCACGCAGCGACCGTTGCGGATGAAGATGAAGACCGCGATGAGGACGTAGACGGCGCCGATGACGAGCGACGCGGACGCGACCGCTGGATACTGCCCCGCGTAGAAACCTTCAGCCCGGTGCACCTGCCAGATGCCGTAGTAGGCCCAGGCAAGGGGCAGGGTCAGCGCAGCGTGGCGCAGCTTCAGCTGGATCAGCGAGGTGAGAAGCACGGCGACGATGAGGATGATCAGCGCCCAAGTGCCCGCCCCCAGCCCGAAGCCGTCCCATTTCGCTTGGACCAGGAAGGCCGCTGCGTTGACCACCGTAGCGATGATGAGCCAGCCGTTATAGAGCCCGAAGGCCAGCGCGTTGACCCTTTGACCGATCCCTTCCGGGGCCCTGAGCCTCGTGTTGATCACAGCCAGGCTGACGACCAGCAGAAGGATGAGCAGCGTGGAGATCCCGACCCATTCAAAGGAGAAGGTGACGATCCAGAGGATGTTGGCCG
>CAZLYF010000120.1:0-10868 GCA_964563725.1 uncultured Oscillospiraceae bacterium
GCTCGCCCCTGTCCGCTATCCTGACCGTGCTGCAAGGCAAGAGGGTTTGGGCTACCGATGGCTAAGGCTGAACAGTAACTGCGCGTGGCCTCAGAAACCTGGCCGATATAGGAATAGCCTTTTGAGGCGGGGCGCGGGAATGATTATCCGCGCCCCGCCGCTTTATCGGGATCGAAGCTTCTCCCCATCCCGCATCGGGAAGGGGGCCTTCCTGCTCCTTGAGCACGGCCCTTTGCTGCAGCAGCAGGCAGAGTCCTGCGGTACAGGCTACGGGCAGCGCCAGCGTTCCCGCGTTCTGCAGAGGCAGCGCGCCATAATCACCGCTGACGCCTCTAATCACCAGGTTGGTCAGGCCAAAGAAACCGAAGCTCCCGCCGAACCTGACCGCAGGACTGGCTGCTTTCGCCTCCGCGCACAGTGGCCTGACATAGTTGTCGCAAAACTCTGCGCGGCGCTGTTCCTGCAGCCTGCGCACCGCGTCCGTGGCCACGAACATCCCCAGCCCTCTCTTTTTGTACAGGATCCCCTGATTGAAAGGGTCGCGCCTTCGATCCGTTCGTCGAGCTGCGCGAAGATCTGGCGATCCTGCGCGAACGGCTGTGACAGCATTTTCGCCTCCTTTGTAGGCTGGTACAGCCAACGGCCGCCGAATGTAAATTCTCTCTCGCAGCGCGTCAATGAAAGCAAACGCGATCCGCGCCGTACCCGTAGGTTTCCGCCGAATATCCCTGAAAAATAAGGGATCACCAGGAAAAAACACCCGTGTTTGTTCGAAACAAGGCCGGAATCGGCCACGGCCTTCGATACCTTTCCCAGCTTGTCCAATTTGACGGAATACGGTATTCTGCGCTTGATAGCAGGCGATTGAGGATGGAACCGCTCGTCACGGAAACGTCTGCTTACCGCTTCGCTCAACGGTCGTCCGTGATTCTCAGCATGAAAAGAAAGGCGATCAAAATGAAAAGGCTGTTGACAATCGTTTTGGTGATCATGCTTTCCGTCGCCTTCTGCGCGGCGGCAAGCGACGGAAAGACCTATGAGGATGCCTTGCCGATCGGCCGGTTTCTTGAAAATTACCATAAGTACGCGGTAACGCTCGGCGTTGACATCGGCCCTGTCGTGCCGGTCACGGAGTCAGATTCGATATACTCTGACGATCTGCTGAATATTTCCCTGTCGGGTGGCAATATCACAGAGGCCGGCTTCTCCCTCGATGTCGCGTCCACAGACGCACCGCAGCTGTTTCTCAAGCTGACGGCATATCTGGCCGCGTTCATCATTCAAGGCAATGAAGAGGTCGTGCTCAGTGAAAACAGCCTGATGGCCGACGTGAATCCCAAACTGACTTCAGTATACAGCGCAACGAAGGATTCTCCGGTGATTCTTTCCTCGGCCTACGCCATGTATTTTGAACGCTTGTCCGATTTCACCGCCGCTGTCATGGTCATCTACCAGGGCAGGTGACCTGTCCCCGGACAGAACGGCTCCCGGCGGGAATTCCGAAATGCCTCATCCATGCGTTTGATACCCTCCGCGAGCAAGAAAGGCCCCCTGTCCCATCGCCTTTCGGGGGATGGAACAGGGGGCTGGAAGTTGCATCCGCTCAGTCCTTGTAGTCTCCCGGCTTGATTTCGTCGCCGTAGGCTAACTTGGCAGCCTTGATCTTTTCGATGGCGGCGTCCCAGTAATCGAAGATTTCCCTGGGCGTGTTGGGGTCCATTTTCTGATAGAAGGCCTTGGTGCGCTCCAGCTTTTCGATCCATTTGGAGCAGCGGAAGGTGAACAGGTAGCTGTAATCTTCCCTGCTGAACTCTTCATTGAGGTGCTGCTTGAACAGCTTCTCAAGATCCTCATACCTGGGGATTTTCCCCGTCGGCGTGATGTAGGCGCCATATTCCCCGTGGATGCGCCCTTCCGCCCAGTGCAGCCAGACCTTTTTTGCCAGTTTGCTGGTCATGAATTTGCCGTCGGGGCCGCGCATGAAATAGTTGTTGCTGAAAATCTTCGGCACGTCGCTGACCGCCTCGCCGAACTTGATGTTGTTGAGCGTATACTCGCCCAGCGGGTAGGACACGAAGTCCAGGTTGGCCATCGGGCTGGGCGAGCGGACGCCTTCGGCGCCCAGTGTCGCGCTGGTGGTTTCCGATTCCAGGGTGGCGGCTTTGAGGAGGATGCCGTCTTTCCAGTCGGGGGACTCTTCGACGGGCATGGTGATGTCGCTGTCCCGGCCGCCGTAGAGGATCCCTTCGACCTTGACGCCGTCCTTTGCTTCAAAGCCCTCTTTGTCGATATTGCCAAGGTAGTCCAGGCGCATGGTGTACCGGGCGTTCCCGTGGGCGACGCCGACAGTCTGGCCTTTGGAATCCTTCACGCCTTCCTTCCACTGGCCGAAGTGGTTGCGGCCTTCCTTGGGCGCCTCCACCCCCATCCCCAGCCAATAGGGTTTCCTGTCCGGCCCCATCAGCACGTTGGAAAAAATCACTTCCTGGTTTTTCATCAGGTTTTCAAAAATCACAGGGTCGTCCTTGGCGTTCACGTCCTGGATGATCCCGAACATACCGAACTCCACGTTCACCGCGCGGAATTCCCCGTTGATGTTGCGGATATAGGCGATGTCGTCCCCGACAATCTTCTCGCCCGGGATCATGGCTGTGGACGTTTTGCCGCAGGCGGAGGGGTAGGCGCCGCAGAAATAGGTCTTGCGATTTTTTTCTTCATTCACGGCTGCCATGATGAACATATGCTCGCACAGCCAGCCTTCATTGCCGGATTTGTTGATCGCAAGGCGCATGGCATGCTTTTTGAGCCCTATGGAGTTTCCCGCGTACTGGTTGTTCATGGAGTACACGATGTTGTTCTGCGTATCCATGTAGATCCTGCGCTTGTCGAGATTGACCGTATTGCCTTTCTCATCCAGCGCGCCCGCGGAATGGATGAAACGGAAGAACTCCCCTTTTTCATTCTCCTTCATGCGCAGGAACTGATGGTAAGCGGTGCGGTACAGGATGAACTCGGAGTGGGCAACGTACCAGCTGTCCGTAAACTGCACGCATGGGATGGCGAACACGCCCCCCGCCGGCCCTTCTGAGAAGAACTGCACCACGGCGGGCTTCCCCTTCATGCTCCCCTTGGAGATCTCCATGATCTCCGCGTATCCCTGCTCATATTCGAGCGAGTTGAGGGATTTCATCCTTTCGAGGTTTTCCTTGTAGACCAGGTAGCGCGTGTTCTTTTTGTCCCGGGCCTGGTCGCCATACCCATCCCAGTGGATGGTCTGCTTCGAATTTGCCATCACCTGCTCTTCGCCCAGCGCCAGCGCCTGGTCTCGCACATACTGGATATCGCTTTCGCTGTCGTTGCAGACATACACGGACGCGGGTTCGCAGTGTTCGGTGAAGAAGCCGACGAAGCCTACAAGCTTCTCGTTATCAAGGGCCATCAGCTTGTCATAGCTTGCGGGGCTCATCTTTTCTTTCAGCAACTGTTCATACTTTGTCTGCATCTCATTCTCCTTTTTCCATTCGACAAGGTCCATTGGTCCGCATATTCTACCTGTTCTGAGACACAACGGAAGCTCCGTACCCTTTGCGGGACAAAAACAACCAACAAAAGGTAAAAACCCGCTACGGCACTGGATTCTACCATATCCGAACGATATCCGCCAGCATAGAAAAATTCCATTTTGATACGCTGTCAGGCGCGAATGCGCGCTCTAAAAGGAAGGTCTCACGGCCCGCAAGGCGCGAACCGTGCCCAGGCGTGATCCCGCTGCGTCCCGCGCCGCGGGCGTTCCCTGTCCCGACTGGCGCGTCACCGCAATTCCGTCGTTTTGATTGCGTCCATGTCGTCGAAGGCCTGGTTTTCGCCGCCCATCGCCCAGATAAAGGTGTAGTTGCCGGTGCCGACGCCCGCGTGGATGGACCAGCTGGGGCTGATGACCGCCTGTTCATTCTGCATCACGATATGGCGCGTTTCCTGGCCTTGTCCCATGATGTGGAACACGACATTGCCTTCCGGGATGTCAAAGTAGCAGTAGACCTCCATCCGTCGTTCATGCGTGTGCACGGGCATGGTATTCCAGACGCTCCCGGGTTCCAGCACGGTCAGCCCCATGGAAAGCTGGCAGGTTTTCAACACGTCCGGGTGAATGAACTGGTTGATGACGCGTTTGTTGCTCGTTTCAACGGCTCCAAGGGATTTCTTGGCGGCGTCGGCGATCCTGATCAGCCGGTTTTCATAGCTGCAATGCGCCGGCGCGCTGACGATATAGAACTTGGCGGGTTTTTGCAGGTCCAGGCTCTCAAAGTGTACGTCGCGGTTGCCCCGGGTCAGGTACAGGCAGTCCCTGTGCCCCAGCGGATAGCGCCTGTCGTCCGCCGCCACCGTCCCCTCGTCCCCCAGGTTGAACAGGCCCAGTTCCCTGCGTTCCAGGAAATACTTTGTCCCGAAACTCTTCCATACGTCGATGCCCTTATCAAGGGGCACGGGACCCGCGACCGGCATCACACCCATTGTGACCATGCGGTCCACGTGGCTGTACACCGCCGTGACCTCATCTTTTTCGAAGAGTTTTTCAATCAGGAATTCCTTGCGCGTTTCCTCTGTGGTGTAACGCCGGAAATCTTTCTGGTTTGCGCTGTAGCGGATATCCATTCTATGTCTCCTCCTTCGCTTTGCCGAACTGTTCAGCCGTGCGCTGTGTCAGTTTGCGGATGTTGCCTGCGATGTCCGCGATCTCATAGACGCACATCAGGAACATGTTGGCGGGGATCGAAGCATACAGAACGCGCATGGGAATCTTCAGCACAGGTGTGTGCTGCACCGCGCGTGCCATCAGTTCCCAACCATAGTAGCACAGCCCCACGCAGAACGCCAGGGTGATGAGGCTGATGAAGATATCGTACAGGCAGCCGATCCGCCTGCCGCGCAGCTTCACTGGGATCAGGTCCACAACGAAGTGTTCCTTTCTGCGCGCCAGGATGGCCGCACCCGTCATGATCATCCAGGCGGTCAAGGTCTGCACGATCTCGTCAAACCAGCCCATGGAGAAATTATGAAAGACGGACAGCAGAGGGACAAGGCGAAAGAATACGTTGAACAGCAGGATCAGCAGCAGGCAGCCCGCGCACAGCAGGCAGATGGCTTCCAGCACCCTTGAAAGGATCCTGTCGATTTTCGTGATGGTTTTCATGCTTGTAGCCTTCATCACGCGAACAGTCCAGGCAGGAACAGCGAAAGGGGTGGCCAGAAGGTAGCCAGCAGCAGAACCAGAAATATGCCCAGAAGATAGGGAAGCACGCCTCTGGACAGACGCATGACATCCACATTGCATATACTCGATACGGCATACAGGCTCATGCCCACGGGCGGTGTGAGCAAGCCGATCATGCTGGCCAGGATCATCACAACGCCAAACTGCACCAGATCCATGCCGATCGCGGTCACAATGGGCAGAAATATGGGGGTAGCGATCAGGATGACAGCCACCCCTTCAATGAAGCAGCCGAGAATCAGCAGGATGCCGACAATGATCAGCTTCAGAACAACAGGGTCACTGGTGACGGCCATGACAGCGTTGATGACCATGTTGGGGATGCGCTGATGCGTCATGAAATACGACAGGAAGTTCGCGATGGCGATGATAAAAAGCGTCTTGCAGGATTGTAGGATGCTCGTAAGCAGCACCTGCTTGAACTGATTGACGTTCATGGACCGATAAATGATCGCGCTGAGGATGAATGCGTACAGGCAGGCAACGGTTGCCGCCTCAGTAGGTGTGAAAAAGCCGCCCCAGATGCCGCCGATGATGATCACCACCGTAAACAGGGAGGGAAGGGCGCGCAGCAGGTACTTGAAGCGAAGCTTCCAGGGCATCCGGGGCTGCACCGGGTAACGGCGCTTCTTGCTGATCAGGTACACCGCGATGCCCATGGCAATCGCCATCAGGAAACCGGGAATAAAGCCAGCCATGAACAGCGAGCCTACGGAAACGCTGGTCACGGAGGCGTACACCACAAAGGGGATGCTAGGCGGCACCACCGGGCCGATGGTGGAGGAAGCGGCGGTGATGCTGGCCGAGAAGCTGTCGTCAAATCCCGCGTCATGCATGGCCTTCATCTCGATGACGCCAAGCCCCGCGGCGTCCGCCACCGCGGCGCCGCTCATACCGGAAAAAATCAGGCTGGACAGGATATTCACCTGCCCTAGACCGCCTGGCCAGTGACCGCAGCAAGCCTGCGCGAAACCGAAGATGCGCGTGGTGATGCCGCCGCTGTTCATCAGGTTACCGGCAAGTATGAAGAAGGGGATCGCCAGCATGGTAAAGCTGGTCATGCCCGAAAAGATACGCTGGGCCATCACCGCCAGGAAGCGCCCCTGATCCAGCGCCGCAAAGGCGCCCATCGACGTGATGCCCATGGCTGCGCCCACGGGGACGCCAATAATCATCAAGCCGATGAGCATCGCGCATATGATCAAAGCCAGCATGATTGACAGTCCTTTCAGCTTCTCGCGGGAAACCGTCAGGTCGGAAGAGTTCGTATAAGCGGGAAAAGGGGGCGCCTCACGTCATGCGCGCGGTGAGGCTGCCCCCTTTCATCCATATCTGCCGCGCTGGCCGGCGCGAAGGGATCAGTTCGCTCTGCAGGCTTCCACCATGGCAAGGAATTCATCGATGATGGCCTTGTCGCCCACGTAGTTGGCAATGGCATCGTAAGAAGCGCCGACGGAGGCCGCGAAGGCGCCTGTCTCGGGATAGGTTACTTCCATGCCCTCGGCTTCCAGTTTCGCGATATAGTCCGCATTGCTGTTCTTGATCAGCTCCCGCATCGTAACCGCTGCATTCTTGCTGGCTGTGGTGAGGATCTCCTGCTGTTCGGGCGTCATGCTGTCCCAAACCACCTTAGAGATCACCAGGTTCATGGAATTGTATACATGGTTGGTGATGGCCAGATATTTCTGGGCTTCATAGAACTTCTGGGTGTAGATCACGCCAAGGGGGTTTTCCTGGCCGTCCACGACGCCCTGCTTGAGCGCAAGGTACAGCTCATTGAAGGCGATGGACTGCACTTCAGCGCCGAGCGCTTCCATGCAGCTCTTGAGCTGGATCTCGCCTGGCGTGCGGATTTTGAGGCCGACCACGTCATCGGGCGAGTTGATCGGTCGCCTGGAATTGGTCAGGGAACGGAAACCGTAATCCCAGCTGCCGATGAACACAAGTCCCTGGCTCAGCAGCTCGTCCTTGACCCACTCATAGAAGGGGCCGTCCAGCACTTCGTATGCCAGGTCGTAGCTATCAAATACGAAGGGAAGCATCACGGTGGCGAACTTTTTGGAGTATTTGTCCAGGGAACCCTGCGTGCCGAGGGACATATCAACCACGCCCAGGATGTTCTGCTCCAGCATTTCGTCGGGCGCGCCAAGCTGGTTGTTGGGATACACTTCGACTGTGAACTCGCCGTTGGTTTTCGCCGCGATCTCATCCGCGAACTGGCGGGCCGCAATGCCGCCGGGATGGTCCTCGGTGGCATAGTGCGCCAGGCGCAGGACGGTGCCGGCGAACGCGCTGCCTGTCCCCAGGCTCAGAACCAGAATGGCCGCAAGCAGAGTGACGAGGATGCGTTTCATGGGTCTGCCTCCTTACATGATGAATATTCTATCCCTTTCTTCCGTTGCGGAGAAAGGGCAAGAGCCTCATTTGCCCAGCGCCTTTTTGACGGCTTCAAACCAGGTGGGCACGGCCGCTTCAACCTTGTTTTCGGGATAGCTGCCGTCCTCCAGGGGCATGGTGCCGTATTTCTGCATGCGCTCCACATGGCCGCCCTTGTCTGTGCGCGGCGGGGAGAAGATGTCGATGCCCTTGAAACCCGTGAGCGTTTTGCCGCCGTGGACCACGCCGCCCGGGTGCACGCACACGTCCCCGGCCACCATATGGATCTCCTGGCCGTCGATGATATGCTCCTCGCTGCCTTCAAGCATGATCAGGATCTGTTCCGCGTCGTGCGCGTGCAGCGGGAAGGTGGCGCCGGGAGGGTTCTGGATGAAGCTGATCTGAATATTGTCGCCAAGGAGAAACTGCGTGACGATGTTCTCCTTCTCGACGAGCGGGGTGAAGGGGAGTTTGTCGATTTTGAATACATACTGTTTCTTTTTCGCCATGGTATAACTGCCTTTCTGCCACCGGCTGCCCGAATGGCGGGAATGGGATTGTGATTTTTTTCATGTTACTCCAGGCACATGAAGAATGTCAACCACAAGAAAAGGGGCCCCCTTCGGAAGTCCCTTTTCAGGAACCTTTCATCGCCCGCCTATTCCCCCGCCCGCCGCTCGCGGCGCAGCGCCTGTCGGAACACCTTGACGATGCTGGTCTTGTTGCCATAGTTGAGGCTGCCCCAGCGGTAGATCTTGATGGACAGCCAGGCGAACAGGGCGATGGTCAGCAGCATCAGCAGCCCGGAAAGGAGCAGCTGCCAGGCGGGCACGCTCATCGCGCCAGCGCGGACAGGCATCACCATGATGCTGGTGAAGGGGATCAGGGACGCCACAACGGACACCGGGCTTTCTGGCATCTGGATGGCGAAGGTGGAGGCCATGTAGGCCGCGATGAAGAGGACAGAGACGCTGCCCACCGCGCTGCTGACGTCCTCCACCCGGCTCACGGTGGAACCGAGCGCAGCGTAGAGAAAAAGATAGAGAAGATAGCCGGTGAGGGAGAAGAAGATGAAGCTCAGGATATAGCTCCTGTTGATCGCGCCGGTCAGCATGGCCATCAGTTCCGGAGGATAATACGCACGGTTGACCAAAACGCCCGCCACCGCGCTCAGGACGATCAGGCCGAACTGGATGACGCCGCTCAGGCCTCCCGCCGCAACCTTGCCAAGAATCAGCCAGGTGGGCCTGGTGGAGGTGATCAGCAGCTCCATGGTCCTGGAATCCTTTTCGCGCGCAATCAGGACCGAGATGCCTTGCCCGTAGAGGAGCACCAGCATATACACGCAGACCATCAGCACAGTAGCGACCAGGATGTTGTTTTCGGTCGCCTTGCCCAGAAGCGTCAGGGTCTCTACGGGCTGCCAGCCTTCAATGAACGCGTAATCCTCCATGGACAGGCCCTTCTCGTTCAGCAGGCGCGCTTTTTCAATCTGCGTGATCAGCTGCCTGAACACCTGTTCCTGGTTGTCACGGATGCCTTTGTCCAGGTAGATCGCCTCATAAGCCATGTCAGGCGCAACGACAAAGCCCGCACGGATGGACCTGTCCTTCAACGCCTCGACAAGCGCTTCGCGGGAGGCGAACAGATTGTCCGGCTGGAGGGCCAGCATCGCGCTGATCTGCGCCTGCTGCTCAGGGGCGCTGAAGACGTAGCCCACGTCCCGGGTCATGGTGGTGTCGGCATCCGGCGCGCCACCCCCCGAAAACATTAATATGAAGCGCGGGATGGAGGTGGCCAGCAGCATGATGACGATCAACAGCGTTGTCGTTACCCGTACGGTTTTTTTCACGAACTGCTGGCGCAGCTCGTAGGCAAAGATGATCTTGAAATCCCTCACGCCCGTTCACCTGCCTTCGCGATGAAGATGTCGTTGAGGCTGGGCGTGTACAGCCCGTACGCGCGGATGATCAAGCCCCTGCCGTTCACAAAGTCCAGGATGTCACGCTGCGTGACCCGGTTCCCGGTGTCCAGGATCAGCCCGTTTTCGTGCGGCTGCGTCCTGAGCGCCGGGAAGGCGCCCGTCAGCGCGGCGGCCAGTTCCACGTCCGACAGGTCCTCGACGCGCAACTGCAGCTTGTTTTCCCCCATGTCGCGTTTGATCCGCTCAAGGTCGCCGCTGAGCAGGATATTCCCCTCGTGAATGAGGCAGATGTCGTCGCAGACTTCCTCCACATAATTCATCTGGTGGGAGGAGAAGATGACCAGCCTGCCCTGCCTGACGAAATCGGCGATGGTGTCCTTGAACACCTGCGCGTTGATTGGGTCCAGCCCGCTGAAGGGCTCGTCCAGGATGAGGATGTCCGGCTCGTTCAGGAAGCTCTGGGCGATCTGGATCTTCTGCTGGTTTCCCTTTGAGAGCGTTTCCAGCTTCTTCTTTCCCCACTCGCCCAAACCAAAATAGTCCACCCATTTTCGGGCGCTTTCCAGCGCCTGCGCCTTGCCCGCGCCGCGCAGCTGCGCGAAGTAGCTCAACTGCTCGAACACCGTGTGCTTCTGGTACATGCCCCGCTCCTCGGGCAGGTAGCCCACGCGGTGCTTCCGGATATTCAATGGCTTTCCGTTCATGTAAAAGTTCCCGGAATCCTGCCTGAACACGTCCATCAGGCAGCGGATGGTGGTGGACTTGCCGGCGCCATTGCGGCCCAGGAAACCCATCGCGCGCCCCGACTGCACGGTAAAGCTGATGCCGTGCAGCACTTCCCTGTCACCGAAGCTTTTTCGTATGTCACGCACTTCAAGCTGCATAGGCGCTTCCCTCCCTTGCGGTCCGCGAACAGTATACAACGTTCCGTCAAGCTGACACATGGCAGAATGATTGAACCTACCAGTGAAACCCCTTGCGTTTCGGCCATTCTTGCAGGCTGCCCTGCCTGAAGGTATGATGCTGTCGCAGCGGCTGCGACAACGGCACGAAACTTCCGCACCCGGAGGAAACATGACGGTCATATCGGTACGGGAACAGCCTGTACCTTTGTACGGACCACGTTGGCTACTACAAGCGTTATGGCTTTGAATACCTGGCACAGGGCTACCATCCCTGGGGCGAAAGCTCCAGGACCTGCCAGGCGAGGCTGTAAGGATAAAATAAGGTCATCCCCCTGTTTGAGCATGGGCGGCATCGGCGTGAAGGAGTGGCTTTTTCTTTGGAAGATCTTCA
>CAZLYF010000121.1:0-10706 GCA_964563725.1 uncultured Oscillospiraceae bacterium
TATGGTCGACGGCCTGCTTGCGGATATCCTCCGGTTCCGTCAACCGGTAGTCGATCGAGCTTATCCATCCTTCGGCCGCCGCATCGCGCCGCTCGCGCAGCAGCTGCCTCAGTTTGGTCATCACCCGCACGTCCTTTATCGCCGACTCCAGCCCCGTCAGCGCCAGCGTCTCCACAGTGGACGCGCAGCCCGTCCCGCACATCAGCCTGCAGCGGCCGGCGACCGCTTCCTTCGCGGCCGCGAACAGTTCCGCGCGCTCCGCGAACAGAAGGGACGCGGCTTCGCCGGTCGTACCCGTGGAGATCACCGAGTCCCCCATGTCGTTGGCGATCACGTAGTCGATCAGCTGTTTGTAAACCTTCGTGTCGACCCTTTCATCCTCCGCAAAGGGAGTGACCAGCGGGATGGAGATGCGCCCAAGGCCCAGGTTGGTGGTTTTCATTTTCCGGACGTCCTTCCTTCAGCTAATTGTCTGATGTTTTCAGGGAGATGATAGGACACGGAGCCGAAGCTGTCAATCGCTGTTCCGCAGTCACAGGGGAAAACGCCGGAAATCCCCGTCGGCAGTTGACAGTCCGCAGAGGCGCGTGGGATAATGGCGTCAGTATATCAGGCGGCGTCAATGGTCTGACGTCATTGCCCCCTTCCTGGAACATTCACCCGTCCAACGGGGAATGAATATGAAAGGAGACTGCCTCATGAAGAAGCTGCTGCCGATACTGTTGTCCCTGGTGATGATCCTCCTTCCCGGCCTGAGCCTCGCGCAGGAAGCGAAAGTGTACGGGGACCCGATCATCTTTGGCCTGACGACCCCTGTCACCGGCGCGCAGGCTGCGGGCGGGCTGCAGGCCACCAACGGCATGGAGCTGCGCATCGCTGAGGAAAACGCCAAGGGCGGCATCCAGCTGTCCGACGGGTGGCACCTGATCGAATTGAAGATCGAGGACGATCAGGGCGATTCCACCCTGTGCGACACCACCGTGCGCAAACTGGTGTCCGAGGGCGCCGTCGCGATCTTTGGACCCTATTTCTCCGGCATGACGCTCGCGCTGGACGCGACCATCCGGGAGCTCCAGGTGCCCCTGATCAACTCCGCGACCTCCATCAAGATCCCGGCGCTCCAGAACCCCTGGCTCTGGCGCACCCGCTGCGACGATGGCCTGAACGTCCTGATCCTGGGCAAGGCTGTGATCGACGACTATGTCGCGCTCAGGGGTTCGACCGAGGGCCTCAAGGTGGGCATCGTCTGCGCGAATGACGAGACCGGCACCTCCGCAGCCGCCAGCTACAAGGATTACTTTGACAAGCACGGCGTCGCGTACTATGCGGACTACCACAACAAGGACGACGCGGACCTGTCGGCCTACGTGCAGAAAGCCATCGCGGCAGGATGCAACGCCTGGGTCTCGTCGACGCACGACATCGCCGCGGCGGCCCTCGCGAAGGCGATGTACGAAGCCGGCCTCACCAACCAGATCGTCTACATGAACCCGATCCTCGCCCAAACCGAAGTGCTCAACCTGATGGAACCGGAATGGGTCGAGGGCTGGGGCTGCGTGTCAGACTACGCGGCCAGCGACGCCCGCGAAAAGCAGGCCGCCTTCACAGCCGCCTGGGTGGAGATGTACGGCAAGAATCCCACGCCGGACGTCCAAGGCGCGCTGTACTATTCCCACACTTCCGTCATCATCGAAGCGATCAAGAACGCCGGCTCCGCTGAGCCCGCCGCCATCCGCGACGCGATCGCCGCGATGAAGGGCTTTGAAACGGTCGTCGGCACCGTGTACGCCTCGGAGTACACCAACCTTCTGTACGAGATTTCCATCGCGAAGATCTTTGACCTCAAGCTGACCATCGTCGGTTCCGTATCCATGGCGGCGGATTTTGGCTTCGGGGAATAGGCCCCTTCACTCCCGCCTGTCTGCGCGTCTCCCCGGCACAGCCGCCTCAAAGCGGCTGTGCCGGTCGGTATTCGGCGGCCGGGGATGACCCGGCCAAAAGGAGCGGAGGGCTTTGAATCCATTCGCCAATCTGAACGTCCTGCAGTTCGTGGTCACGGGGATCGCGATGGGCTTCATCTACGCGCTGATCGCGACGGAATTCACACTCATCTTCAACGCGACCGGGCTTGTGAACTTCGCGCACGAAAGCTTCATCGTGCTCGGGGCCTACCTCTTCGGGGGGACCTTTGTCCGCGCGCTGGGCCTGCCGTTCTATATCGCCATTCCCCTGACCCTTCTGGCAATGGCGGCCTTCGGGGTCTTTGTTTCCACCATCGTGCTCAACCCTCTGAGAAACCTCCAGTTCATCACCTACGCCATGTTCGGCACCATGATGCTCAGCCGCATCGTGACCGAGGCGGTCCGCCTCAACTGGGGGCCCATCCCCTTCGCGGTCAAGGGCTTCCTTCGCAGCCCCGTCCGCATCGGCTCCACGGTGCTGACGCAATCCTATCTGTATATCATCGGCGTCTCGATCCTGATCGTCATCGGTATGCAGCTCTTTTTCCGCAAAACCAAGGCGGGCAAGGCAATGATTTGCGTATCGCAAAACAAGACCGCCGCGGCGCTGATGGGCATCAACGTCACCCGCAGCATCAACATGACCGTCGCCATGTCAGCAGCGCTTTGCGGCCTGATCGGCATCCTGTGCGCGCCGTTGTACAATGTGAGCACCGGCATGGTGTCCGCCGCCGCACTCAAGGGTTTCTGCGCAGGGGTGATCGGCGGCTTCGGCAGCTATTACGGCGCGATCATCGGCGGTATCCTCATCGGCTTGCTGGAGCAGTTCGGCGTGCTGTTCTTCCCCACCGTCTACAAGGACGTGGTTGCCTTCGCCGTCATGATCCTGTTCATGCTGCTGCGCCCCGGCGGCATCATGCGGGTGAAGAAGGCCTAGGCGCGTAACATGCGCATGGAACGAGGAGCCATGAAAAAGAAAACCCCTGTTGCCGCAGCCGCAGCCGCGCTGTTCCTGGCGGCGCTGGTGCTGTTTTTCAGGAGTTCCAACACCTACGTGCAGAGCATCCTCAACATGCTTTTGTACAACACCGTCCTCGTGCTCGGGCTCAACTACATCACCGGCCTGACCGGGCAGATGAACCTGGGCACGGTGGGGATCCTCGCCTTCGGCGCGTACACCTACGGCATCCTGACGACCTCGCTCAACTGGATGCCCTGGATCGCCCTGTTCGCCCTGTTCGCGGTCGGCTTCGCGATCGGCCGCGGGCTGGGCTACCCTTCGCTGCGGCTCAAGGGCTTCTATCTGTCGCTGACCACCATCGGATTCTCCGAGATCGTGCGCCTGCTGATCGCAAACCTTGACGGCCTGACCGGCGGCACAATGGGCTTTTACAATGTCACCCCGCTCCCGTTCCTTTTTCAGATAACCGACAAGAACAGCATCTTTTACGTAAACCTGTTTTTTGCGGTGATCCTGACCGCCGTCGCCTTCCGGCTCGTCTACTCAAAGTGGGGCCGCGCCTTCAAAGCGATCCGCGACAACGTGGAGGCCGCCGAGGCGAGCGGGATCAACATTTCCAGGCTGAAGATCCAGGCTTTCACGCTGGCGGCGCTGTACGCGGTCATCGCGGGCATGATGTACGCGATGTACAACACGAACCTGAACCCTTCCGGCTTCACGATCAACTATTCGCAGAACTACGTGGCGATGCTGATGATCGGCGGGATCGGAACCGTGCCTGGCAACCTCATCGGCGCCTCGATCGTGACCGTCCTCCCAGAGCTTTTGCGCGAGTTTGACGATTACTACTGGATCCTGTTCAGCACGATCTGCATCGTGATGGCGATCCTGGTGCCGGACGGCCTCTGGCCGCTGTTCCGGCGCTGGTCTATAGCCCTGCGCGCCCGCCTCCTCGCCCGCCGCGCGCCCAAGGGGGTGGATTGATTTGCAGGCGATGCTTACGCTGAAAGGCGTCACCAAGCGCTTCGGCGGCCTGACCGCCGTGAATGGCCTGTCGCTGGAGGTGAAGCCTGGCACCATCCACGCGCTGATCGGGCCCAACGGTTCCGGCAAAACAACTACGACCAACATGGTCGAGGGCGTATACGCGCCCAGCGCGGGCGAGATCTTCTACAAGGATATCCGGATCACAGGCAAACAGACCTATGAGATCGCCCGGCTGGGGATCGGGCGCACGTTCCAGAACATCAAGCTCTACAACACCATGACCACGCTGGAAAACGTCATGGTCGGCGGGCACCAGTTGACCAGGCTCGGCCTGTTCCCCAGCCTCGTCAGGGCTCGGGCGTTCATCGCAGAGGAGCGCATGCTGCGACAAAAAGCCGAGGAGATGCTCGCTAGCGTCGGCCTGTACGGCCTGCGAAACGAAATGGTGAAAAACCTGCCCTACGGGAACCGGAAAGTGCTGGAAGTGGCGCGCGCGATGATGATGTCGCCGGAACTCCTGCTGCTGGACGAGCCGGCCGCCGGGCTGAACCCCTCCGAGCGGTCGGAATTTATCAGGTTCCTGCTGCGCCTCAATGAGCAGGGGACGACGCTTTTCCTGATTGAGCACAACATGGACGTCATCATGAACATCTCGCGCGAGATCACCGTGATCAACTTTGGAGCGAAGATCGCGGAAGGGACTCCCCGCGAGATCCAGCATGATCACGAAGTCATCCGCGCCTACCTGGGGCAGCGCTACAAGGCGGTGGAAAAGTGATGGGTCCTGTGCTTTCCCTGTCCAACGTGGACGTTTATTACGACCAGGTGCAGGCCCTGTTCAACATCTCCCTCACGATCGGCGAGCGCGAGATCGTCTCGGTCATCGGCTCCAACGGCGCCGGGAAGTCGACCGCCATGCGCTCCATCATGGGCCTGCGCAGCGCGCGCAGCGGAAAAATCACCTTTCTCGGGAAGGACATCTCCCACTTCAAAACGCACCAGGTCGTCGCGGAAGGCGTCGTCTATGTGCCCGAAGGGCGGCTTGTGTTCCCGGACCTCACCGTGGATGTCAACCTGGAGATGGGCGCGTATTCAAAAAACTATTCCAAGGCGCAGATGGGCGAAATGATGGAGAGGCAGTTCCAGCTGTTCCCGCGCCTGAAGGAGCGCAGGGCGCAGCTGGCCGGCAGCCTTTCGGGCGGCGAGCAGCAGATGCTGGCGATCGCGCGCGGACTGATGGCCGACCCCCGGCTCATCCTGTTCGACGAGCCCTCGCTCGGCCTCGCGCCGGTCATCGTGGACGACGTGTTCGACGTCATCGTGCGCATCAACAGGGAACAGCAGGTCCCGATGCTGATCGTGGAGCAGAACGCCTTCATGGCGATGTCCATTTCCGACAGGACCTATGTGCTGGAAAACGGCGTTATCCGCACCAGCGGCTTGAGCCGCGACCTGATCACGTCGGACGAAATCAGAAAAGCCTACCTCGGAGGATGAAATGGAAAACAGGACGGACAAACGCGAAAAGTACAGCCGTCTGACCGGCGTCATCGCGCCGGTCGTCACTCCCTGGACGGAGGACGAGCGCCTCGACGAGCAGGCCTTCCGCGAACAGGCGCGATTCATCCTGGCAGCCGGCGTGCACGGCATCAGCCCCTGCGGTTCCACCGGCGAAGGGAACATGGTGCATGACAGCGAGCGTAACCGTATGATCGGAATCCTTAGAGAGGAGAACGCGCGCGGCGTCCCCATCGTCGCGGGCGTGATCCGCCATTCCACACGCGACGCGGTCAAGGCCGCGCGTGAGGCGAAGGATCACGGCGCGGACGCGCTGATGGTCACCCCCCTTCAATACCTCGGCGGGACGGACCGGGAAGGGAACCGCCGCTTCTACAGCGCGATCTCCGACGCCGTGGACCTGCCGATCATTATCTACAACGTGGTCCCCCAGAACGAGATCGGGCCGGACGAAGCCTGGGATCTGCTGGACATCCCCCATGTCGTCGGCGTCAAGCAAAGCTGCGGCGGCGTGCACGCGTTCATGCAGATGAAAACGCGCTGCGGCGAAAAGGGCCTGATCTACGCCGCGACCGACGAGCTGATGTACACGACCTACGAGCTGGGCGCCGACGGGGCCATCGCGGCGATCCTCTGCCTGTTCCCGTCGTTGTGCGTCCGCCTGTGGGACCTGAAAAAAGCCGGAGACAACCGGGAGGCGCTGCGCCTGCAGGCGATGATCTATCCGGTGTGGATGAGCATCATCGGCCCCAAATTCCCCTCCAGGCTCAAGGCTGCCCTGGAGTGCGTCGGCCGCGGCTGCGGCGAGGGGCTCTCCCCGCTGAACCGGGTCTCCGATGCCGAGTACGCGCGCATCCGCGAAGCCCTCGTCCCCTACCTCGCGTATGAAAAGGCCCGCCAGGGCTGACAAGGAGGAACCCAGCATGAAGAAGCTGGAAGGCATCTTTCCCGCTCTCGTCACGCCGTTCACGCCGTTTGACCGCATCGACCGGGAGGCTCTCCGCCGCGTCATCGAATACAATATCAAAAAGGGCGTATCCGGTTTCTACGCCTGCGGAAGCACCGGCGAAGCGCTGCTGATGACGATGGACGAGCGCAGGGAGCTGCTCGAAGCGGCGGCGGAGATCATCGGCGGCCGCGCGCTGCTGATCGCGCATATCGGCTGCTTCCACACAGACGACTCCATCGCGCTGGCCAGGCATGCCGCGGGGCTGAAGGTTGATGCCATCTCCTCGCTCCCGCCCTTCTATTACCATTTCACGCCGGAGGAGCTGACGCGGTATTACCTTGAGATCGCGGACGCCGTGCCGCTGCCGATGATCGTGTACCACGCGCCGGCGCTGACCGGCGTCTCGCTCGCCGGCGGCCACCTGGCCCGAATCTTTGAGCATGACGGCGTGGCCGGCATCAAGTTCACCTCCTATGACCTGTACCAGATGCAGCGCCTGATCGCTTCGCACCCTGACAAGACCGTGATCAACGGGCATGACGAGATCTTCCTCGCGGGCATGTCCGTGGGCAGCCGCACCGCGATCGGAAGCACTTTCAACTTCATGCCGGAGGTTTTCATCCGCATCCGCGCGCTGTTTCTCGAAAACCGCATGGAGGAGGCCGCCGCGCTGCAGGACCGCGCGAACCGCGTGATCGACGTCCTGATCGGCTTGGGCGTCTTCCGGGGCGTGAAAGGGATGCTCAACGCGCTTGGCCTCTCCTGCGGGGAGTGCAGAAAGCCGTTCCTGCCCCTGTCGCGGGAGGAATACGCCCGGCTTGAGGAGGCGCTGGAATGGGTTCGGCTTTGAAGCAGGCGCTGGATTTTTCCGGGAAGACGGTGCTGGTCACCGGCGCGTCAGCCGGGATCGGCCGCGAGACCGCCTTCCTGTTCGCGGAAGGCGGCGCGCGGGTGGCGGTCAACAGCCTCTCCGCACGCGGGGAAACCGTCTGCGGCGCCCTGCGCGCGGAGGGCCATGAGGCGCTCTTCCTGCAGGGGGACGTTGCCGACGTCCACACCTGCCTGCTCCTTGTGCAAAAGACGGTGAAAGCCTTCGGGCGCCTCGACATCCTGGTCAACAACGCGGGCATTGTGCCCGTGGGTACGGCGCCGGAAATCTCCGAGGATGCTTTCGACCGCGCGTTCTCCGTCAACGTCAAGGGCGCGTTCTTCCTGTCGCGGTACGCGATCGCCCAGATGCTCCCGCAGGGCGGCGGCGTCATCGTCAACGTCGGCTCCATCGCCGGGCTCATCGGGCCCAGGAACCGCGCCGCCTACGCGGCCACGAAGGGGGCGCTGATCTCCATGACGCGGGCGATGGCCGCAGACCACGCCGCGGACAACATCCGCATCAACTGCGTCTGCCCCGGCATGGTCATGAGCGAGTCCCTGCAGGGGCGTATCGCCGCGACTGTAGACCCTCAAAGGACGCGGGAAAAATTCGAAGCCGCGATCCCCGTCGGCCGCATCGGCTCGGCCCGCGAGGCCGCGATGCTGATCGTGATGGCGGCGAGCGGCGAGACACCCTACATGACGGGCTCCGTCCTCACCATCGACGGCGGTTCCAGCCTGTAGCAGCGCCCGGCCCGGGGCGCCCTCCCCGGCGGCGTTCCGTCAGGGTTCCCGGTTGGCATAAAGGTGCCGGAAAGGAAAAGGAATAGTGTACAAAGATCCTCTTTTCAGCGTCGAAGGCAAGATCTGCATCGTCACGGGCGGCTTCGGCCAGCTCGGCGCCCAGTACGCGAAAGCGCTGTTCGAGCGCGGCGCGCGGGTGGCGGTCTGGGGCCGCAGAATCACGGAAGACAGGACCCGCAGCCGCTTTCCGCAGGCGGAGGCTTCCGGTGGCAATCTCAGGTTTTTTGAGGTGGACATCACCGACAAGGCGATGATCCACCGCGCGCTTGACGGTATGGCAGCCGTCTGGGAGGACGCGCCCGACGTGCTGATCAACAACGCGGGCATCGACACCCAGCCCAGCGCGCCCCCCGAGGTGTCCGGCCCCTTTGAGAACTTCCCCGAAGAGGTCTTCCGCGAAGTCGTCGAAACCAACCTGACCGGCACCTTCCTCATGTGCCAGGCCGTGGGGGCGCGCATGGCGGCCTCCGGCAAGGGAGGTTCGATCATCAACGTCGGCTCGATCTACGGGATGGTTTCCCCGGTGCAGGACATCTACGCCTACCGGAAGGAACGGACAGGAGTCCCCTTCATCAAGCCCGTCGCCTATTCCGCAGCGAAGTCCGGGCTGTACAACCTGACCAGGTACCTCGCCACCTACTGGGGAAGACAGGGCGTCCGCGTGAATACCTTCACGCCCTCCGGCGTCCACCGCGACACGCAGGACGAGACCTTCCAGAAGAACTACTGCAGCCGCATCCCCATCGGGCGCATGGCCAGGGAAGACGAGTACAACGGCACGGTCATCTATCTCGCGTCGGACGCCTCCAGGTATATGACCGGCGCCAACGTCGTCGTGGACGGAGGATGGACGGCCTGGTGACGCGGCCGCGCGGCAGGGCAGGATGAGGCAGCAAAAAAGCCATCTCGTTTTTGAGACCGTCCGCGAGCGCATCCTGCGCGGCGTCTATCCCCCTCAGGGAAGGCTGCCCGCGGAACAGGCGTTCTGCGCGGAATTTTCCGTCGGGCGCTCCACCGTCCGGGAAGCCATGCGGATGCTGAAGGCCAACGGGTTCGTGTCGATCCGGCCCGGCATCGGGACCACCGTCCTTGCGGGAGCCGGCGGCGCTCCGGAGCGCCTGCGCCAATGGCTTGTCGAGAACCGGGAAAGCCTGGGCGACTTCATGGAGGTCCGCATCTCCATCGAAAGCCTTGCGGTACGGCTTTTCATCGCGCGGTTTGGGGAAGCGAAGGTCCTGAACCTCGCGCAGGCAGAAGACCGCTTCGAGCAGGCGGTCGGGCGGGGGGACGTTCCCGGCATGGCAGCCGGCGACGAGGCCTTCCACACGGCGATCGCGCTGGGCTCGGAAAACCCGCTGCTGCAAGGCATCAACGAACAGCTCCTGAACGCCTTCAGGCAGTACCGCCTGGTGACCTTCGAGGAGGCGAAGGGCTGGGACGCCGCAGTCAGGCTGCACCGGAAGATCCTCCAGTCCATCCGTCTGCGCGACACGCAGACGGCCTTGTTCCACATGCAGGAGCACCTGAACAATTCGCTCGAAAACGCGCTGCGCAGCATCGGCTGACCCCCGGGAGGCATCATGAAAAGCGATCTGTATTTTCTGCAGGATACTGACTCGATCGTCAGCCCTGCCCTCATCTTCTACAAAGCGATCATCCGCGAAAACACGCGGAAGGCCATCGAAATGGCGGGAGGCGCCTGGAGGCTTTGGCCGCATGTCAAGACCCACAAATCGGCGGACCTTGTCCGCCTGATGCTCTCCATGGGGATCGCGCGCTTCAAGTGCGCCACGATCGCCGAGGCGGAGATGCTGGCGGACTGCGGGGCCCCGCACATCCTGCTGGCCTACCCGCTGGTCGGCCCGAACATCGAAAGGTACCTCTCGCTGATCGCCGCCCGTCCGGGGAGCCATTTCTACGCCATGGGCGACAGCGAGGACACGCTGCGGTTCCTTTCCAAAGCCGCCGCCGCGAAGGGCATCACGGTCGACACCCTGCTTGACGTCAACGCGGGCATGGACCGGACCGGCGCCGCGATGGAACAGGCCGCGAATGTGTACGCCGCCTGTACGAAGCTGCCAGCGCTTTCCATGTGCGGCCTGCATTGCTATGACGGGCACCACAAGGACAGCGACTTCGCCGTCCGATGCAGGCGGGCTGACGCGATGCGCGCCGCGCTTGATCGCACTGTTCAAACCCTGGAGCAGCAAGGCCTGCCCTGCCCCATCCGCGTCGTGGCGGGCACGCCGTCCTTCCCCTGCCACGCGCGCGGCGGGGAGGTCTTCCTCTCCCCCGGCACCTGCTTCCTGATGGACTACGGGGACATGACCAAGGCGCCCGACCTGCCCTTCACGCCTGCCGCCGCGGTGTTCACCCGCGTGGTGAGCCATCCGGCGGAAGGCCTCTTCACGCTGGACCTGGGCCACAAGGGGATCGCCGCGGACCCGGCGGGCGTCCGCGGGACCATCGTGAACCTGGAGGAAGCAGAGCCCGTCCTGCACAGCGAGGAGCACTGGGTCTGGCGCATGAAGCCGGGCTCCGAAGCCCTGAGGCCGCCCGTGGGCAGCACGTGGTACGTGATCCCCTCCCACATCTGCCCCACCTGCGCGCTGTACCCCTCCGCCCTGGCCGCCGAAGAGGGCAGGATCACCGGCGA
>CAZLYF010000122.1:0-10534 GCA_964563725.1 uncultured Oscillospiraceae bacterium
TTCATCGACATCCATCTGCACGGCGGCGGCGGTTCGGACTTCATGGACGGCACGCCGGAGGCGATGCGCGCGGCCGCCGCGGCGCACCTGCGCCACGGGACGACGGCGATGACGCCGACCACGGTCGCCTGCGGAAACGGGGAGCTGAGGGATTTCTTTCAGGCGTACCGCGAGGTCCTGAAGGAAGGGACGGGCTCCGCGGAGTTCCTGGGCGTTCATCTGGAAGGGCCCTACTTTTCCCAGGGCTCAAAGGGCGCTCAGCCGTCCGGCAGCCTCAGGACGCCCACGCCGGAGGAGACGGAGGAGATCCTGACGTATGGCGAGGGGCTCATCGTCCGATGGGACGCCGCGCCGGAACTTGACCAGATGGAGGCCTTCGCGCGCCGGGTGAAGGAGCGGGGCATCCTCCTTTCGGCGGCGCACACCAACGCCACGGCGGAGGAGACGGCGAGGGCCTTTGGCTGGGGATTCAGCCACATGACGCACTTTTACAACGCGATGACCACATTCAGGAAGATCGGCCAGCGCGTGTACGCGGGCGCTGTCGAGGCAGCCTATCTGGATGACGGCGTGACGATCGAACTCATCGGAGACGGCTGCCACATCCCCAGGGAATCGATGCTCCTGGCGTACAAAATCAAGGGGGCGGACCGCATCGCCCTGATCACGGACGCGATGCGGGCCGCGGGGACCGACGCGTCCGAAAGCGTGCTTGGCGGCCTCCGCGGCGGAACGAGGGTGATCGTTGAAGACGGCGTAGCGAAGCTGCCCGACCGCTCGTTTTTTGCCGGCAGCGTGTCCACCATGGATCGCGTGCTGAAGGTGGCCCATGCCGGGTACGGCGTGCCGCTCCCGGAAGCCGTCCGGTCCCTGTCGCTCACCCCCGCCCGCCTGACGGGGGCGGATAGCCGCAAGGGCAGCCTGGAAGCGGGGAAGGACGCGGACATCGTGGTCATGGACACGGACTTTAGGGTTAAAAAAGTCTTTGCCGGGGGCAGGCTCCTGCACGAAGCCTGAACCGCGCGCCAAAAAAAATCAACACAAACAGGGAGGCTTTGCGATGGACAGGACGCTTGCATGCGGGTTCAGGGTCCGTATCCTGCCGAACGAAAGCGACGTGATGCTCGACATGGCGCTCGCCATGATCGGCGAGATCAGGAAAAACCAGTTGGCCGGGAAACCCACGGTCCTCATTGTCCCGGTCGGGCCGACGGGGCAGTACCCGATTTTTGCGCGGTTGGTGAACGAGTGGAGGCTCTCCCTGAGGGACGTGCACTTCTTCAACATGGACGAATACCTGGACGAAGCGGACTCGCTGGTCGGCTTCTCGCACCCCATGAGTTTTCGCGCCAGTATGCAGCGCGACCTCTGGGACAAGGTCGATCCGGAACTGACCGTCCCCGCAGGGCAGCGGTTTTTTCCGGAGCCAGGAAGGGAAGCCTGGTACGACGACAGGATCGCCTCGTTCGGCGGCGCCGGCCTGTGCCTGGGAGGGCTTGGCATCAACGGCCATATCGCGTTCAACGAGCCGCCCGAACCGGGCGAGTCCGTGAGCGCCGAACGCTACGCGCAGCTGCCGACCCGAGTGCTTGAGATCTCCCGGGAGACCCGTACGGTCAATGCGATCGGCTACCAGCGCGGCGATATCCGCGGCATGCCCCGACGCTGCATCACCGTCGGCATGAAGCCGATCCTCGATTCGCGGGAAGTCTATATCGCCATCAACCGTCCCTGGCAGCACGGGATCCTCCGCAGGGTCCTTCTCGGGGAACCGCAGGCGGCCATGCCGGCCACGCTGCTCAAGCGCAGGGGCGGGGTCCGCTTCTGCGTGACGGAAGAGATCGCGCAGGGCCTCCCCTGGGACCGGCTATAAGGAAACACGGGCTGCGGCGAGGCCGCGGGACAGGTCTGGCGTCAATGCACGCCTGAATGAGGAGGGAATGGAGATTTGCGCAGCATGCTGGATTATCGGGTAAGGATCGGCCTCCTTCCGGTCCGCCGCGACGTAACGAACCGGCCGGGGATTTTCAACTGGGAAAAGGCGGAGGAGAGGGGAAGCAGGGCGGTCGCGTATATCCGGGAGCGCTTCACCGACGGCAATATCAGCTTTGTGGACCTGGAGGGGCTCAATCCGCCGTCCATCCTGATCAACGAGCGGGACGCCGACCTTGCGGCGGAGCGCTTCCGCTTGGAAAAGGTTGACGCGGTGTTCATCATCAACTGCAACTTCGGCAACGAGGAGGCGGCAGCCCGGGCCGCTGCCGGGGTCGGGAAGCCCGTCCTGATCTGGGCGCCGCTGGACGACGAGTTCGACGCGTCCGGCATGCGCTATACCGACAGCCAGTGCGGCCTGTTCGGCCTCAGCCGGCAGCTGCAGCGCCTGAACCTTCCGTTTTCGTACATCGAGACCTGCCGCATCGAAAGCGAGACATTCTCAGAGGGCCTCGGGCGATTCGCGTCCGTTGCCTGCATGGTGAAAAACTTCAGGTCGATGCGGATCGCCCAGGTCGGCATGAGGCCCAAGCCCTTTTGCTCTGTGATCTTCAACGAGGGGGAGCTCCTGCAGAAATTCGGGATCCAGACGGTGCCCGTGAACCTCGCGGTCGTGATCGACCGCTACAACAGGATCCTCAAGGAGAGGGACACGGAGCTCGGAGAGGGCGCAAAGCTGCTCGCGGGGCGCTATGAGATGGACGAGCTCACGCCGCCGCAGCTCAAAAAGATGTATGCGTTCGTTCTCCTGTATCAATGGATCTTCGAAGAGTATGGGGTGCAGGCTGCATCGGCGGAGTGCTGGACGGCGATGCAGCTGGCGGTCGGCGCCATGCCCTGCACGGCGTATTCCGTCCTTGCCGACATGGGCTACGTCATCTCCTGCGAAAGCGACATGCACGGGGCTATCACGATGGCGCTGCTTTCCTGCGCGTCGCTGGGCAAAAAGGTGCCCTTCTTCGGCGAGTTCACCGTCCGCCATCCGCAGGACAGAAACTGCGAACTGCTGTGGCACTGCGGGCCCTTCGCCTGGTCGCTCAAAAAGAAGGGGACCACGGCGAAAAACGTCAACATGCGGCAATGGTTCCAGGTGGAGGACGGACACTATACGATCGCCCGCTTTGAACAGGACAGGGGAAACTACAGCCTGCTGTCGGGCGGTTTCGACTCCTGCGAAGGGCCCTATACCTTCGGGACCTATCTGTGGGCGCGTTTCGGCGACCTTTCCAAATGGGAAAAGAAGCTCATCGAGGGCCCCTACATCCACCATCTGGCGGAGATCGAGGGGGACTACACGCAGACGCTGCGGGAATTCTGCAAATATGCGCCGGGCCTGAGCCCCGACAGCGTGGAAGAGGGGGCGCCCGTATGATCGCCAGCCTGAAAGCGGTCCTCGGCATCGCGGAGCGGAAAGGCTGCGCGATCCCGGCGTTCAATGTGTACAACATGGAAACCGTGATGGGCGTCGCGGCGGCAGCCCGGGAAGCGCGCAGCGCGGTGATCTTTCAGGTGTACAGCAGGCTGTTCGCGAACCCGGAGGCAGAGTACCTCGCGCCGGTCATCCACAGGGCGATCGAAGAACTGGATGTGCAAGCGGCCTTCCACCTGGACCACGGGGCAGGCATCGCGGAAGTCGTCAAGGCGCTGCGCCTGGGCGCGAGCAGCGTGATGCTGGACGCGTCGGAGCTCCCCTTTGAGGACAACGCAGCCGCGACCGGAAAAGTCGTCGAACTGTGCAGGCCCGCCTGCGTATCGGTCGAAGGGGAACTGGGCCATATCGGTTCGGCGAAGGATGCCGTGATGGGCGAATTCACGAAGGTCGGGGAAGCGGTCCGCTACTGCGAACAGACCGGCGTCGACGCCCTGGCTATCCTTGTGGGAACGGCCCACGGCCGCTACAGAAAGGCGCCGTCGCTGGACATCCGGCGCATCCGCGACATCCGGGAAGCGACGGGGATCCCCCTGGTGCTCCACGGCGGCTCCGGGGTCCCCGACGACCAGATCCGGGAGTCGATCCAGGCCGGGATCCGGAAGATCAACTTCGGGACGGACCTGTGCTACGCCTTCCTTGACGCGCTGTTCGGCGTCAGCCGCGAGATCGTGGGCATCGATACCTTCATGAAGGAGCCCGTCGAAAGCGTGAAGCGCTTCGCCCTTGAAAAGATCCGGCTGCTGGGCGCGGAGGGCAGCGATGGCTGACGTGATCGGCATCGGCTCCACCGTATACGACACCCTGATGATGCTCGACGGCTTCCCCAGGGAAGACACGAAGATGCAGTGCGCGCAAACGGCCATCCAGGGAGGGGGCCCCTGCGCTACCGCCCTGGTCGCCGCCGCGAGGCTGGGCATGTCCGCGGCCTATATGGGACAGGTCGGGGACGATCCCTTCGGGCGCTTCATGGAAGCGGAGTTCAGGAAATACGGGGTATCGACCGGGCACATGAAGTTTGTGCCGGACGTGATCTCCTTTCACGCCGTCGTGCTCGTCAACCGCCTGAACCGGTCGCGCACCTGCGTCTGGAGCAGGGGGACGGTCCCCCCGCTGTCCGCGGGCGATGTGGATGAAGACGCGGTCAGGGAGGCGAAACTGCTGCACCTGGACGGGCACATGCTCGGGGCCGCCGTCCACGCGGCAAGGCTGGCGCGCGAGAGCGGCGTCAAGGTGTGCCACGACGCCGGCGGGATATACCCGGGCATCGAAAGCCTCCTGCCCTATGTGGATCTCCTGATCCCGTCCGAGGAGTTCGCGCTGGGCGTCACGCGCGAAAACGAGGCAGAAAAAGCGGCGGAAAAACTCCACGCGGCGTATCGCCCGGAAATCATCGTCATTACGCAGGGCGAGCGGGGCGGGCTCCTGTACGACGGGAAAACCCTCAGGAGGTACCCCGCCTTCAGCGTCGACGCGATCGACACCAACGGGGCGGGGGACGTTTTTCACGGGGCCTTCGCGGCCGCCTGGCTGCGCGGGTTCGGCTTTGACGCCTCGGCCCTCTACGCGAGCGCGGCCTCCGCGATCAAATGCCGGCGCTTCGGGGCGCGGGCGGGGATTCCCGCAGACGCGGAGGTCAGGGCTTTTCTAAACGAGAGGGGCTTCCCGTTTCCGTTGTGAGAGCCGGCTGGCAAGCGCCGCAGGAGGACTGCGCGCGAACTGTTTCCCGAGCCCCTGTTGACACTGCCGGCGCGATATGATATAAACTTTTATGTTATTCGATGAGGCTGCGAAAATTTTTTTCTTGCCTGGCAACCGGAACGATGGCCGATCGGCCGGAACAAACCGTCCTCTCCCGGCAGGGATGATCCCGCCGGCGAAAACTGTCTTAGGAGGCAAAAGAGATGAGGAAACTGCTGTCCCTGATCCTTGTAGGCATCATGATGCTTACGTCCCTCGCTGCTGCCGTCGCGGAGCAGCCCGTCACGGTCACGGTCTTCCACTACATGGTCGAGGGCGACAAGGCCGCGGGCCTGGAAGAGATCGAGAAGGCCTTCACCGCCAAGTACCCGAACGTCACCTTCCAGAACATCGCCTATTCCCAGGGCACGGACTACTTCGCCCAGCTTGCCACGGCGCTGGCAGCGGGCGACAATCCCGAGCTGATGATGGGCAACCCCGGCCTGTACACCGACCTCATCGCCGAGGGCTTCGTGAAGGACCTGAGCGGCAACGAAGTCATCAAGGCGATGGGCCTGACCGCGGGCGACATGAACGACGTGTCCTACGACGGCAAATGGTACGCCTATCCCGTGGACTTCAAGTCCTGGGGCGTCTTCTACAACGTGAAGATGTTCGAGGAGCTGGGGCTCAGCGTCCCGAAAACCGAGACCGAGCTGCTGGACATCTGCAAAAAGCTCGTCGAAGCGGGCCATGACCCCTGGGCGGAGTGGTACGCGGACGGCGCTTCGGTCGACATCCAGATGCGCACCGTGCTCTGGACCCAGGCCATCGCCAACGGCGACAAGGACCTGTTTGAAAACCTGATGACCGGCAAGAAGACGGTATTCGATTACCCGTACTTTGTGACGGCGCTGGAGACCTGGGCGCGCCGCATCGGCGACTGGGCCCGTCCCGACGCGACCTCCAACAAGCAGACGGACGCCAACGAAGTGTTCATTTCCGGCCAGGCCGGCATGCTGTACCAGGGCACCTGGAACATCGGCACAGTCGAAGACCTGATCACAGGGACCGATTTCAAGTACGGCTTCTTCCTCTGCCCCACCGACGACTCCGGCAAGGACCCTGTGCTGAACGTCCAGGTCGACCAGGCGTTCATGGTCAACCCCAAGGCGGACGCGGCCGACTGGGCCTCCAAATTCATGGAGTTCTGGCTGACCGACATGATGGGCGTGTGGTCTGACCTGACCTACCAGCCCTGCATCACCGGCGCGACGACCGAGAACACCCCCGAGCTCCTCCTGAGCCTGCTGAATACGAAGGCTTCCGGGAACACCGCGAGCTACGGCGACTTCACCAAGCCCTACACCGCCGCCTTCACCTCCGCCTACCGGAAGGCGCTGACCGCGTTTGCCAACTACTGCTGCACGAAGGTGGAATCCTCCGGCGTGAATTCCGTGGAGACCTGCCTGAAATACATGCAGGAGCTGTTTGACGACGAGATCGCCAAAGCCGCCCTGTGATCCCGCGGCGCGCGATCGAAACCCCCATGTAGCGAAGGTCGGACGGCCGGCTGCCCGGCGGGCGGCCGGCCGTCCCGCATTTCATTGCCCCGAAGCACACAGAAACGACGGATGGCTGGGTCAACATGAAGAAGGCGCCCGGGATCACCGCCAAAGGATACGGAAGGCAGATATCGAGAGCGGCGTTCAAGACGCACGCCGGCAACATGCTGTTCCTCTTGCCGACGCTGCTGCTGTTCAGCTTTGTCGTCCTGGTCCCCTTTTTCCAGGGGATCGGCCACTCGTTCACCAACTGGAAAAGCATCGTCAGCACAAGTTTCCAGTTCAACGGCCTGGCCAACTACCAGTATCTCCTGAACAACAAGTTTTTCCTGCTGTCGCTCAAGACGACGTTCAGGTTCACGATCCTCTATATGATCAGCGCCAACGTGATGGGGTTCGTCCTCGCGCTGATGATCCACAGAGCCTCCAGGTTCAACAACGTCGCGCGCACCGTGTTTTTCCTGCCCTTCACCGTTTCCATCACCGCCGGGGCCATCATCTGGTCCTACGTGTTCACCGACGTGTACGGGACGCTGACGGGGCTGGTGAGCCCCCTGGGTCTGTCGAGCCAGATCGTGTACGGGATGGTCATCATCGACGCCTGGCGGGACATGGGCTATACGATGCTGATCTATATCGCCGCCCTGCAGACCATCTCCGCCGACTACTATGAGGCTTCCACGATCGAGGGCGCGAACGCCTGGCAGCAGTTCCTTCACATCACCATCCCGCTCATCGTCCCCGCGTTCACCACGAACATCACCCTCCTGCTGGCTTGGGGCTTAAGGACCTTCGACCTTCCCATGGTCGTTTCGGCCAACATCCAGGAAGGCCAGACGACGGCCATGTATATCTACCAGAGCATTTTTTCCAACAACAGGGCTGGTCTCGGCCAGGCCGCGGCCATCATCCTCACCATCATCCTGGTCGTGCTTACGCAGGCGGTGACCCATATCCTGCGCAGAAGGGAGGTGGAGGCCTGATGTCCGCGATTGCCAGGGGTACGGGTCTGCGCCGAAAGCCCCGCCGGAGAACGGCGAAACGGATGACCGGCAGGGTACTGCGCGTGCTGCTCATCTGCGCCGTCATGCTTATCGTGCTGCTGCCGTTCTATGTGGCGGTCCTGTACGCGTTCAAGTCGCCGACCGAGATCACCGCCAACCGTCTGGCCTGGCCGTCCAGGGTGACCCTGGAAAACTTCCACGCCGTGATCTTTGGCAACAAGCTGTTTTTGAACGGGCTGAAAAACAGCCTGATCAACACCATCCCCACGATCACCATCCTGGTGGGCTTCACGTCCATGGCAGCCTGGGTGCTGGCCCGTTTCAACACGCCGTTTTATCAGGTGATGTACGGCGTGCTGACCTTCGGGCTGCTGATCCCCTTCCAATGCTACGTCCTGCCCCTGTACGTGACCTGGTTCAGGCTCGGCCTGGTCAGCACGAATATCGGGTTCATCGTCGCCCGCGCGGGGTTGCAGGTCTCCATCAGCCTGGTGGCGATCACAGGGTTTGTGAAGAACGTCCCCCGCGAACTGGAGGAAGCCGGCAGGGTCGACGGCTGCAACCGCTTCAACACGTTCTGGAAAATCGTTTTTCCGCTGATGACGCCCATCAACATCACCCAGCTGGTGCTCAACACCCTGTTCATCTGGAACGATTACAGCACGTCCGTCATTCTTTTGAGGAACGTCCAGTCCAGGACCCTGACCCTGGCGCAGATCGTCTATTTCAACGAAAATACCATGATGCTCAACCAGGCGTTCGCGTTTTTCATCCTGGCCATGATTCCGATCCTGACGATGTATCTGTCGCTGCAGCGCTATATCATCAGCGGGATCACCGCCGGCGCGGTCAAAGGATGATCCCGCGCGCATCCTGCCTCCGGACAAAGCCATTCATGCCGGGGAGGTCTTCGCCATGCCTGATATCGCGGAATACCTGCCGTTCCTGATCCCGCTCGCGGTCATCGAGGTCGTCCTGACGACGGCCACCATCGTGCACGCGCTCAAGCACCCCAAATACCGTTTCGGGAGCAAAGCGTTCTGGATCGTCATGGCCTTTGTGCAGATCGTCGGCCCCGTCATCTACTTCGCCTTCGGCAGGGGTGAGGAGTAATGGACGCCCTGCGCGTGGAGGGGCTGGAAAAGCGGTTCGGGGACAACAAGGCGATCGACGGCCTGACCTTTTCCGTGCCGGAGCATTCCGTGTTCGGGCTTGTGGGCTTGAACGGCGCCGGCAAGACCACCACCATGCGCCTGGTGCTGGGGCTGCTCAAAGCGGACAAGGGGAGCATCTCTGTCTTTGGTGAATCCGTCCGCTACGGGCAAACCGGCACGAACCGCCTGATCGGCTGCCTGCCGGACGTGCCCGAGTTCTACGGCTACATGAAGCCGAAGGAATACCTTGGGCTCTGCGGCGAGATCACGGGGATGGACGCGGGCGCGATCCGCCGGCGGAGCGAGACCCTGCTGTCCCTTGTAGGCCTGGACGAAGCCGACAGGAGGATCGGCGGCTTTTCCCGCGGGATGAAGCAGCGCCTCGGGATCGCGCAGGCGCTGCTCAATGAGCCCCGGCTCCTGCTGTGCGACGAACCGACCTCCGCGCTGGACCCCGTGGGCAGAAAAGAGATCCTGGACATCCTCTCCCGGGTCAGGGGCACGACCACGGTTGTTTTTTCAACGCACATCCTTTTTGACGTGGAGCGCATCTGCGACCGCATCGCCGTGCTTCACAAGGGGAAACTCGCGCTGTCGGGCACGCTGGAAAGCATCCGCGCGCGGCACCGGCATGACACGCTCCTGGTCGAGTTCGCGTCGCAGGAAGACCTTGACAGGTTCGAAGGCTTGCCGGCGCTGGCCTCCCATCTCGATCATGCCCAGCGGACGAACGCGAGCCTGGCGCTGCGCTCGTCCGACGTCAGGAAAACGGAAGCGGCCGTGATCGCCGCGCTCGCGGAAAGCGGCATCCTGCCCGTCAGGCTGGAACGGATGGAACCCACGCTGGAAACCCTGTTCATGGAGGCGGTCGGATGAAAGCGTATCTCGCCTTCGTGAAGAAGGAAATGATGGAAAGCGTCCGCACCTACAGGCTGCTGATTCTACTGGCGGTATTCCTGCTGTTTGGCGTGATGAGCCCCCTCGCCGCCAAGCTGATGCCGGAGATCCTCAAAGGGCTCGCGCTCGAGGGAATCCAGATCAGCCTCGGCGAGCCGTCCGCGCTTGATGCCTGGGCCCAGTTTTTCAAAAACGTCACGCAGATGGGCCTGATCGTCGTCACGATCCTCTTCAGCGGGATGCTGCCGAATGAATTCAGCCGGGGCACGCTGATCATCCTGCTGACGAAAGGGCTGCCGCGCAAAACCGTGGTCCTGGCCAAGTTCACCGTGGCGGCGCTTGCGTACACCCTGGGCTATCTCGTGTGCTTCGGGGTGTGCTTCGGGTACACCATGTATTTCTGGGGCGGGGACGACGTCCGCCATCTCCTGTTTTCCGTGTTCTGCCTGTGGCTGTTCGGCGTGCTGCCGCTGGCGTCCCTCTCGCTTGGCGGCGCGCTTTCCGGCAGCGTCTCCGGCAGCCTGCTCTTCGCCGGGGCGGTGACGGCGCTGCTGTTCCTTGCGGACCTTGTGCCGGCGCTGCGGGCGTACAATCCGCTGCGCCTCGCTTCGGACAACATGGCCCTGCTGACGGGCGTGACGAAACCCGGCGATCTCGTGCGCGCCCTGCCGGTCTGCTGCGCCTTGTCCGCCGGGTTCGTCGCGGGCGCCGCCGCGCTGTTTGACAGAAAACAGCTGCTGAAGGACCGCGCGGGCTGATATTGACACGCGAGGGGTATTCCTGTATTTTTCCATCAGGGAATCCGGACAATAT
>CAZLYF010000123.1:0-10470 GCA_964563725.1 uncultured Oscillospiraceae bacterium
TTGAGTACGCCAGGGTTTCGCTGCCCATCGCGATTTTGATCTGGCTGATGATCTACCCGATGATGATGAAGGTGGACTTCGCCAGCATCCGCAACGTGCGAAAAAACCCCAGGGGCCTGGTTGTCACCTGGGTCACCAATTGGTTGATCAAGCCATTCACGATGTTCGGCATCGCGAGCTTTTTCTTCTATGTGGTTTTCAAAAGCCTCATGCCGGTGGAAATGGCCAAACAATACCTGGCTGGCGCCGTGCTGCTGGGAGCCGCGCCCTGCACTGCCATGGTGTTTGTATGGAGCCACCTGACAAAGGGGAACGCCGCCTATACGGTGGTCCAGGTGGCCACCAACGACCTGATCATCCTGGTCGCCTTCGTGCCCATCGTGGCCTTCCTGCTGGGGGTGTCGGACATCCAGGTGCCCTGGGACACGCTGTTCCTGTCCGTCGCGCTGTTTGTGGTCGTCCCCCTGGCGGCGGGCGCCTGGACGCGCCAGTCGATGATCAGGCGAAAGGGGCTGGAGCATTTTACAGGCCAGTTCCTGCCTAAGTGGAACAACATCACTGTGATCGGCCTGCTGCTGACGCTGGTGATCATCTTCTCCTTCCAGGGGGACGTCATCCTTGCCCAGCCGCTGGACATCCTGCTCATCGCCGTCCCGCTGGTGCTGCAGACCTTCCTGATCTTCTTCATCGCCTACCTATGGTCAAAAAAATGGAAGCTGCCCCACGATATCGCGGCGCCCGCCGGAATGATCGGCGCGTCCAACTTCTTTGAGCTCGCGGTCGCCGTGGCGATCTCGCTGTTCGGCCCCCAGTCCCCCGCGGCCCTGGCAACCATCGTCGGCGTGCTGACCGAGGTCCCGGTGATGCTGATGCTTGTGCGCATCGCCAACAGGACGCGTCATTGGTTTCCCACAGAAGCGGCAGCCCGCTAGTTCCTGTATCCCTCCGTGAACGCGATCACCTCGACGCTCGCGGGTTCGATCCCGGCGCTTTCAAAATAATCAACCAGTTCGGACCGGATCTCACCGCGAATGAGGATCTTGCCCCCCGCTGGGGCGCCCACGCTGTAGGCGCTCCCGCTCATGGCGCAGAGCAGCTTGCCGTCCGCATCGCGCAGGATATAGGCGGCGACGAGGTCATAGACGGGCTTGTCCGTGTTGTTCTCGATTTCTGCCTCCACCCGAGCGAAAGTCCAAACCCCGTCGTCGGTCACGGTATAACTTCCCGTTGCGGGGAAGCGCTGAATCACCAGGTAGTCCTCATCCGTTGAGGAGAGGGTGAGCGCGTGGGACGCAATGCCTTCGCGGGTGTCGGCCACGCCGCCCCAGGTGCTTTCGTAAAACGCAGCGTTTTCTCCCGGCTGGAGCCACCTCGGATAGATGGCCAGGTAGTCGTTTCTGTACAGTTCCTTCCCTTCGGGGTCCTGCACCGAGAAACTGCACTCCCCCAGCATCGCCGGCTCGTCCCCCGTGTTGGTGATCACGGCGTAGAGCAGCGCCTCGAAACTCCCCTCGTATGTGGGGACCACGATGAGGCGCTCTTCCGTCACGGCCAGATTCCCGGCCGCCGCCGCGGGCAGCGTGCCCGCAAAGGCAAACATCAGGGCAATGGCGATCAACCGTTTCATTTCCCGTTCCTCCTCTTTCTGGTCCGGCCTGTCCTGCGCGGACGCATCGGGGTTTTCGTTCCCATCAGGCATCTTCCGGAAGGCCTTCCCCCATTCCCGAAGCGCCTTTTTTCCATTGTGCCCTGTTTTCCATGTCACGGCAAGGGGCGAGGGGCGATCCAGCGTCCGAAGGGGATTCTGCCATTTCTTGACAAAAAATCCGACATGACGGATCCGGGACGCATTGTCCGGAGCCCATGGGACGTCATATAATGGAATCAGACAAAACAGGCCGCTCACGCATGCATTCCCTGCGCCTCTCCGACAGATACCAACGGAATCATCGCGGACAAACGAAAGGAAGGGATCCATTATGAAGCGCGTCAGGATGACCCTCGCGCTGCTGCTTGCGCTCGCGCTGCTGCCAGCCTATCCCGCGGCCGGCGCGGAAGACCTGTCCGGCAGGTGGTCGGGGGTTCCGGGCGGAACTCCCCTCACGCTGCTGCTGGGCAACGAAGGCCTCTACCTGCTGGTGTACGAACAGGGCGCGTTCCCGGCCGTGGAATCGGGCACCTGGGCGCTGCACGCGGGCAAACTGCGCCTGGATCATTCGGATGGAACAACGGACGAACTCGAGTCTCTGCTTGAAGGCGATACGCTGAGCCTCCGGGAAGGGGCGGAGGATGAATGGACCGTCCTCTCCCGGCAGCCATGGGCGCCCCCCGCGGGCTTCGCCGGGGATTGGGAAGGGAGCTACGAGGACAATGCCTTCCTGCTCGCCATCGGGGAGGACAACCGCTTCGCGATGCGCAATGGCGAAGGCAATGTAGCAAGTTACGGGATGTTCGCGGAACTCGGGGACCACATGTACTTCGTGATGAGCGAAGGCAATTGCCAGACCTTCCTCTGGACGCTGGAGGGCGACGCGCTGACCCTGGAAGACAAGGACTCCGGGGAGGCCATCTCCATGCGTCGGCGCGCTGCCCCGGGGCCGACCCCTCCGCCGGCGACCGCCGCGCCCCTGGCGACCGGCGCGCCGATACCGATGAACGGCCTGGCCCGGGAAGTTGAAGCGGACGGCTTCGGTTACTATGCGCCGCAGATGCCTGCGCCGTACGGGTACAACACCGAGGAGTACGCCTACATCAAAGAAAGCGGTTTCCGCTCCACGCTCACGGACCCCCTGTCCACCTTCGCGGCCGATGTGGACACCGCTTCCTGGGCGAACGTCCGCCGGATACTTCTGGACGGCACGCAGCCGCCGGATGACGCCGTGCGCATCGAGGAGATGATCAACTACTTCCGCTACGACTATCCGCAGCCCGCCCCGGGCGAGCCCTTCTCCGTCATCACGGAGATCGCCCCCTGCCCCTGGAACAAGGAGGCGAAGCTGCTGTTGGTGGGCCTGCAGGCCAGGGGGATCGACGCCTCCCAGCGGCCCGCGAGCAACCTGGTGTTCCTCATCGACGTGTCCGGCTCCATGGACAGCCCGGACAAGCTGGGCCTCGCGCAGCAGGCCTTCATGATGCTGGCGGAACAGCTGAAAGAGGGCGACCGGGTCTCCATCGTGACCTACGCGGGAACCGACAGCGTGGTGCTGGTGGGCGCGGGCGCCGAAGACAAAGCGAAGATCATGGCAGCCATCGAAGGCCTTTTCGTGGGCGGGATGACAGCCGGCAGCAAGGGCATCGAGACCGCTTACCGCATCGCGCAGGAAGGGTTCATCCCGGGCGGGAACAACCGCGTGATCCTCGCCACCGACGGCGACCTGAACATTGGCGTGACCAGCGAGGGAGACCTGACCCGCCTCATTGAGCAGAAGAAACAGGGCGGCGTGTTCCTGTCGGTGATGGGCTTCGGATATGGCAACCTCAAGGACAACAAACTCGAGGCGCTGGCCGACCACGGCAACGGGACCTACGCCTACATCGACAGCCTCCTCGAGGCGCGCCGCGCGCTGGTGGAGGAGATGGGCGGCACCCTGTTCACCGTATGCAAGGACGTCAAGTTCCAGATCGAGTTCAATCCGGAACGCGTGTCGAAGTATCGTCAGATCGGCTATGAGAACCGCGCCCTGAGCAGCGAGGACTTCGCCGACGACACCAAGGACGGCGGCGAAATCGGCGCGGGCCACCGCGTGACGGTGCTCTACGAGCTCATTGAGGCAGGCGGCGAAGGCGCGGAGGCGCCAGAGCTCAAGTATCAGCGGCCCAGTACCACGGGCAGCCCCGAGTACTGCACCGTATCCGTGCGCGCGAAGGAGCCCGACGGCGACGAGAGCAAGCTGTACAGCTACCCCGTCGGCGAGGAGAGCCTGCGCGAAATCATGTCTAGCAACCTGCGCTTCGCGTCCGCGGTGGCACAGGTTGGGATGCTGCTGCGCGGCTCGGAATACTCCGGCACCGCGAGCTACAAGTCTGTATCAGAACAGCTGGAGGGCGTCCCCGGTTTGAAGGACGACCCCTGGAAGGACGAGTTTGCCTTCCTGGTCCGCCGCCTGGCGCATTTGGCAGCCGAATAGGGACCCGGCAACATAGGGGACGGTTTGCCAGTGCTTCCCTGCAGCAAAGCTGCTACTTTTCCTTGCTTCCCTCGCCGCAGGCGCAGTACCGGTTTGCCGCCCCTTTGATCCCGGCGTGCAACTATTCACGAAACACGGCAGGGACATCGTCCTTCCCGTACCTCAAACACTCCCCCACGATCCCCAAAGGTTACTCTACCGTACCCTATCCGTTGTTCCGAGCCGAGAGCGCATCAGTCTGCCGCATCCCACTTTGACAAGCACACTTTTTCGACCAATTCCCTCAGGACGAGGATCGCCGTCGGCTGGGATACGCCCAGCGCCGACTCTACTCTCTGCGCACAATGTGATCCCTGGATTCGAACAAACCGATGACTGTGTCCTCGCGTTCGCTTCGCGGCGTAACGCGGCGCGGCTCCGGGATAAAGAGCTTTGCGGGAGGTCCTGCATTTTTGTTACGAAAATTGGTATTTGGCAGCGTGATTAAAAAAGCGTTGTCCGATACTTCGATTTTCGCCCTGGCAGGATGACCGCCATAGCATTCATTGATTTTCAGGATCCCCGTTCCATACGCTATGATCAGTTTCAGACGGTAGAACACATTGGCCAAGCGCTGGTTGCGCAGTACGGAGACGCCAAGCATGATATCGTCAAGGGAGATGCCCTTGACCAGACCGCCGATGTTTACGAACTCGATACGGTTGTCGAATACGCTGATCAGCGTCGCCCCGCTGAAAGAGTAATCGCGATGAACGATGGCGTTGATCAAAGCCTCGCGGACAGCTTCGGGCGGGTAGTCGCGAATATCGATTCTGGATAAGCCCTCGAATTCAGCTCGGGTACGGTTGTTGCGGTCGATAAAATCATATGCCTCCTCAAGCTGGCCAAGCAGTGGACCGTTCAACTCGCGGCGGTCCCTGAACACAGTTTTATTGCTTCCCTGAAATACCGTCAGCCGGATCATATGGACACATTGGTCGGAGAGCAGAAACGCGAGATTGGTGTAAGCCCCCTCTTTGCTACCTCTTCTCGCTTGCGCAGCAAGCGCTCCTCGCTCCGCAGGAGCGCTTCTCAAAGCTAAGTTCAAAGCAAAGTACCAATTCGCCCCGGCGAATTGACTCGGGGGAACGCGGGTGGTATATTCCCGGCAATACCAGGCGCGCGTTCGGGTTTTGACGTCTAGCGCGCCAAACATATCAAGGAGGAGCGACCCATGAAGAAACTTCTTGCGGCAACCCTTTCGCTGACCCTGATCCTGGGGATGGCCGGGATCGCCTACGCGGCGGACTACCCGTCTAAGAGCATCAGCATGATCTGCCCCTGGACCGCCGGCGGCGGGACGGACGCCACCCTTCGCGCGCTGGCCATGGCGGCGGAGAAGATCCTCGGCAAGCCCGTCGTGGTGGAAAACAAGACGGGCGGCGGCGGCCTCATCGGCCACAGCGCCATCGCAACGGCCAAGCCCGACGGCTACACGATCGGCATGATCACCTTTGAGCTGAGCACCTACGTGCCCCAGGGCACGGGCGACATCACCTGGCAGGACTACGACATTCTCTGCCGCGTCAACACGGACGCTGCCGCGCTCAGCGTGAACAGCGCCTGGGCAAAGGCGAACAATGTGACGGACGTCGCCTCGTTCGTCGAGTACTGCAAGGCAAATCCCGGCACGGTGAATATCGGCAACTCGGCCCCTGCGTCCGTGTGGCACATCGGCGCGGGCCTGCTGGCGCAGGCCACGGGCATCGACGTCAAGCACGTCGCCTTCGAAGGGGCCGCCCCCGCCGTCACCGCGCTCGCGGGCGGCCATATTGAGGCGGTCTCCGTCTCCCTGGGCGAGGTCCGCTCCCAGATGGAGGCCGGAAACATCACCGTGCTCGGCGTGATGGACACGATCCGGCCTGAGCGCTACCCGGACATCCACACCTTCCAGGAGCAGGGCTTTGATGTTGTCTACGGCACATGGCGCGGTCTCGCGCTGCCCAAGGGCGTCGATCCGGAAATCATGGCCTTCCTGAACGAAGTGTTCGCCAAGGCCGTGCAGGATCCCGATTTCGTCACTTTCATGAACAACGGCATGCTGACCATCGCTTACCAGAACACGGAGGATTTCACGGCCTTCCTCAAGCAGAACTACACGGACGTGGAGTCCACGATGAAGTCGCTCGGCCTGGCTGAGTGACGGGAGGGGACTCACAGCCCGACGGGGCGGGCGCCCTGCGCGCCCGCCCCGCTTCGCTTGATATGGGAGGATCCGCCATGCGCAAGACCCGTACGATGCCCTTTGCCGACCGCATCGCGGGAGCGATCGGGATGCTGTTCGGCGGTGTGGCTTTCTACCTGAGCACGCATTTCAAGCAGTTCCGCAACGTTCCCGTCGGGCCCGAGGTCTTCCCCCAGATCATGGCATCGGGACTGATCCTCTGTTCCGCCGCGCTGGTGATCCGCTCGTTCCTGGTCAAGGACACGAAGCAGGCGCCTACCCTGAGCCTGCGCGACAAGGGCATGCGCCATATGCTGATGACCGTGGGGATCGTTGTCGTCTTCATCGTCCTGTGGGACATCGCGGGCTTCCTGATCCTTTCGCCTCTGGGTCTCTTCGCGCTGATGGCCATCACGGGCTTCAGGAGCTATCCGAAGATGGCGCTGATCGCGCTGGTCCTGTCGGTGCTGGTGTGGCTTCTGTTCTGGCAGGTGCTCAGCATCGAGCTCCCACTCGGGCCGTTCGGGTTCCTGTACTGAAAGGAGGGGCCGCAATGGATTGGGAACTGCTTCTGTCCAGCTACGCGCGCATGCTGGTGGACCCGCAGGTGCTGCTGATGGTCTTCCTGGGGGCAGCGGGCGGCATCCTGATCGGTGCGATCCCCGGGCTGACGGCCACGATGGGCGTCGCGCTGCTGATCCCCTTCTCTTTCGGGATGGACCTCATCCCGTCGGTGGGACTGTTGCTGGGCATCTACTGCGGCGGGATGTACGGCGGGTCGATCTCCGCCATCCTCATCCACACGCCCGGCACCCCCGCCGCGGCCGCGACCGTCATGGACGGTTACCCCATGGCGCAGCGCGGGGAGGCGGCGCGGGCGCTGTCCATCGCGATGTTCGCCTCCTTTTTCGGGGGGCTCATCGGGGCGCTGTGCATGACCTTCCTTTCCCCGCTCATCGCCTCAGCCGCGCTCGCCTTCGGCCCCGCGGAGATGTTCATGCTAGCCTTCTTCGGGCTGTCGGTCATCATCTCCATCTCGGGCAAATCCATCGTCAAAGGCCTGATGTCGGCCTTTTTCGGGCTGCTGATCTGCACGGTGGGCATGGACAAGACCTGCGGATATATCCGCTTCATCCCCAAAGGCGTATACGGGCTCTACGAGGGTATCCCCTTCATCCCCGCGCTCATCGGCCTCTTCGCGGCCGCGGAGGTCTTTTCCAGCGTCGAGAACGTCGTCAACGGGAAACAGACGGTGCAGCGGGCCAACGTGAAAATCAAGCGCGCCCTCCCCTCGGGAGCCGACATTCGCGCTACCTGGAAAAACATCCTCTCCGGCGGGCTCATCGGGTCCTTCATCGGCGCCATCCCCGGCGCGGGGGGAGACATCAGCGCCTTCGTGTCCTACGGCGTATCCAAGAGCACAAGCCGTCATCCCGAGCGTTTCGGAAAGGGGACGCCAGAGGGGATCGCCGCCACGGAAAGCGCGAACAACGGCTGTTCCGGCGGGGCGATGATCCCGCTGCTCTCCCTGGGCGTGCCGGGAGACAGCGTCACAGCGGTGCTGCTGGGCGCCTTCATCATGAAGGGCATCACCCCGGGCCCGATGCTTTATGTCAACGAACTGGACATCGTCTATTCCGTATTCGCGGCGCTGCTGCTCGCCAACCTGGCGATGCTCATCGTCGGGATCATGGGGGTGCGGTCCTTCTCCAAAATCATCTCGGTCGAGAAGCGGATCCTGCTCCCCAGCATCCTCGTCATCAGCCTGGTCGGCGCCTATGCCATCAACCAGAACGTCTTCGACGTGGGTGTCGCGCTGGTGTTCGGCATCGTCGGCTACCTGATGCAGAAGTACGATTTCCCCCTGTCCCCGATCCTGCTGACGCTGATCCTGGGCCCCATGTCGGAAAGCAACTTCCGGCGGCATATGCAGATCGCGGACGGAAACTATCTCAGCATCTTGTCCCGGCCCATCTGCGTGGTTTTTCTGGCGCTGTCCATTCTTTCGATGGTGTATTCCGTCTTCAACCAGCGCAAAATCAACCGCCTGGACGCGGCGGGAGAAGGCGTTCCCTTCCAGGAGGGGTAAAAAAGGGGGAACGGATCTATGCGTTTTCGAGAACACATAAAACCGTTCCTCCCCTCCTTTTTACAGGGTATTCAGGAACCAGTCGATGGTCTTGTCCGTGATGTTCTCAAGCGCGCCCAAATCGCCGGTGAACACGTTGAAGGTGTGGTCCGCGCCTTCCAGCAGGTACAGCTCGCTGGCTGGGTTGGTGGAGGTGGCGACGATGTATTCGGACACTTCCGGCAGCACCACGGTGTCCAGCGCGCCGTTGATCGCCAGGATCGGCGCCTTGATGGAGGCGATCACCTGGCCGTAGTCGATCGCCATGGCGATCTCGTAGTACGCGGGGCTCTGGCGGAGCGGGCCGCGCCAGGAATAGGTGACCTCATAGAAGCCCTGTGCCTTCGCGGTCGCGTACTCTTCGTCAAGGTCCCCGGTGAAGGCCGCGCCAGCCCAGGTGCAGACGGACTTGAATTCCTCCTGGCGGCTCGCCGCGATCAGTGAAAGGCGCCCGCCCATGCTCCAGCCCATGATGCCCACGCGAGCGGGATCGACCGCGTCCAGCGTGGCCAGGTGCGCATAGCAGGCCATCGCGTCAGACAGGGCCACGTCGTAGGTGAAATCAATGTAGTCGCCCTTGCTGTCGCCGTTGCCGAGGTAATCGAAACGGATCGTCACGATGCCGGCCTTGGCCATCTCAGGCGCGGCGTAGTCATAGCCGTTGCCCGCCTCGTAGCGGTTGGAGCCGTTGCCGTGCAGCATCACGACGGCCGGGAACTTCTCGCCTTCCGCGCCGATGGGCAGGGTCAGCGTCGCGGGGATCTCGTGGTCCCCAGCGGGCAGGAACAGCACCTCTTCGGTGTACTCGTACGCCTTCTCTTCCGCCGACACGGACACGCAAAGTGACAGAAACATCGCTGTCGCCAGGGCCGCCGCCATCCATTTCCTCATCGCCGGTTCTCCTCCTTCATTATCGCGTCGCCAACGGGGATCGCCCCCGGGGCCCGCGCCCCTATTGAAACATGAGCGGGGACCCATTTCAAGGCGGGACAAGAGAATCAAGCCCGAATGAGGGGCCTTCGCGCCTGTGAAATGGCCGCTGTGCGGCCGTAAGGCGCTTCGCGTGAAGTGGCTGCTTTGCCGCCGTGAAGAACGCCTTAGGGCTCGTGAAATGGCCTTTCAGGCAGGGTCATCGGTTTTGAGGAGCGCTTGCTGCGCAAGCGGTAAGCAGTTGAGAAACGCGCCTTCAGCGCGGGAAGCAGTCGGAGGCGGGTGAAACGACGGTGACGCGCGCCTGTGGCGCGAAGTACTCCTACTGCTTGCAACTGCTTCTCGTCAGCGACGCTGACGCTTCCCATACCCGGCGGCTGTTCTTCGATTGTTTTTTCGCGGGCTCTCTGAAACCAGCCGCGTATAATCATTGCGCAACTCTGGCCAAGAAACTATAATGATGGTGTTTGGGATTCGGTATCCCGAAAAAATTGAAAAGGAGTTGCGCAGATGGGTACATCGTTCAGAAAGCTGCTGTCGCTCGCCTTCGTTCTCATCCTCTCGGCATCGCTGCTGGCGTCGGCAGCGTCCGAAGGAAACGCGTCGATCACCATCATGATCAACCAGACCTGGAACAAGCCTTCCATGGAGAAGCTGGCGAACGAATACGAACAGCTGAACCCGGGCGTCCAGATCGACTACCAGGTCATCCCGGACAACGAGTTCGGTCAGTTGCTCAACGCGAAGATGGCGTCCAAAGAAGTGCCCGAGATCGTGATGGACAACTACCAGTCCCTCGCCAAAACGGTGAACATGGCGGAGACCTTTGTTGACATCCGGGATCAGGCCTGGTACCCGCTCCTTGTCAACAAGGATCAGATCGTGATCGACGGGGGGGCCTACCTGCTGCCGACCAACGGGTCGTCGGATCCTTTCGGTATTATCTACAATACCGCCGTCTACGAAAAATGCGGCGTCACGGCAGTCCCCACCACCTACGAGGAGTTTCTGGCCGTCTGCGAACAGATCAAGGCCGCGGGGGTCACACCCGTCCTGCTGACCGGCAAAGACAGCTGGACCAT
>CAZLYF010000124.1:0-10469 GCA_964563725.1 uncultured Oscillospiraceae bacterium
CCCGCGCCCGAGGCGATGATGTCCCTGAGCGCGGCGAAGGCTTCCCCGCAGCGCCCCAGCGCCTGCAGGAAGGGGGCTTCGTCCAGGCTGATGCTCGCGTACAGCGCGCCCACCTCAAGCGCCACGGTTCCGCCCTCCCGTTCCTGCCAACTGTCTGAAAAAGAGTTCCGCTTCCGCCTTCCGGCGCCCGCTGCCCGTCCCGGGGTCCGCTTCCTCCGCCGCCGCCCGATAACAGGCGGCGACGGCCCCGATGGGGGAGAGGTGGTCGAGCAGCGCGCGGAAACGCCGCCAACTCAGGGTTTCCAGCGCGCCGCCTGACAGGTCGATGCCGTAATCGCGCTGGAAATCCGCCTCGACCGCGCCCCAGAGCGCCGGAAGGCTCACCCTTTTCCCGGCGCGCCAGCCTCCACGCCGCCGTCTTCTTCCCCGCCGAGGATCATCTGCAGAAGCTTTCCCACAAGCGCCTGAAGGTCCTCGGCGCTGAATTCCGGGTGGAGGGCCGTTTCCCGCACGAAGGCGTCCCCGAGCAGCAGTTCCGCCGCGCGCAGGGAGACCCTTCCGAGTTCCATGCCGTCGCGCTCCGCCCGCGCGAAGGTGAGGGGGATCCAGGCCGGCACGGAGGCCGGCGCTTCCCAGCTTTTCCCGAAGACCCGCACGTCGATGGTTTTCTTTTCCCGTTCGTCCATGAAGCGGTCGAACTCAAGCGTCCTTCCCATCCTGCCCCTCCTATGTCCTCTTCCCGCGCTGTCCGCTGCGCTTCGCCGCGCGTCACTGCGCCTCCGTCACCGTCACTGCCAGAGAGGCTGTCCGCGGGCCGTTGACGGTGGTCACGGTCAGGGTCGCCGTGCCCGATCCGACGGGCGTCACCAGGAAGGATGCCTCGGCGATCCCGCTCACCGCCGCGACGGAACGCTTGTCGTTGGATACACGGAAGCGCTTGTTGCTCGCGTCCGCCGGCGTGAAGGCGACCGTGACAAGCTTCGCCGCGCCCCCTTCCGTGAACGTCAGCCCCTCCGCGCCGATGGGCGTCTCCCCGTCCAGCAGCGCGATGGCGGTCAGCTGCACGTAGGGCTCCGCCTCGGCCTCGCCCACCTGGCGGATGTCGAAGCTGAGCGTGCGCCCGCTCCCGCTTTCGCTCAGGTCCTCCAGCTTCTCCACGACGCCGGTGAGCACGGTCGCGTGCCCCCAGGGATCCGCGACGCGCAGGTCCAAATCCGCCTCGCAGCCGCCCCGCAGCGCGTACTCCCGCAACAGCGCCTGGCCCTCGTCCCAGGCGCCGGTCGCGGCGTCCGTCAGCGCGACCCCTTCGAAGGAGAGCGTCACGCTGCGCTTGGTCACCAGAGGCTCCTCGAACAGGTCCGTTTCCGCGCTCGCGTCCTGCGTGTCGGACGCCGTCGACAGGCTCATCTTTGCCAGGCCGCCGACCGTCGTCCACGCCGCCTGCGCCAATTCCTTCGCCTGGATCGCCCAGTCGCCCACGTCCATGGGGCAGCCGGCCTTCCGTCCCCGCGCCATCTGTGCGCCTCGCTTTCTTCTCCATCAGGGGGCGCAGTAGCGCACCCTCAGGTTCACGCTGTACCGGGGCCGCCCGTTCAGGTCCGGTCCCAGGTCCGACGGCCCGCTTTCCACGGTGATGCTCGCGTAGCAGCCGTCGCCGCCCAGCCAGCCCCGCCAGCCTTCATACTGTTCCGCGACGGCCTGCGCCGTGACCGCGGCGCTGTCCAGCTGGCCCGGTTTCCCGCGCGCGACCACCTGGAGCCGCGCGCCCGCCGCGCTGCCGCTCACCGAGGCGTCCACGGCGTACACGCATACGCACTCGCCCGGCTCCTGCGGCAGGTAGCCGCAGTACACCCCGCCCGCTGCCTCCGCCCGCGGCCAGGCGCCGAAACCGTCGTCCGACAGCTGGCGGGCGAGCTGTTTGGCCAGGTGCGATTCCACCGCCTCTACCTCATTTCCGTCCCGACGGCGGCGCGCAGCTCGTCAAGCGTCCTGCGGCGCAGGCCCGGGCTGTTCGCCGGGTCCTCCAGAAATTTCGCCTTGCCCCCGTTTGGATGGCGCAGTTCCCTGTCCTCGTGCTGGCGGACGGCGTAGGCGCAATCGTAGCTCACCGCGCCCTGCAGGCCTTCGCGGCTCGCCTTCGCAGAAGCCGCGAGCGCGCCGCTGTCCCGCGGCGTTTCCTGCAGCGAGGCCGCCAGCAGGGCCGCGAGCGCCCTGTCGATCCCGTTCCCGCCGCCGGCGCGCGCCGCGCTGACCGCCGCTTCCCCTTTCCACGCGAGCCTTGCCTTCACGCTCACGCCATCCTGACCTCCGTATGCTCGCCGATGAAGGCCTGCACGGGGCGCACTTCCAGCACCGTCCAGCTGCGGCCGCCGCTGGTGACGCGGCTGCCGGGGCTGATGCGCTCCGCTTCCTCCAGCGCGCAGAGCATCAGGATGTGGCCTGTCGTTTCCGCCATCGCGGGCGGCGCCCATCCTTCCCTCGCGGAGGAGGAGAGCCGCGCGGCCGGCCCGTCTATCCGGCATCTGCACTGTCGCTGCGGTCCGTACACGGGGCCTGACTCCCCTTGACGGAGCCAGGGTTCCACGCTTGCGGTCGCGTCCAGGACGTAGTCGATGAGGGCCATGTTGCTCCTTTCGGCGCCTGCGGCGCCTCAGTCGCGAGAAGCGTCAGCTTCGCTGACGAGAAGCGGGAACCTGCGGTTCCCGAGAAGCAGTGGCAAAGCGGGGCCGTATCCTGCCGCCGCCTGTGATGGAAACAGGCAGGAGAAGGCCCAGTGAACAAAGGAGCTTGAAGGCTTGGCTGCAAAGGCGACTATTGTGAACTGAGGCACGTGAGAGAACGAGCAGGCTGAGCGTGAAACGCGATGGAATGCGACTATCGCGAACGTGAGGGGTTGGAAGGCAGCGAAGCTGCTGCGCAGCTGTGAAGAGGCGGCGTTGCCGCCGTGAAGAGTCCGCTTCGCGGACGTGAAGTGCTTCGCGTGAAGGGCGCTGCAGGCAGCGCGTGTTGATGTAGGGGCTTAAGCGCCTGTGGCGTAGGATGTGGCTCATTTTCCTGGGCTGCCTTTTACCGCTGGCTGTTGCCAAGCCCGCGGTACAGCAGCCCTGCCCGCAGCAGCGCCGCGCGGGCGGAGGGGCAAATCCCTTGATCCGCCCGGCTCGCGCCGTTGCCGTTCCGGAAGGTCATTGAGAAGGAGGCGGCTGTGAAGCCGGCAATACCCTCCGGCAGGGGCTGCCCGCCGGTCGCCTCCAGCGCTGTCTGTTCATGCTGCCACTGGTACAGTATGGCCCTTTCCATGGCCGCATCCTGTTCTTCGTCTGCGGGGACGTTTGGGTACGCATACGCAAGCAACTGTTCCCGCAGCATTTCTTTGCTCACCGCGTCGGGAATGGTATTGTCCGTGTGAGTGTGCATTCTGCTCCGTTCGGCGCCGGTGGCGCCTCCAGTCGCGGGAAGCAGCCCAACGGGCTGTGAAGAGGCGGCGTTGCCGCCGTGAAGAGTCCGCTTCGCGGACGTGAAGTGCTTCGCGTGAAGATGTAGGGGCTTTAGCGCCTGCGGGCGGGACACCCCTGCCCCGCTCCCAAAAGTCAGCACTCAGCACTGCAGACGCAGTCTGCGTAGCACTCAGCACTTAGCACTCAACGCGCCTGTAGCGCGTTACCTGCTCCCTGATCACTACTCACTCACGTACACTGCTTCACGGCTGCGCAGCAGCCACTTCACGCGCCCGAAGGGCGCTCTTCACAGCCGCGTAGCGGCAACTTCACGGCAGCTCTGCTGCCACTTCACGCGCCCAAAGGGCGCTTACGCTGCGGTCGCCTTGTACGCGACGGTGACGGTGACCACGCTGGAGCTGATCCTGCTGACGGTGACCGAGGTCGCGTCGCCGGTCCCGGGGAGCCCGGTGCAGTCGGCGGCGGAGAAGTCCTCCGCAAAGTAGTACCCGCTCGCCTTCGTGTAGGTGACAGTACTGGTGTAGGCCGTCGCGGCTGCGAAGGTGGCGTCGGCCGGGCTCCAGGCGATGACGGCGGTGTAGCCCGTGCCGCTGTCGTGGGTGACCTGCGCGGTGGCAGCCTTGACGGGCTTGGCCACAGTGTAGGCGAGGGCCTCGATGGGCGTCCCGGTCACGGGCGTCAGCACCGCGAAGGGGTAGTAGCTGGTGCCGGAGATCGTGTTCACGGGGGTCGGCAGCGCCCAGCCGAGCCTCATCACGCAGCGCAGCGCCACGCAGTCCTGCTCCGCCAGGTTCAGGATCACCTTGCCGTCCCCGTCGCTGATGACGGCCTGGTCGAGGATCTTGTAGGTCATGTCCTGGCGGATGGCGTATCGGGCCATCTTCCAGGCCCCGGCGATCAGGAGCGCGTCCGCGGGGTCCAGCGCGCCGTTGTCGGAGAATCTGATCATGCTGCCGTTGAGCTCGTATTCCATGCCTCCGGCCGCGCCGTTGCTGTACGCGCTCCGGAAAATCGGCTGGCCGTTCAGGTCCACCGCGCCGCGCAGCTTCGCGCGCAGGGGCAGCGTTCCCACGAAGCCGTCCACGGCAATGCCCTTCTCCTCCAGTTCCGCGATCACGCCGCTCTCGCCGTTGATGCTCTGGTACAGGTTGCTGCCCGCGGCGACGTCCTGGCCGGCCGTGACGGCGGAGGGCACGATGCCTTCCGGCCAGCTGGAGGGCTTGTTGGTGCCGTGGAACACGGCCGCGTCGATGGCCCGGCCGAAGGCCTCCACCACGCGGGGGCGCACCTCGCCCCAGATGTCGTAGTCCGCGTCGTCCAGCACCGCCTCGGGGATGGGCACGATGACTGCCAGCTCCTCCGCGGTCACGTAGACGTTCTCCCAGCTCATGTCGGCCGTTTGCTTTGCCCCGGTGTCCCCGCTGACAAAGGAAGCGGTCACGTTGCCGGTCATCACCGGGAGCTTCACCTGTTTGCTGGTCATCATGGGCATGGACTGCGCCAGCGTCAGAAAGACGGATTTGGTCGGGACGGCCTGGATGATCTCCCTGCTCACCTGCTCCGGGATGAGCGCGCCCGCGTAGCTGCGCGAGATGATCTTGTCATACGCCATGGCTCATTGCCTCTCTTCTCTCTGTCAGTGTCTGCCGGACGCGGCCCTGATGGCCGCGTTGACGGCGTCGTTGCCGTTCGCGCCCGCGGGCTGCGGCCCGCCTGCGTTGGGCATGCCGCCCCGCGCCGGCGGGGTATCCGCAAACAGGAAGCCCTTCTCCTTTTGCAGCTCTTTCATCTGTTCGTCCAGTCCTGCCAGCTTCCCCCCCTCGTCCCTGATCGCTTCCATCCTCAGCAGCGGCACCACCACGTCGGCGTCATGCACCCGGTACCCGCTGCGGATCGCGTCCTTCAGGCGGTAGCCAAACAATGCCTTCTCGTGCGCCGCGCGGTTGGTTTCCATCGTCGCCTGCAGTTCCTGCAGCTGTCTGCGCAGCGCGTCCGCGTCCCCCTGACCGGCCGTCAGCTGGCCGATCCGCTCGTTCAGTTCCGCGACCTGGTCCTTATAGGTCTTCACGGTCGCGTGCTGCTCGTCGAATTTCCCCTTGGGCACGTAGCTTCCGTCTGACGCGTTGACGAGGGTGATTTTCTCGTTGCCCTGCAGCTTGTCCGCCACCTGGCCGTACAGTTCGTCCCCGAGTATCGGTTTCAGCCATTCCATGCGGTCTGTACTCCTTTCGGCGCTTTCAGCGCCTTCAGTCGCGTTGCGCCTTGCGGCGCGAGAAGTGGCGGCGTTGCCGCCGTGAAGCGTCCGCTTCGCGGACGTGAAGCGCTTCGCGTGAAGTGCGCTGCAGGCAGCGCGTGAAGACGTTGGGGTTTTAGCGCCTTGCGGCGCAGTCTGCGGCCCTGACCCCTGACCCCTGATTTCGACTTCTTCACAGTAGCTCTGCTGCCTCTTCACGCTTGCGAAGCAAGCTCTTCACAGCCGCGCAGCAGCGACTTCACGCGAAGCGGCGGCAATCGCTTCGCTCGCGATTGCCTCCGCTTCGCTCACCACCTCCTCCTCGCTCCAGTCCGGGTGCAGCAGCCTGACCAGCGTGCGCTTGGAAGCCGCCGCGGCTTCCGATATGTTCCGCACCGCTTCGCTGACGCTGCTCAAGTCGTTGGCAACGCCGTCGGCGAAATGGACGCGCACGCTCTCGTTCGCCCCGCTGCCCAGGCCCGGGTAGGCGCGGCTGTCGAAGTGGACGACGGCGGTCAGGAAGCGCTCCAGCGCGACGCGCCAGTAGCTTTCCTTCTTGCCCTTTGTGGCGAAGGTCTTCTTTTCGCGCAGCCTCAGCGCCGTGCCGCTTTCCGCCCTGCCTTCGATGCGCAGCCCGAAGGTCTGCGGCGAATAGCCCGCCCCCGTGACGATTCTTTCCAGCAGCTCCGCGCAGGTCTTCGCGTGCTCGTCCGCCCTGATCTGGAACTGCGCGTTCTCGATCCCTTTCGCGCCCGCCGCCGTCGGGTCGATCTCCAGGGAACAGACCACTTCCTCGTCCTCGTCAAAATAGAAGGCGCCCCCGGTGGCCGCCCCCTCGTCGTACTCCGGGGGCATCTTTCGCAGGTATTCCCGCGCCACGATCAGGCGCGCGCGGCCCAGGCGCAGGTCCCGCATCCAGCTGGTGTACGCCTCGTCCAGCGCGTCCATCAGGAGCGTGTTGCCCTCCATGTCGCTGCGCCCGAAATGGGCGCTGCGCGTGAAGCGGTTGGGCTTGATGTTGGGGATATGGAAGGCAAGGATGTCCGGGACCCCTGTCGCGAGCGCCGGCTGGTAGCCTGCTTTGGCGGTATCGGCCTGCGGCAGCTCGCGGCCGAGCTCGCTTTCGGTCCCCGCGAAGATCCTCATGGCGATGGCGCCCGGCTCGTACAGCTCGTAAACCCGCGTCACCTTCCGCGCGTCCGCCGCGGAGGCGCCGGAAGCGATGTCCGTGAACACGTGCAGCGCCGTCAGGCGGTCATGGCTGTACTCCGGCCAGGCGCAGTCCGCCTGCACGATGTTGATCAGCGGATAGTCCGCCAGTTCCCGGTCCCAGTTGACCTTCCCGTATACGTCGCCCAGCGCGGCGCAGCTCTCCGCGGCCTCGTTGAGCTTGCACAGGATATTCGAGCCCTCCAGCAATTCGTCCAGGCGCCGCTGCATCCCCTCGTCTGCCTTTCCGTCGGCCTCCGCGCTGAACTTGGGCGGCTCGGAAAACAGCAGGTCTGCGCTTGCGGAGGCGATATCCGACGCGATCGGCACGTGAATCTTCCTGCGACTGGGGCTCTTGCGCCAGAACATGTCCTGCGTGGCGTGCTGGCGCATCATGGCCTCGCTACCGCTGAAGAAGGCCGCGTACAGGCCGTAGTAGCTCTTCCGGTACTCCGTCAGATCAGAAAACGCCTCCCGGGCGTCAAGCCTCGCCATCCCTGGGCTCCTTTCCCGTCACGCGTGCTGTTCACCTGCTCCCTGCTCCCTGCTCCCTGCTCCCTCAGTATCCCCCCTCAATTCGCAATGGTCGCAACCTTCGCGCTGACCGCGCTCGACTGCTCCCTTGCTCATTGGGCCTTCTCCCGCCTTCATCCGCCACAGGCGGCGGCGGAATCCGGCCCCCAGCACTCAGCACTGCAGACGGCAGTCTGCACAGTCCTCAGCCCTCAGCACTACAGTCCCGTTCCTAACGCAGCACGCTGAACGCTGCACTTTGCACTGCAGACGGCAGTCTGCTCAGCCCTCAGTACCCCCCCCTCAATTCGCAATAGTCGCAACCTTCGCGCTTCTCGCGCTCGATTGCTCCTTTGCTCATTGGGCCTTCGCCTTGCTTCATCCCGCACAGCGGGCGCTCGGCTCCGGCCCCCAGCCCTCAGCACTCAGCACTCAGCCCTCAGCACTGCAGGCGAAGCCTGCACAGCCCTCAGGACGCCGCGATCAGGAAGCGCTGGAACGGGTAGAACGCGTACTCCGCGCTGTCCAGGCAGTCCACGGGATAGGACCCGTCGTCGGTCCTCACCCACTCCCGGTCCATGTATTTCTCGCCGTTCCAGGTCGCCATCTGGTAGGCCTCATGCCATTTGCCCAGATGCGCGGCCACCTTGAAGCGCCCCTGCGCGATCAGGGCTTCGTTCAGCTTGATGCGCTCATTGATCCCGTCCGCCTTCCTGAAGGCGCGGAGGGCAAACCTGCCGCCCATGCCGGCTTTTGCCAGCGCGCCCTGCAGCGCCGCGCGGAACAGTTTGTTGGCGCTGTCCACATACACGGTGCCGAGCGCGGGAAACGCCTTTGCCCATGGCTGCAGCCACTCCGCCACCATCCGGGCATAGCTCGCCTCGTCCATTCCGCTCTCCCGGCCCTGCTTGTGGTACAGCCCGTCCGCAAGCACGCATTGCTGAAAGCCCGCGGTGAACGCGCACAGCGTGGCCGCGGTGGCGTCCGTGCCCCCGACGTCGACGCCCACGGAGAGCTCCTGGTATCTCTGGCTGTGGATCCACTCGCGCGTGACAGCCACCTGCGCGTAATCGTAGGCGCTGTAGATCCTCCCGCTCGCGCTGGTCCTCTTTCCGAGGATGTCGCACTTGTACCAGATCGAGCCCTTGTCGTAGGTCCTGAGCGCCGCGCGCAGCTGGTCGTCGGTGATGGACAGGTTGTCCGCGATGGTGAAGTGCCCGTAGTTGTAGCCCGGGTTTTCTCCCGTGTCCCTCAGGCTGTCCTGGTAGTCCAGGATCTCCGCGTAGAACCAGTGCGCCGGGGGCTTGGGGTTCAGGTCCACGAAGATCCTCCGGCGCTTGCTGGCAAGCGTGCGGCTGAACGCTTCGTTGACGAACTCCTTGTCGCACTCGTTGATTTCCGTGATGTAGATCGATCCGAACGACGCGCCTTTGATCAGGCTCGCCGCCCGCCTGTCGTGCCCGCCGGCGACCAGCACGTACTTGAGGCCCGTCTTCGTCCTGATCTTCAGCGCGGTCTTCTTTTCGTACTCGCACATGGCGCAGCGGCCCCTGAAGATCCACTTGAGCCCGAAGCCGTCGCTGTCGATGATGTTGAGCATGGCGGTCGACTGCGTCACGCCGGCTGCCATGTGGAGCTTGTTGGGGTGGGTTTCCAGCGTGACGGACCAGGCGATGAGGTTGATGATGTTCTTCCCGGCGCGCTTGCCGCCTTCGGCCACGTTCAGCCAGCTGTCCTGGCAGCGCCGGATGTACTCCACCTGCCTGCGCGTCAGGGGGGCGTACGGGATCGCGCTCATGCGTCCAGTTCCCGGTCCCGCGAAGGGCTGCTCAGCAGGCTGTCCAGCGCCAGGACGTTCTCCCCGAGCGCGCCGGCGTCCTCTGCGTCCATCATCAGCTTGTGCCGGAGGATCGCGAGCTTCTCCTCTTCCAGGCGCGCGCGCTCATCGTCCACGTCCATCCGGTGCAGCGCTTCGATGGCGCGCTGCATGGCCGTCTGCACCCGCGTCAGCGCGTCCTCGATCGTGACCGCGGCGGGCGTGACGCTCCCGCGCAGCCCGGAGATCAGCCCGAGCATCCTGTGCTCGCGGACAGCGTACAGCGCCAGCTGTTTTCTCAGGTGCTCGCGCTTGTCCTGGTCCGCCGCGGCCGCCAGCCGCATTTCGTCTTCGCTGAAGGTCGCGAACAGCAGCGCCGCGTACTCGCCCGCGCCGACCGCGTCCCGGCTCATCCGCGCAGCGCTTCCGCCGCTGCCGTCCGGCGCCCGCCTGCGTTTCACCTCTCCCGGCGCGTCCTGGAACACGTCCCACATGTCCTGCTGCTTCCACGACTTGACCGCCGGCAGGGGGGTCCCGAGCTCGTCCGCGATCAGCTTCAGCTTCTTGCTCTTCCCGCTCCGAAGGTACTTCAGCTGCGTAAGCTCGCGGCGCGCGTACTCCTGCTTCGGCACCCCCTCCACCCCGATTCAAGTTTTGTTTCCGCCGTCAGGGCCCCCGTCCGGCGTCCGCAGTCCGCGGCCCGCATCCGCTGCCGCGCGTTCGCGGCGGCATCCCACTTGGGGCTCCCCCTCCGTCGCGCGGGGGCGCGGATCGTGGTCACTCAAACAGATGCTTCCCCAGTTTGTAGTTTCCGCTTCCGAGCGAAAACAGGCCCGGGCGGCGCTGCCCGGCCAGGACAGCGACGCGCCGGTCCGCCGTTTCCTCCAGCCAAAGCGCCTCGTTAAGTTCCCGCTCCGTGATGCCCGTCCTGCCCGCGGACCTCAGCCACGCGACGGTTGCCGCGAACATCTCCCGCGTCACCGCGCTCCCCCCTTTCCGCGCGCGAAAAGGAAGGGCTTCACCCTTCCCTGTGCGCTCCTTTCCACTTACATCGTATCATAGGTCTGCGCTGACATTTTATGACATTCTTTCCCGGTAGCTGCTACTCCCTACTCCCTCATGTCCTCTGCACTCAGCCCTCAGCACTCAGCCCTCAGCACTGCAGACGGCAGTCTGCACAGCCCTGCTCCCTACTCCCTCACCCTGTACACCCGCTCGAACGCGAGCAGCGCGAAGCCGTGCA
>CAZLYF010000125.1:0-10401 GCA_964563725.1 uncultured Oscillospiraceae bacterium
TCATCGGCTACGAAACCATGGGGACCGATACCTGCCAGGACGACGTGATCATCATGGCGGACCCCTACGATACGACCGACCACAACCAGGACGGCTACGGCGTCTATCCCGCCGAGCGCTTCCTCTGCGATTTCACGTTCTACGACTTCTTCCCCGATGAGGAACTCAACGACATGTGCTTCATCGTGGCGACGCCGCGCTGAGCCGGGCTGAAGAAGGATGCCCGTCCCCTTCATGCGCTGAATGCGCTCTGCCCCGTACTGCGCGCGGGGCCCGGCGCGGACAGCCGCCCAAAAATCACAGGAGGACCCGAATCATGAAAAAACTGCTCGCGGCGCTCGCCGCGTCCCTGATGATCCTGTCCGCGTCGACAGCAGCGTCCGCCCTGGAGGGCGTCGTCAACGTATTCAACTGGGAGGACTACATCAGCGAGGACGCCCTCGCCTTGTTCGAGGAAGAGACCGGGGTCAAGGTCAACTACATGCGCTTCACCACCAACGAGGACATGCTCGTGCAGGTGCGCACCAACCCCGGCGCCTTCGACGTCATCTTCCCGTCCGACTACGCCATCGAGCGCCTGATCGCCGAGGGGCTGCTGGCGCCGATCGATTTCGCCAACGTGCCCAACGCCGCGCACACGATGGACTGGCTGCAGAGCCCCGCCTACGACCCGCAGAACCTGTACTCGGTCCCCTATATGTGGGGGACCGTGGGCATCCTGTACGACGCGTCCCGCGTGGACGGCCCGGTCGATACCTGGGGCCTGCTCTTTGACGAGAAATACAAAGGCGAGGTCTTTATGCTCGACTCCATACGCGATACCCTGGGCATCACGCTCAAGTACCTGGGGTATTCCATGAACACGCGGGAGCCCGCGGAGCTCCAGGAAGCCACCAGGCTGCTGATCGAGCAGAAGCAGAAGGGCATCGTCAAGGCCTACCAGGTGGACGAGACGAAGGACAAGATGGTCGCAGGGGAAGGGATCCTCGCCCTGGTCTGGTCCGGCGACGCCCAGTACGCGATCAACCTGAATGAAAACCTGGCCTACGCCATCCCCAAAGAGGGCAGCAATGTCTGGGTGGACGGGATGGCGATCCCCGCGGGAGCGAGAAACAAGAGCAACGCGGAGGCCTTCATCGACTTCATGTGCCGCCCCGACGTCGCGCAAATGAACTGCGAATACATCGAGTACTCTTCCCCCAACGCCGCGGCCGTCGCGCTCATGGGTGAGGAATACCTGTCAAACCCCAACCTGAACCCGCCCAGGGAAGTCATCGACAGCTGTGAGTTCTTCCTGGACATCCAGGATTACCTCACCATCTACAACACCCTGTGGACGCAGGTCAAAAGCGCGAAATAGCCTGGCCGTGCCAAGCGGAGCGCCCGCGCCTTATGGTACGGGCGCTTCGCATGGCGCAGGAACCGGCGGGCTCCCTTCAGTGCCCGCAGCCGCGGCAGCTGCCGCAGCTGCCGCCGGAGCAGGAGGAGCCCCCGCCTTTCGCCCCGCAGACGCCGACACCCGCGTACTGCTGGCATACGTCGCCGGAACCGCAGGCCGGGCACTCGGCCTTCAGGGCCGCCCTTTCCTTCATGCTCATCGACAGTTCAAACGCGGCTCCGCAGGCATTGCAGCGGAATTCATACTTCGGCACTCGTGTTCCCTCCCGGACCCATGCTTTCCGGCCTGTCCCCGCATGCGGGACCGGCGCTCTGATGTTAGCCCCGGCGATGCCGGGCGTCAATGTCCGGGCGCCGCCGGGCCTCAGCCAAGGCGCAGGGTATAGAATTTCGCGAGGAAGGTCTCGCTCCCGTCGGCCTTGTCGTAGGAGCCTTCATGGCTGAATCGCAGCCCGCATTTTTCGATGACCTTTCCGGACGCCGGGTTGTCCACAGCGTGTTCGGAAGCGAAATCCCGGGCGCACAGCTCTTCGCGCGCGAAAGCGATGATCCTCCTGGCGGCCTCCGTCGCGAAGCCCCGCCCCCAGCAGTCGAAACGCAGGTTGTAGCCGAAATGCCACGCGCCGTCCTCCGGATGGAAGCAGATCCCCCCCGAGCCGATCAGCTGCCCGTCCTCCTTGCGTACGATGCCAAAGTCATACCTGTCGTCCGATCCGTCGTCGATGCCGGAAAGCCAGGCCTCCGTGTCGCCGATGTCCCTGTGGAGCGCATAGATCATATAGCGGTTGACCCTTGGGTCGCCCGCCCACAGGAAGGCTGCCTCCGCGTCGCCGACGGACAGGGGTCGCAGGAGAAGGCGGCTTGTTTCGAGCACGAGGGTTTTCATGCCGGGATCTTCTCACGCCGCGGAGAAAAACGCAAGGCCGTGGACTGACGGGCCAGGGTGCGCGCCTGGCGCGGCTTGTCCCTCTCCCCGCCTTGTGATAGAATGCACGAAAAGCCGGGCGCTGAAGCGGCCGGTGATATCGAAAGAGAGGGAAACGCGCATGAGGAAACTGATCGCCGCGCTGCTGCTGACAGCCATGCTGACGAGCCTGCCGGGAGCGCTGGCGGCCAACGAGGACCTGACCGGCAAGGTCGTGATCTACACCTCCATGTACCAGTTCGTCATCGACATGATGGACGCCGCCATGGCCGAGGCCTTCCCCAACCTGGACGTCGAGTTCTTCTACGGCGGGACCGGCGCGCTGCAGCAGAAGCTCACGGGCGAGATGGAAACGGGCAAGCTTGGCTGCGACATGATGCTCGTCGCAGAGCCGGCCTACTCGCTGGAACTCAAGGAGGGGGGCTGGCTGCATCCGTACGTGATCGAAAACGCGGCCGACATCCTCCGCTTCGACTACGACCAGGAGGGCTTCTGGTACCCCGTCCGCGTCTGCAACATGGTGCTTGCCTATAATCCGGAGCTGTACAAGCCCGAGGAACTCCCGGCGACGTTCTATGACTTCGCCCACGACGCCTCCCTCAAGGGCAAGATCTCCATGGGCAACCCGCTCACCAGCGGGACCACGATGGCGTCCGTCGCCGCCCTCAGCGATATCTACGGATACGAGTTTTTCGAAGCCCTGGGCGCCAACGGCGTGATGATCGAGTCGGGCTCCACGGCGCTGGCGAAGCTGGAAACGGGCGAATGCAAGGTGATCATGATCCTGGAGGAGTCCGTGCTCAAAAAGCGCAAGGAGGATGGCAGCAAGCTGGCCTGCATCTACCCCGAGGACGGCGTCATCCTGATCCCCTCCACCGTGATGACCGTCGCCGAGGACCGCAGCGCGAACATGAACACGAAGGCCTGCGAGGCGATCACCGACTGGCTGCTATCCGAGGCGGGGCAGAAATTCGTGCTGGAAGGCTACATGCACTCCGTATTCAAGGACATGACGGAGATCCCCTACGATTCGGTGGACACCAACGGTCTCATCGCCAGCGACATGGGCGTGGACTGGGTGCGCTGCTATACCAAACGCGCCGAGATCCAGACCGCGTTCCAGCAGAGCGTGACCATTTCAAAGTGACTCTTTGGGCTGCCTGCGGGGGAAGCCGGGACCGGCTTCCCCCGGTTTGGCTGCGGCGTGAAGCATTTTCTCTCCCGGAGACGAATCGATGAGGCATTCGGCGGCTCAAACGCCCGGCGCGGCGCGTCAGGGCCTCGGCGTCAGGTCCGCGCTCGCGGCGCTGGCAGCGGCGTCGGTCCTGCTGATCTCAGCCGGGGTCTACGGCAACGCTGTTTTCCGCGGTTCCGGCTTTGACAGCGAACAGGCTTTCTCGGCCATCTACCGGGCAGGCGGCGAGCTGTCCCGCCGCTACGGGAACGACATGGAGCCCCTGCTTGAAGGCCTTGACGCTGAAGGGCTGCAGGGATTCGGCGCGCTGCTTGAGGAGCTGCTCATCGAAGCCTGGCAAAAGACCCTCTCTGGCGGCGTCACCTTCGAAGAGGCGCAGAAGATGGACGACGGCAGGCGGGAAGCCCTGCTCGATTCCCTTCTTGTGGCCCTGGATGACCCGGAAACGGCGGAGCGCTTTGCGCCCGCCCTTTCCGCGCTGCGCGCCGCGCGCCGGGGCGTCGCCGACGGCGGGCTTCCGGTTTTCGAAACGTGGATCACGGAACTCGCCCCGCTGCTGTCCGCCGCGGACGCCTCCGAAGCCCTGAGCCGGCTCGATGCGCTCAAACGGGAACAATACCCTTCGGTCGAAGCCGCCGTCACCAGGGAAAAGGGAGCCCTGTTCGCCGAAGCGCTCGGCACGCGCAAGCTGTCCCGCTTCAAAGACAATGGCGCAGGCCTGATCGGCCTCTCGCGCTCTCTGCACGGGCGCCTGCTCGCGGCCGATCCCGGCTTTGACTTCAGCGAGCTCCTTCCCCTGCTCGTGTCCGCGGCGAAGGACGATGGCTTTGCCGCGTCCCAGGCGCAGGGGAAGCCCCCGGGCGAGGCGTACAGGGACCTGCTGTACGCGATGGACGCGGACCATTTCACAGGCGTCCGGCTCCTCTCGTCGGCTCAGGCCCTGTATGCGGCCCTTTGCGCGGCCGTCGGGGACCCCGCCCTGTACGATCATACGGAACTGCTCCTTCAGCTGTCCGAGATCATGGAGCCCGAGTTTGGCGAAGCGCTCGAGCGGCAGGCCGGGACGCTGCGGGCTTCCCGCCTCAACGGACTGCTCCGGCCGCTGCTTTCAGGGCTGCTGCAAAAAATCGACGCGGAGGCGCGGCCGGCGGCGGAAGCGGAAAAAATCCGGGCGCTCGGCGCCTTCGCTGAGGGGAAGCCGGCTGAGGAGATCGAACGCGGGTATATCGGGCTCCTCCTCGCGCGCCGGGACGCCGAGGCAGCCGCCGCCGCCGCGGCGTTTGCCGCGGCGCTGCCCGGGAGCGCGCGCGAAAGGACCCTTTTCTCGCTGCTCTTCGCCCTGTACGCCATGGACGAGATCCCGCTGGGCGCCGAGCTGAAAGCCGCGCTCGCCGCGCTGTCCGAAGGGGACCGCGCCCTGTTCCGCCAGGATCTCCTCCAATCGCTGCTCAAGCCGGGGGCGGAAGCTCCCGAACCCTTGAAACCGGCCATTGAAGGCCTTGGGGACGCGCAGGGGCGGCGCCTCAGGATGCAGCTGCTCCTGTCCGGCGCGGACGCGTCCGGCCAGATCCTCCCCGCGCAGCTGCAAAGCGACCTCAGGCAGTCCGTCCGGCAGCCTGGCCCCCGCGTCACCGCGGCCAGGCTGGCCGCGGAAGGCAGCCTGAGTTTTCCGCAGCAGCTGCTGTACTCCGCCAGCCGTACGATCATCCTCCTCTCTTCGCTGCTCCTTGCCGACGCGCTGCTGCTGGCGGCGCTGATGTACGGCGAAAAGAGCTGGCGCTTCAACAGCCAGTGGATCATCATCCTGCTGATCGCGGATTTCATGATCGTCTTTCAGCTGCTGCCGATGTTTCACCTGCTGGCCCGCGCGTTCACCCCAGGCGGGTCCTTCTCCCTGGAGACCTTCAAGAGGCTCTTCAGCTATGACATGAACCGCAGCGCCCTGGTCAACACCATCGTCGCTTCCCTGGCCACCATGTTCATCGGCACGGCGATCGCTTTTCCGCTGGCCTGGCTGGTGGGCCGGACCAACATGCACGGGAGGATGTTTTTCCGCAGGCTCTTCGTGCTGACCTACATGGTGCCGCCCTACGTGGGCGCCATGGCCTGGCTGCGCCTGCTCAATCCCAACGTGGGCTCCGTCAACCTGCTGCTGCGGGCGGTCTTTGGCCTCTCCGGAGAAACGGGACCGGTGAACGTCTACAGCATGGGCGGGATGATCTGGGTCCTGTCCACATTCTACTTTCCCTATGCCTTCATCACCATCTCCCGGGCGATGGAAAAGATGGACCCCTCCCTGGAGGAAGCGTCCAGGATCTCCGGCGCCTCGCCGCTGAGGACCCTGCTGACCGTTACGCTGCCGATGATGACGCCTTCGGTCATTGCCGGCGCGCTGCTGGTCTTTGTCGGCGCGGCCAGCGCTTTCGGCATCCCGTCCATCATCGGCGCTCCCGGCCGGGTGCATACGGTGACCACGCGCATCATCGAGTATTACGGGCGCGGCACACAGGGCCTCAACGACGCCACGGGCCTCGCGGTCTTCCTGATGCTGCAGGCGATGCTGATTCTCTACCTGTCCGATTTCGTGCTGGCGAAAAAGCAGTACATCACGGTCTCCGGCAAGAGCACGCGCCCCAACATCGTCGACCTGCGGAGCTGGCGCCTGCCCCTGACCATGGCGACGGCCCTGTTTTCGGGGGTCGTCGTACTCCTCCCCTTCCTGACGATCCTCACCACCTCCTTCAAGATCGACGTGGGGAAGGCGGTCACGGAGGCGGGCAATTTCACGCTGAACCAGTGGCGGACGATCTTCACGAGGGACGAGACGCTGGGCTGTCTTAAAAACAGCCTCCTGTATGCGTCCGTCGCGGCTACCGCCGGCATCGTCGTCGCCTGCGCGATGGGCTTTCTTCTGCAGCGCACCAGGGTCAGGGGCCGCAGGCTGCCGGATTTCCTGATCACCCTGGGTTCCGGGACGCCGTCGGTGGTGATCGCCCTGGGGCTCATCATGTCCATGCAGGGCAATTACGGGGTCAACATCTACAACACCGCCTACATTCTCATCGTGGCCTACCTGATCAAGTACATGATGATGGGCATGCGCACCGTGGTGTCGGCGATGAGCCAGATCCACGTCTCTCTGGAGGAGTCCTCCCAGATCTCGGGCGCGGGCTGGCCGCGGACGATGCTGAGGATCACGGGGCCGCTGATCTTCCCCTCCATCGCCGCGGGCTGGTTCCTGATCTTCATCCCCTGTTTCTACGAGCTGTCCATGACAGCCCTGCTGTACTCGAACACCACCAAGACCATCGGGTTCCAGCTGTACGAATACTGGACCTATACCAGCCAGCCCCAGGCTTCCGCGATGGCCTTCGGCATCCTGACGCTGGTGGTGCTGCTGAACCTGCTGCTCAACCGCCTGACCCGGGGCGAGTTCTCCATCTGAAAGGGGCCGCGCATGTCCACCGTGACCATCAAAGGCGTAAGCAAGTCCTTCGGTAGCAGCCTCATCCTTGAAAACTTCAGCGAAGTGTTCCGGGAAGGGGAGTTCGTGACGCTGCTGGGCCCCTCGGGCTGCGGAAAAACGACGATGCTGCGCATGATCGCGGGCTTCGAGCGCCCCACTTCGGGCGAGATCTATCTGGACGAGGTCCTGGTCTCGGGCGACAAGGCCTTCGTCCCACCGGAAAAGCGCGGCGTGGGCATGGTGTTTCAAAGCTACGCCGTCTGGCCGCACATGAACGTGTTCGACAATGCCGCCTACCCGCTGGCCATCCGGAAAATGAACAAAAAGCTCATCGGGGAAAGGGTGGAGCGGGTGCTTGACATCGTGCACCTGTCCCAGTACGCGCAGCGTTTCCCCAACCAGCTCTCGGGCGGCCAGCAGCAGCGCGTCGCGCTGGCCCGGGCGCTGGTGGCGGAACCCAGGCTCCTGCTGCTGGATGAGCCGCTGTCCAACCTGGACGCGAAGCTCAGGGAATCCATGCGCTTTGAGATCAAGGAGATCCAACGTACCCTTGGCATTTCGGTGGTCTACGTCACCCATGACCAGACGGAAGCGATGGCGATGAGCGACCGGATCTTCCTCATCAACCGGGGGCGGGTGCAGCAGAGCGGAGCGCCCGAGGAGATCTACAACCGTCCCGCGAACCAGTTTGTGGCGGACTTCCTGGGGAAGGTCGATTTCGTCAAGGGCATCGCGCGGGAAGGCCGCATCGAGCTGACGGCCTCGGGCCTGAGCCTCCCCTACGCCGGGGACAGGAGAGGAGCGGTGGAACTGGCCGTGCGCCCCGAAAACATCGCCCTTTGCGGCGAAGAGGCGGAAGGCCTGCTGCCGGGCGAGGTGGAAAAGCGCTACTACCTGGGAGACACGGCAGACTTCCGCGTGAAGGTCGGCGGCGTTTCGCTCAGGGTCATCACGGACGGCCGAGGATACCTTGGCTTCCGCCCCGGCGACAGGGTCTATCTGCGGGTCGAAGACTTTATCGTCTTCGACGACGACGGTTCTCTCGGGGAACAGCTGAAGATCCATACCTGAGCCCGCACAGGGGCGAGCGCGCCCGTCTCCCGCCGCCCGGGCGCGCTTGAACAACCGGGAAGCGGGTCGTATAATGGGCTGCCGCCGAAGGCGGTCCCGGGGAGGGCGGCCCCGCGAACGAAAGGGCGATCCGCAAGGAGGGGAATGAATGAACTTTTCTGAGCTGACCGGCGACCTGTTTTCGGGGGTCGCGTTCCTGTTTTCGGCCGCGGGCGCGAAGACCCTGGTGATGTTCATCATCGCCGGCGTGCTGATCTATCTGGCGATCAAAAAAGACTATGAGCCGGCGCTCCTGCTCCCCATCGGCTTCGGGGCGATCCTGGCCAACCTCCCGCCGGTGCTTGAGACCCTGATGCCCTCCGCCCTGGGGACGGCCGGCGAGCCGGGTTTTCTCACGGTGCTGTTCCGTGCCGGCATCGCCAACGAGCTCTTCCCGGTGCTGATCTTTATCGCCGTGGGCGCGATGATCGATTTTTCGCCGCTGCTGAAGGACCCGGCGATGATCTTTTTCGGTGCCGCGGCGCAGTTTGGCATCTTCGCGACCTTCCTCGTCTCCATCCTGCTGCTGCCGCTGGTATTGACCCCGGCGCAGATGGCCGAGCCCAACATCGTATTGAGACTCGCCAGCGCCATCGGCATCATCGGCGCGGCCGACGGCCCGACGACGATCTACGTAGCCAACCACTTCAAGCTCACGGAGTACATGGCGCCCATCTCGGTGGCGGCGTACAGCTATATGTCGCTGGTGCCCGTGATCCAGCCTCCCGTCATCCGCGCGCTGACCACGAAGGAAGAGCGCAGGATCCGCATGGACTACCAGGACAAGCGGGCGTCCAGGCTCGCGCTCGTCCTGTTCCCCGTCATCGCCACGCTGGTGGCAGGCATCCTCGTGCCAATGAGCGCGCCGCTGGTGGGTTCGCTGATGTTCGGTAACCTCCTGCGCGAATGCGGCGTGCTCGAGCGCCTGTCCAAAACCGCCCAGAACGAGCTGGCCAACCTGGTGACGATCCTGCTTGGGCTATCGATCGGCTCCACCATGGTCGCAGAGAATTTCCTGCGCTGGGACACCGCGCTGATCATGACGCTGGGCCTGCTGGCCTTCGTGTTCGACACTGCCGGCGGCGTGCTGTTCGCCAAGTTCCTCAACGTCTTCCGCAAGAAAAAGGTCAACCCGATGATCGGCGCGGCGGGCATCTCCGCCTTCCCGATGAGCGCGCGCGTGATCCAGAAAATGGCCAAGGAGGACGATCCCTACAATTTCGTCCTGATGCAGGCCACCAGCGCCAACGTGTCCGGGCAGCTGGGGTCCATCGTCGCAGGCGGCATGGTGATCACGCTGGTCACCATGCTGATCAGGTGAGGAGGAAAGCATGAGCGTTTTTACCAAGGGGCTCGTGGTCACCGGTCTGGGGCTGGCCGGCGTTTTCATGGTGCTGTTTCTGTTCTACATCGCGATCCGCTTGCTGGACAGGACAGGGAAAAACGGACGGGAAGCGCAGGGCGAATGACCCGGGCGCCCATACCGCGGCCAAGGCCGCGGCGGCCCGCGAAGACCCCGGCGCCCGCAGGCGCCGGGGTCTTTCTTTTCCGTAGCCGGCCGTGAGGTACGGCGGACGCGTCGTTCTACGCGCCGCGCTCAGAAGTCCGGCGGGACGGACTGCGGGATGTGGTCGTTCACGTCGTCCGCCCTGATCTTGTTGATGTTGCTGTCGTCGTCCGGCGCGGTGGGGCTCAGGGGCGCGTGCGCATCCCCGTCCCGGTCGGCGTCCGCGGAGGGCTGCATTTTTCCAAACCTGAATTCTTCCTCCGAACGAAGCGAGCCGTCCTCTCTCAGTTCCTCTCCCCTGTCGAGGTGGCCGAGATACTCGTCAAACACCTGCCGCTCCACCGCCGGCAGGGCGTGGACGGCGCTGGCGAGGTCCCGTATCCTGTCCGCGCTGGCCTTGGCGGCGCACGCGATATCCGCCTCGCTCAGGCTTTTCCGGATGCGTCCGATCGCCTCCGAACCCAGGGCCCTGACGCTTTCAACGGTTTCCTCGCCCTTGGACGCGAGGTCACGGATATGCTGCTCGTCGGCGAAACGCGAAACGCTCTCCTTCGATTTTTCCACCGTGTCCGCGACCGCGCCGATGCCGGCCATCACGAGGCGCCTGATCCTGTCTTCCAGACTGTCCATTGTAACCACCCTCCTCTTGCTTGATCGCCGCCGGCGCGCCGGGCGGCGTGTCAGTGAAGCAGTCCCCTTCCGGAACAAGACGGCGCGTCCCGCCCTTCGCTCAGGAAGCCTGCAGGTCGATCTGCAGTTCTACCGGGCAGTGATCGCTGCCGGGCACTTCGTCGTGGATC